>JAJYIW010000193.1 GCA_021789855.1 Chloroflexota bacterium | reverse complement strand
ATAAGCTCCAGCGGTGAGTTCCATTATTCACCCTCCGAGCCGCGTTCCAGGATACGGATATTGAAGATTGAGAAGACCAGGGTGATCACCAGCAAGACGATGGCAATGGCGGAGGCCATGCCGGCATGCTGCAGGCGGAAGGCCTGTTGCCACAGGTAGAACACCACCGTCACGCCGCTGTTCAGAATGCCGCCCAGCCCGCCGGTGAGGATGTAAATTTCATTGAACACCTGCAAGGCGGCCAGGCTGGATATCACTGCCACCATCACGATCTGCGGGCGCAGCCCGGGCAGGCTGACGTACCAGTGCTTCTGCCAGGCATTGCAGCCATCGATCTGGGCCGCGTCGTACAGCTCCTCGGGGATGTTTTGCAGGCCGGCCAGGAAAATCATCATGTAATACCCCAGGCCCATCCAGATGGTGAGCAGCATGGCGATGGGGAGGGTGAGCTGGGGGATCGCCAGCCATTGGACCGGCTCCTGCGCGAGGCCCAGCGTCATCAACAGGCTGCTGAGCAGCCCGTTGGTGTCCAGCATTAGCCGCCAGGCAATGCCCACCGCGATGCTGCCGCTGACCACCGGGATATAGTACATGGCGCGGAAGGCGTAGATGCCGGGCAGCTTGCGATTGACCAGGATCGCCAGGAGGATGCACAGGACAATCAGGATCGGCGTGACGATGAGGTAGATAAAAGAGTGCTCCAGGGCCTGCCAGAAGATCGGGTCGACCATCAACGCGGCGTAGTTTTGCAGGCCGATCCAGACCGGCGGGGTCGAGATGCTGTAATCGGTAAAGCTGTAATACACGACGGCGCCGATGGGATACAGCACGAACACCGCGATGATCACCAGGGCGGGCGCAAGGAAAAGGTAAGGCGTGAGGCGGTTCTTCTGGGCCATGGAGTCCATCCTACCCCCTTTTATTCCCCCCATTTTCGAGGACTGAAATGGGGGGAAGCTGGGGTTGCCCCCCCATTTTCACCCGCGGGTAAAAATGGGGGATGCAAGGGAGTAATGTTATTTGTTGATCAGCGCGTTGGCTTTGGCCACGGCGTCAGATAAAGCTTTCTGGGCCGGGACGCCGTTGAACAGCGCGGATTGGACTGCCTGCAGGACGATGGCGTTCACGTCGTTCTTGCTGGGCACGAACGGGACGATATCGGCCAGTTGCGAAACGGCCTGCTTGGCGGTCGGCTTGACGCTGTCTTCGATGGCAACCGGCTTGGTCGAGAAGAACGGGTCGTTAAAGGCAGCCGGCATGGACGGGTAGACTGCCACCAGTTTCGACAGCTCGACGCTGGAGCTGACGTTGGTGAAGAACTGGGCCAGGGCGATGGCCGCGTTGGGGTACTTGGTCTTGGCATTGACGGACATGCCCATCAGGCCTTTGCCAACCACACCGCTCTTGCCGACCGGGGCGTTCACCACGGCCAGGTAGCCGTACAGGCCGGGGTTGTTGGCGCGCACGTCGCGGATCAGGTTGGGGCCGGTGTTGTAGAAGGCGGCCTTACCCGAGGTGAACAGGTCCAGCCCGACCCGATCCTGGTCGGTGACGAGCACGGTGCGATCCACTGTACCGGCCTTGACCATGTCGACGTACATTTGTAACCAGGCCACGGCATCGGGGGAATCGAAGGTGAAGGTCTTGCCGTCATCGCTGATGATTTTCACCCCGCCCTCGTACACCATCTGGGCCAGCAGGTCGCTGACCGTCAGGCGGATGTCGCACAGCGTGCCGGTCTTCTGCTTGATCGTCTGGCACAGCGCGGGCAGGCCGTCGATCGTCTTGGGGAAGTCTTCGACTTTCAAGCCGGTCTTGTCGTAGATCTGTTTGTTGATCAGGTCGACCGAAATGCCCTGGTAGTAGGGGAACTGGTAGTGCTTGCCGGCCACCACCTGCTCATTCCACAGGTTGGGGAAATAACCGCTCACCACGCTGGCCGGGACGAGCGAATCGAGCGCCAGCAGGTTGCCCTGGCCGGCGTATTGCGTCACCCAGCCTTCCGAGATGGACAGGTTGATCACGTCCGGCGCGTTGCCGGCGGCGTAGGCCGCATTCAGGTCATCGCGGAAGGTGGCCTGGTGGTCTTCCCATTTGACCTGGACACCCGGGTAGGCCTTCTGGAAGTTGGCGATGACATCTTTGACGTACTGGTCAAAGGTGGGGGACAGCCAGAAAGTCCACACCGTGATGGAGGCGTTGGGCTCGACGTTGGGGATGACCGCTTCGGGGTTGGGCAGCGCAGTGGGGGTGACCATGACTTCTTTGGTCACTTCAACCACCGAAGTTTGCTGGACCACCACGGTCTCTTTCACGACCGCTGGGGTTTGGGTGGGTTGGGGCGCGGCCGGCGTGGCGGCAGGGGCCGCCGTGGGGGAAGCGCAGGCGCCCAGGATGAGGCTTAACAAAGTGAGCAAGATAAACAGTTTCGTACGCATGGGTTCATTCTCCTAATTTGATCATTGATTTCAAATAAAACAGTTCAGGTTCTGGCTGGCGCCAGGCGGATGGTATCAAAATGGTTTTGGGGTTTTCTGTTCTCCTTCCTCCAGACAATGATAGGGCGACTGGCTAATGGAGCCTGTTCAGCCGGTCGGCGACTTCCTGGGTAAAGCGATGTAAAAATTCCTGGATGTACTCGCCAATTTCTCGCTGGGGTTCCAGCATCAGCGGGGTCAAATCCATGGCGAAGGTCAGGCCTTTGGCGACATCGGTGCCGTGGGCCTCGAAGTAAGTGGCGTTGGCGCGGCGGCGGCCCACCGTGGCCAGGTCGTAGCGCTTGCCGCCGGCGATCTGCGAATCGAACACGCCCAGCAGCGCCGCCTGGAGGCTTTCGTGGGCGCTCAGGTCGAAAGCCACCTTGTCGCTATCGACCATCCAATCCAGGTCACGCCACACCTCGCAGCCGTACAGCTTTTCGGGGCGCTCAGCGGGCGGCAGGCGGCGAATAGCCGCGATCACGCGCAGGGCGGTCGCCACGTGGGTATCGTGCTTGTCGGCCAGGTTGTGCGTGTAGACGAAACGCGGGTGAGCCGCCTGGAGCAGCATCGCCAGGTCGTCCACCGGGCGCAGGTCGGCGCCATTTTTCACCACGGCGCTGGGATAATCCAGCAAGGCCTGCGCGGCGTACTCGCCCACCAGCGCGGCCTTCTTTTGTTCCTTGATGCGCACGGTGTGCATCATCTCATCGGTAAAATTTTGATACAGGTCGGCCCGGGGCGAGCCTCGCCCGTCCGACACCACCACCCCGGTAAACCACAGGGTATCGCTCTGGAAGCATTGCAGGATGGGCTCGGCCGCCATGATCTCGATGTCGTCCTGGTGGGCGCTGATCGCCATGTGGGTGGTGCGCGCCAGCGCCTGTTCGGGGGGGAGCTGGTCGGGCACGAAAAGCTCAGCCGTTGGAGAAATAAAATTCATGCCATCACCTTAACCTTGTAAGATTTCCGGCAGGCTGGCGGCGGCAATCGCCTGGCCCACCCGCCGGTTTTTTTCATCGGGCAATAGAATTTGCACCCGGCCGGCCAGCTCCGGGAACTCGCGTTGCAGCACTGCCTGGGCGCCGTCCAACAGCAGGCGGCCGCCCTGGCCAGACGTGCACCGCCCCAGGATGAGGACGTGCTTAAAGGCATAGAAATCGGCGTAATGGGCAATGCCGTAACCGAGCGCCGCGCCCATGGTTTGCCAGATGCGCACGGCTCCCTCGTGCCCCGCTTCCAGCCGCGCCTGGACGAACGCCAGCCGCTCCGCGTCGATCAGGCCGTCGGGGATGGCGATGCCAGCCCGCGGCGCCAGGCGGAAGACGCATTGTTGAGAAAAATACTGCGAGCCGGCTCCCACCGCTCCCGACCACTCGTCCACCGGCCCGGCCGGGTTGAGGTCGATGGGGGCAAAGGCCAGCTCGTTCAGCCAGCCCAGGATGTGCCCCTGCGGGTCGAGGTAACCGGCGGCCTGGCTGGAGCCCATGGCGATGCCCAGAACGCCGTTGGCTTCCAACGACATGGCGCCCGCCAGCGCGGTCACGTCGCCGTCGTTAATCACCACCACCGGCACCCCCAGCTCAGCGCTGATGCGGCTGAACAGGTTGCGCACCTCATCGAAGCGCGCTTCGGGCACGCCGCGGAACAGCGACGCCACCATCGGCCGGTTATTGATGAGGATGCCGGCCGAGCTGCCGCCGATGGCCTGGACCTTGCCCATCCTGGCGATGGCGGCCTGGATGCCGGCCATGATCTCGCGGTAGTGATAGCCGGGGTCGGCTTGCTTGCGCGGCTCCCAGGTGACCTCCTCGCTGTAAAGGACTTTGCCATCCACCACCGCACTGACCTTGCGGTCGGAGGCCCCCAGGTCAAAGCCGATGCGGTAGCCGTTGAGGTGCCCGCCGATAGCCATGCCGCTCTCGCGGGCTGGCGGCACCTGCTCTGGCCGGACCCCTTCCACGGTGAAGGGCTGCTGGTAAACCTGCTGCCCCATGAAAGCGACATCAAAGCGCCCCGCGCCGCTGGCGGAGTAATGCTGGCGCAGGGCCTCGCCGATCCAGGCCGGGCCTCCAACGTAAAGCCGGAAGCCGCCGCGTGACCACAGCAGGAATTCGACGATCCCCTGGAGGTAGGCCAGGCTGGCCGGGGCGTGGGGGTGGCCGGGCGGAAACACGCGCGTCTCGAAGCGCGATAGCTTACCCGACTCGCGTTCCAGGCCGATCACCACGGGCTCTCCCCCCGCGCCCACTTCGTCTAAGAAGGCGTGATTGGCCAGGACGGCGGGGCGAAACCCTTCTTCGAGGGGTGGGATGATCGCGGGAGCAATCAGGCGCAGGCTGGAATTCATAGAAAAAGCCCTTTACAGGTAGGTAAAATCGGCAGGCACAGGCTGCTCGCTGAAGAGCAAGGAATAATGGTGAGCCAGGACAGCGGTGGAGCCCAGCGCCACCGCGTCGCCGCCGAGCTGCCCGAAGGCCAGGTGGGTCTCCTGGGCTGAGTGGGTGAGCGCCGTGCGGTGCAGGGTTGTGTGGATGGTGTCCAGCCAGGCGTCGCCAAAGCAGGTCATATCGCCGGACAGGACGATCTCGCGGATGTTGAGGATGCCCACCAGGGCGGAAATGGCCAGCCCAAGATAATAAGCCGACTCGGTCACCAGCCGCTGGGCCAGGGGGTCGCCCTGGACGTAGGCCCGGCGCACTTCATCCAGGGTGAGCCCAGGGGCGGAGGTATGCTCGTGCATGCGCTGGAGAATGGCCTGGGCGCTGGATACGGTCTCCAGGCAGCCGCGGTTGCCGCAACGGCACAGCCGGCCGCCCTCGGGCACCACCACCACGTGGCCGATCTCGCCCGCCCCGCCGCCGTCGCCCTGGTACAGGCGGCCGTTGAGCACAATGCCAGAGCCGATGCCGTGGTGCGCGTTGATCACCACCAGGCTGCTTTCGGGCGTGTGACCCTTGCCGTAGGTGTATTCGCCAATGGCGGCGGCCTGGCTGTCGTTGAGCACGCTGACCGGCAGGTGATAGCGCTCCTTGAGCAACTGGCCGAGGGGAAAATCGTGCCAGTCCAGGTTGACCGCATTGACCACCACCCCGGCGCGCGAATTCACCAGCCCGGGCGTGCCCACGCCAATGCCCACCGGGGGCTGGCCGGAGGCGGCGATTAATTCGTCCAGGATCGTGTAGACCCGATCCATGGCCTGCTCGCCATCCGCGCCATTGACCGGCAGGTCGATGCGCTTCTGCACCTGCCCGCGCAGGTTGACGATCACCCCCTGGAACTGGTTCTGCGCCAGGTTGAGCCCCACCAGATTGCGAGCGTTGGGTAACAGGCTCAGCAAGATGGGGCTTTTGCCGCCCAGCGACTCGCCGATGCCGGTTTCTGCCACCAGGCCCTCGGCGATCAGGTCGGCCACGATGTCCGACACGGTGGTCTTGGTCAGGCTGGTGACGCGCGCGATCTCAGCCCGGCTGATGCTCTCCGTTTGGATGATCGTGTGGAGCACCAGGTTGCGATTATGAAATTTGGTCTGCAGGCGGGTAGCCTTGATCATAAGGGTGGTGGGTCGAGGGGTTGAATTGGAAAAAGTGGGAAAGGCTTAGTAAGTTCAATGGACTTACTAATACATCATACAATGTTTTTTACGTTTGTCAATCCCCCAAAATGCCCCCAGGTGATACCTGGGGCTCGCCATCTTATCAACGATTGCTTTCTCGAAGGGGTTGGGGCGCACGGCGTGCGCCCTCCGAAAGGGCGGATGCCGTCCGCCCCTACTGCGGGGTGAACCAGGTGGCGGCGGTGACGCCGCCGATCGTCACGTCGATGGCGACCCGGTAGCCCGAGGTGGCGCCGCCGATGTCCTTGGAACAGGCGGCGACCCCCGAGGCGCCGGTTGTTCCCGTGCAGGTCGAGGTGGTCGATTTGTAATGCCAGGCGGTGTCCATGGCCTGCCCGGGCTGCCCGGCGCCATTGATGGAGTACTTTCCGTACACCGTCTCCGTAGCATACCGGGCCGGCGCGCCGTCCGATACCCAGGCGCACACCTGGCTGCTGCCGCTGTCCTGGCAGACCGCGTTGGCTCCGCC
>JAJYIW010000192.1 GCA_021789855.1 Chloroflexota bacterium | reverse complement strand
CTCAAATGGGTGAAATTCCAGGGTCACCCCTTGCTGATCCAGGGGAAGCTCTTCTATCTTCTCCTCCATCAGGTTAACCAGCTCTACTTTCTGCACCGGAAAGCCAAACGCGATCCTGGCCAGGGCGCTGGCGTGGGTGAATTCATACAGGCGGATAACGACCGCCTGGTCGTCTTCCGCCTGCTTGACGGCTTCTACCATCACGTTGGCTGCATCCACTTTTAGCCATGAGCCCTTGGCTGGCCTGCGTCCTGGATGGGGCTGGGCAGAGATCAGGCGCAGAGGCAGGTTAAACTCATAGCCGGCTTGCGGGACGCCGCCGCTGACCGCATCTCCCAGGTGGGGATAGATCGCATATCGGAAAACATGGTCAGCCTGGTCGGTGTATCCGCCATGCGGCTCGCCCGGTTGTACATCGCTATCCTCGACCACCTTTTGTCCCGGATAAGGCGCGCTGCGCAGCAGGTTCAGCTCGATGACATGATCTTTTATCTTGTGGCCGTACTTTGAGTCATTCAACAGCGCTACGCCATAATCACGCTGCGACAGGTCAGCCCATTTATGCCCGGCTGCTTCATCTTTGGCCAGATCCCAGCTAGTGTTGCGGTGAGTTGGCCGGCGAATATGACCAAACTGGATTTCGTAGGTTGCCTCTTCCGCATGAATCGCCACGGGGAAACGGGTGCGCAGCATGGTCGCCGTCTCACGCCAGGTGAGGCGGTTGTCAAACACCAGGCGCCGGCTACCAGCCGCCAGTGATATTTGTTGCACCAGGACCGAATGGCCGATGGTATAAGCCTGCTCCACCACTGCCTGCGGGCCATCCACCCAGACCCGGCTCGTGGCCAGCTTCATGCGGGCCGGTTCCTGGCTGGCATAATCCAGGACAAAGTCCCAGGCGTCTCCCTGGTCGCGATAGACGGACAGGATATTGCCCGCCTGCCCCTCTGCCAGGACTTCGCGTCCGGCAGTTTTGTCAAAGATAGAGGTAATGCTCCCGTCCGCGGCGAAAGTCACGCGCAACACTTCATTTTCCAGGCAGTCGTCCCTGGCAGTCAACGCAGGCCACGCACCAGCAGAAGCCATGTCCACCGCCCGGTACCCACCAGGTGGAATGGTCACCTGCTTCCAGGTGCCGTTCGCCTGCACCCAATCCGTGCGTTCCCACGAGCAGGAATTAAAGACCACTGCCGGGGCAGCCAGCCCGGTGGTATCCACTTCAGACGCCAGGCTGGCCTCGTAACGCGCGGTCAGGCTTTCCACTTCAGCCAACAGAGCGGCATAGCGCGCCAGGCTCTCGTCGTAAACGCGCTTGATCGAAGAGCCAGGCAAGATGTCATGGAATTGATATAGCAGGACTTCGCGCCAGATCTCACCCAGGCGGGGTGCAGGAAAATCGCCCCCGGCCAACAAGGCTGACCATTCCAACTCCCGCAGGGCCAGCTCCATGCGGCGGTTGTACCACTTATTTTTCGCTTCGGTGGTCAGGGTGCCGTTGTGCCTTTCAAAGTATAGCTCGCCCACCCAGGATGGGAAACGCCCGGCGTCCTTCTTCCACACCTCGAAGAAACCAGCCGCCCGGCCCGGTTCGACCGGCGACAGGCCGGCCAGGTCGCGGATGCGCCCCAGCCGCTCGATGTGTTCCTCGCCAGGGCCGCCTCCGCCATCGCCGATGCCAAACAACATCAGGGCCTGGTCTGAGACCCCTTTTTCGGCATAGTTTTTCTCGATCTTCACCACCCCCCGCGGGAGGGCCGGGCTATTATAAGTTTCCTCGGGCAACATGTGGGCCAACACCTCGGTGCCATCGATCCCAACCCAGTGAAAGGAGTGATGGGGGAAGTGATTCACCTGGTTCCACGAAAGCTTCTGAGTCATAAAGTAATCGACGCCGGCCAGCTTGAGAATCTGGGGCAATGCTCCCGAATAGCCGAACACATCCGGCAGCCACAGGTGACGGACATCTACCCCGAATTCCTGTCTGAAGAAGCGCTTGCCGTACAGGAGCTGGCGTACCAGCGCCTCACCTCCCGAGAGGTTGGTATCGGCCTCAACCCACATGGCGCCCTGGACTTCGAAACGCCCTTCGCTCACTTTTTGCTTGACGCGTTGGTACAGAACAGGCTCATTTTCTTTGATCCATTGGAATAACTGCGGCTGGCTGGCGCCAAACAGGTAATCAGGGTAAAGCTCCATATTGGCCAGGGCCGTAGCGAAAGTACGTGCGCCCTTACGTTTGGTCTCGCGGATCGGCCATAACCAGCCCAGGTCAATGTGGGCATGCCCGATGGCGGTGATATTCAACAAGGGATCGCCGCCACGTTTTTCCAGGTGCGGCTTGAGCAGCGCCCGCGCGGCTTCGATCCCTTCTGCGTCAAAATGGCTCGACAGCGTCCACACCACGTCAGTCAAGGCTCGCAGGATCTGCTGGTAACGCACGGAGTCCTCAGGGAGCACCTTGAGAAAATCATACAGGACCTCGTAATCGTAATACAGCGAACGAGCTGCTTCATGACACACCGCAATGGAAGCCTCGGCTATTTCACCATTGCCCCGGAAGCGGCCAAATAGATCGTTCATCCCGGCGTCAGCCCAGACATCGATCACCTCACCCCCTTGTGCAGCGGCGGTGAGCGGGAGAACCCGTTTTCCCGGCGTACCCAACGAATAATCATAATCGGAAGAAGCATTGGTCAGGCCGCGCAATGGATTGCCCTGGCTATCCACCACCAACATCTCACCGTTGACATCTAACAGCAAGACCACCGGTTGCCCGGCAGCCTCGAACGGGATTTTACCCTTGAAATTAAACCAGGCGCAATCGAACAGCCGGCCCCAGGCATCGCCCACCTTGAGCGCCAACCGCTCTCCAGACTCCCTTTGGCTAAAGGGCGCCGGTTCAGGCGTCCGCCAGGCAGTAATTTCCAGGCTGCCGACTACGGTATAGATGGCTTTGGCCAGCTCCGGAAGCACATAATCCAATTTGAAACGGGTATAAGGGATGAAATCAGGCATGAATGACTTGCTCCAACGTCAATATTCACTGGGAGGACGAGGGGTTGGCTCAGACCTTCAACAGAATAGTTAAGTTTATCACGTAATGATGCAGGGATAAGAGCCTATCTCACGATGATTCTTGAAAAACTCACTCGCCCTAATACTATAATTAGGGTATTATTTATATATTAATTACGCGGCCGAGCAGCCTTCATCCCAGGTGAGCCGCTGGGGATAACGAATTCTTATTGATAGGAAGGTCGACATGCCAGAAGAAGCCCAAAAGGACAGTTACCCACCCTCACGCGAATTTCTCGCAACCACATCTGTCAAAGACCCGGATAAGCTTAACCAGCGCGCCATGCAGGACCTGACCGGTTTCTGGGAGGAACAGGCCAGGGAATTTGAATGGTTCTCCCCCTGGACAAAGGTGCTGGATGATTCCAATCCGCCATTCTTCAAGTGGTTTGTAGGGGCCAAAACCAACATCACTTATAACTGCCTCGATCGTCACGTCAACACCTGGCGGCGGAACAAGCTCGCCCTGATTTGGGAAGGCGAGAAAGGGGAAACCCGTACTTTCTCCTATCACGCGCTGAACCGCGAAGTCTGCATGTTTGCGAACATTTTGCGCGGCATGGGAATCAAAAAAGGCGACCGCGTTACGATCTACATGGGGCGCATCCCCGAGCTACCCATTGCCATGCTGGCCTGCGCTAAAATAGGCGCGGTGCACTCTGTGGTGTATGGCGGTTTTTCCGTTGAGGCGCTTCACGGCCGGATCGAGGACAGCCAATCCACCGTGGTCATTACCTGCGATGGGGGGTATATGAATGGTAAAACCGTCGAGCTGAAAAAGATCGTCGACGAAGCGCTCAAACGGTGCGCTACGGTGGAGCAGGTGATCGTGGTGAAACGCACGGGTGAAGCGGTCACGATGGAGCCAGGCCGGGACTACTGGTATCACGACCTGATGACTCTGCCCATCGCGAAAACGGCCAACGGCCAATCGCGCTGTGAAACCGAGGAGATGGATGCCGAGGATCCCCTCTTCCTGCTTTACACCTCGGGGACGACCGGAAAGCCAAAAGCGATCTTGCACACCCACGGCGGTTACATGGTGGGTGTGGCCACCACGCTCAAGATGGTATTTGACTTGAAAGAAGAGGATCGTTACTGGTGCACGGCCGATCCCGGCTGGATCACCGGGCACAGCTACATCGTATACGGGCCGCTGCTGCTTGGCGCAACCAGTTTCATGTACGAAGGCGGGCCCTCTTACCCTTACCCCAACCGCTGGTGGAGCCTGGTAGAAAAATATAGCATCAACGTCCTGTATACCGCCCCCACTGCTATCCGCGGGCTGATGCGGTTCGGAGAGGCCTGGCCTAACCGCCACGACCTGTCGTCCCTGCGCCTGTTGGGGACGGTAGGCGAGCCGATTAACCCGGAGGCATGGCGCTGGTATTACGATGTGATCGGCAAGCGCCGTTGCCCCATCATGGACACGTGGTGGCAGACCGAGACAGGCATGTTCATGATCACCCCCCTGCCGGCCACCACCCTCAAACCGGGGAGCGCCACCCACCCCTTCCCCGGCGTTGAGGCCGACATCTACGACGAGACCGGCCATCCGACCGCCCCGGGTGAAGAAGGTTACCTGGTACTCAAGCGCCCCTGGCCCGCCATGCTCCGCACCATCTACAACGACCCCGAACGCTACGTCAGCCAGTATTGGAGCCGGTTCCCCGGCGTTTACTTCACCGGCGACAGCGCGCGCCGTGACTCGGACGGCTATTTCTGGATCATCGGCCGAGTTGACGACGTGATCAAAGTCTCCGGTTACCGCCTGGGCACGGCGGAAATTGAAAGCGCGCTGGTCAGCCACCCGGCCGTCGCCGAGGCCGCCGCAATCGGGTTGCCGCATGAGATAAAAGGGAACGCCATTTACGCTTACGTGATGCTGCGCACGGGATACGAAGCCAGCGATGGCTTGATGGACGAATTGAAGGCCCACGTGGGACATGAAATGGGCCCCATTGCCCGCCCGGAGAAAATCACCGCCGTCGCGCAGCTGCCCAAGACGCGCAGCGGGAAGATCATGCGGCGGGTGTTGAAGGCGCGCGCCCAGGGTCTGCCAGAAGGCGACCTGTCGACCCTGGAAGAATAGATCTTACCCGGTGTTCCGCAAGCCGGCTGCGATGCCATTGATCGTCAGGACGATCACCTCGCGCAGGGCCTGGGCCTCAACACCATACGGGTCAGGCAGGGCGCGCAGCCGGCATAACATCTCAACCTGGATGTAATTCAACGGGTCGACGTAAGGGTTGCGGCGCAGCACTGAACGCTGGATCACCGGGTCGCTGTCCATCAATTCGCGCTGTCGTTTGATCTCCAGCACGACCTGGACGGTGCGTTGGTACTCGCCCTGTATATCGCTGAAGATGCGCTGAGCCAACGCCTGATCCGGCACCAGGGCGGAGTACAGCGCTGCCACAGACATGTCAGCCTTCATCAATGACAGCTCGGCGGTCTCCAGCAGCATGCGAAAGAATGACCAGGAAGCATAGAGTTCGCGCAGAAAATCCAGGCCATCTGGCCGGCTGTCTCGTAAAGTGGCCAGGCCAGTGCCCAGCCCATACCAGCCGGGCAGGTTGAAGCGACTTTGCATCCAGGAGAACACCCAGGGGATGGCGCGAATCTGCGCTACGCTGTCGATCCCGCCCTGGCGCGCCGCTGGCCTGGAGCCGATAGTCAGATTTTTTATTTCTTCAATTGGCGTGGCAGCCTGCCAATAATCCAAAAAACCGGGGGTTTCAAACACCAGCCGCCGGTAAGCCAGGCGGGCAGCCTCAGCCATGCAATCCATGCCCGCGCGCCAGGCTTCTGGCAGCACAGCCGGCGAGAGCAGCTTGTAATGAAGCGGCGCATACCCTCCCTCTGGCGTCATGGTCGGCGCCGTGCTGCCGGGCGGCGCTGATGCCAGCAATACCGCGTTGACAATTTGCTCCAGGTTGCGCATGGCCAGGTCAATGTTGGAATAGCGCGAGGACAGGATCTCGCCTTGTTCCGTCAGCCGGAAATGCCCATCTACCGAGCCGCCCGGTTGGGCCAGGATTGAACGATTGACCGGTCCGCCGCCTCGCGCCGCCGTACCGCCCCGCCCGTGGAACAGGGTCAGGTCGACCCCATGCTCCCGGCAGACCCTGGTGACCGCCTCCTGCGCCTGGTACAAAGCCCAGTTCGACATGAGGAAACCGCCGTCTTTGTTCGAATCTGAATAGCCGATCATCACGATCTGGCGACTGGCGCAACCGGCCAGGTGCGCCTGGTAGACCTCCAGGGAAAAGAGCTGGCGCATCACCTGCTCAGCATGGCGCAGATCCTGGATCGTCTCAAACAGGGGCACGATGCTCAGGCCATCCTCACAGCCACACCAGTGCGCCATCAATAATACAGCCAGCACATCCGCCGAGCCATGGGTCATTGAAATGATGAATGGGCCCAACAGCTCGGGGCCGTAGACCTCGCGCGTGCGTTGAATAAGTTGGAAAAGCGACCAGGTCTCCGCGGCAGCCGGGGAGACGCCTGGGTGAACTGCCAGGGGCGGGGCCGGCTGGCGCAGCAGATCGA
>JAJYIW010000191.1 GCA_021789855.1 Chloroflexota bacterium | reverse complement strand
GTCCCAGCTTGCGCAGCACCGAAGCGATAATCGCGTGCGCCACGCTCACCTGGTACGAGCGCAGATCCAGCTCGCTGGCATGCGTACAGTACAGGGCCACGTCGCGCAAGATGGGCGTCAGCCAGGCGTTGGTTTGCATCGCTCAGCCACGCTCCCATTCATCCAGCACCGTGCTGATGGCCGCCTGGAGCTGGGCGTGGAAATCTTCGAGAAATGGGCACAGGCCTCCCCCTTCGCCCAGGCCAGGGCCGCTGGCGTGTGGTGGGTCGCCTGCTTCGCCCTGGTGCCAGGCATCCTCGCCTGGAAAGGCGTTGTTGCCTTGGTAGATGGCGCAGCGCTTGTGGCAGTGGTTCAGCCGCCGTTTCAGCCGGCGCATGGCCGTGGCCAGGTCATTCCCCAGCGAGACCGTTTGGCGCACGTCCTTGCACAAAGGACAGCTCCGGAGAGAGAGGCGAGCCGGGCGCCCTGTGACCGGGCCTGCGCCGTGAAGGAGCGTTTCGCCGGCTTTCATGCTGGCCCGCCTGGGTTTTCCTGCCCCCCGTCGCCGATCCGGGCTACCGGCGCGATGGGGCCTGCTTCGCCTTCGCGCTCGATCTCGGCCAGGATGTTTTCCAGCGCCTGGTGCAGCGCGCCGGGCAGGTCGTCTCCGGAGGTAAATTCCTGTTGTGCGCGTAGCAGCGTCGCCAGGTGGGCGCTGGCCTCCCCGATCGAATGCAGCACCTCTTGCAGGTCAACCGGCTCGCAGCCTTCTGCCGACCGGGCCAGCTCGGCCTGGCGCGCTACCTGGTGGATGATCGCGCGCAGGATGCGGATTTCTTCAGTTAAATCATTGCATGGGGTGGGTGAACCCCCGGAATGGAGGTTTTTCTTGCGGGTCATCAGGCCTCATAAATAGAATATATGTTCTATTTATGAGCATAGAGTCGTTCCCCCTTTTGCCAGCCTGTCACAAGCGGATGAATGGTTTTTTGATGTCTCCACTAACGGCGGAATCCAATAATCCCCCTTTCCAGGCTCATTTATGGCGGCTTTGCGAGAGCCGCCATTTTTTATTGGCGGTGCTCTTCCTCCTCGGCTGCGTCCGCCTCCGCTTTGGTCTTATGGATCGTCCCTTCAGGGTGCTGCGGCGGTGTGTACACCGTGTACAGCTTGAGCTGGGCGGTTTTCGAAGCGTTGATCACGTTGTGCCAGGTGCCCGCCGGCACCACCACCGCATCCCCGTCGTGCGCGTGGTGCGCTTCTGTATTGTTCAGCACGAATGTCGCCTCGCCCGCCTCGATGCGGAAAAACTGGTCCACATCCGGGTGCACCTCGTTGCCGATTTCTTCCCCGCCTTGCAGGCACATCACCACCAGCTGTAAATGCTTGCTGGTAAATAAAACCTTGCGAAAATAACCGTTTTCGACGGTTTCCTTTTCAATCGGGCCTAAATAGCCAGTCATCGGTGATCTCCTTTCAATATAAGTGAACGACCCTTATCCAGGATCATTGTACCTCGAACGCGGTGCGTGGATGGATGGTTTGCTGCCCGATGCAAAGTGGAAAATGTCATTGCGGAGCGGGTGCGGTCATCAAATCGACCGGTGCCCTGCACGCGGGGGGGAATAGGTGAGGGCTCCCTCACCCAAATTCCAGGTAGCTTTGCCCTGCTTCAGGCGGTCGGGTGTACGCCCCGCGGTATTCCGGGGGCAGCAGCGCCGCTATCTGGTACATCAGCGCATCCAACATCTGCTGGCGCGACTGGCTATCCACCGCCCCCTCCGCCCCTTTTAGCGTGAACGGCTGGCCCACGTGGATGTAAAAATCGGTGCGGCGCAGCCGCTTCAAATTCTCTTTGTAGCCCTCCCCGCCGTGCGTCGCGACCGGCAGCACCGGCGCTTTGCTTTTCAACGCCAGCATCACCACCCCGGAATGGGCAGCCTGCAGCCGGCCGTGGTAACTGCGCGTGCCCTCCGGCATGATCAACAGCATCTCTCCGGCGCTCAAATACGCCAGGGCCTGGTTGAGTGTGCCCAGGTTGGCCCCGCCTCGCTTCAACGGGATGGCTCCGCACACATTCAGCCCCCAGGCCAGCAGGGGATTCTTCCAGCGGTCGGCCAGCACCAGGCCGTGCACCGGGCGTGGTTGCAAACGCGCATAGATCAGCGGCACTTCCCACAGGTTGACGTGGTTCATCACCAGGATCAACGGCCCGTGGGTGGGTATGTCCGCCAACGCTTCGGCGTGCACCCGGAAAATCCCGTCCGTCACGGCGCGGAACAGCGCCACCAACCCCTGCCTCGACAGGCTCATGCTGGCCGGCCCGGATTGGGGTAAATGACGCTCAAGTGCCTGGGCAGCAGCTCCACGCTCAGGTTACGCCCTTCAATCGAGATAATCTCGCCGTCGGTGTGCGCCGGCAGCGGCCCATCCAGCGCCGAGATGGTGACGGCCGCCGCCCGGCCCGTGCGAATCTTCTTCTGGGACGCCTGCGTCCCGTGCATAAAATGAGGAATCAGGCGGATAATTTGGAAAGAGCCCATCTGCTCCGCGATGCACAGGTCCAGCTGGCCGTCGTCCGGCAGGGAATCGGGCGCCATGAGGAAACCGTCTCCCAACCGGCGCCCGTTCATGATCGAAATCATCAGCGAGCGTTGCTGCAAGGTCTGGCCGGCGTAGGTGATGGTGGCCAGGGGCGCGCGGTTATACAGGAAGATCGTCTTGAAAATAGCGATCATGAAGCTCATAAAGCCGCCCCAGCGGGGAAGCTTCGCCACTTCGATGGTCGCGACGGCGTCAAAGCCCACCCCAACCGCATTGATAAAGTACCGCCCCTCCGGGCAGCGCTCGGCGGTGACCCGGCCGATGTCGATTGGCCGGCTCTGCCCCGCTTTGAGCAGCGCCGCCGCCTGGTCGAGGTCCACCGGGATGCCCACCGAGCCGGCGAAATCGTTGCCCCGCCCGGCGCACAGCACGCCCAGCGCCGGTAGGGGGCCGCCGGCCGCCTGGGAGCGCATCAGGCCATTGACCACTTCGTTGATCGTGCCGTCCCCGCCTGCCGCCACGATCAACGCGACCCCTTCGCGGGCGGCCTGGCTGGCCAGCTCGATCGCGTGGCCGCTGCGTTCCGTGCGAACCAGGTCATACGCCAGCCCCTGGCGTTTCAGGGCGGCTTCAAGGGTGGGCGCCAATCGGTCACCGTTGCCGTGCCCGGCGGCCGGATTCAAGATAACGCGCATCGGGTTCATCGTTTGGCCTCAACCGGCGCCGGGCGAAGGGCGATCTGGCTCAACCCTTTTCATTATACAAAGAGAAAAACGACGCACAGCGCTGCGACAATGGCGCAGTAGATGGCGAACAGGTTGAGCGAGTGATGGCTCACGTAGGTGATCAGCCAGCGGATCGAGAGCCAGCCCAGGATGGCCGCGACCACGAAACCGACCGCCAGCGGGCCCAGGATGCTCCCCAGGATGTGCATCTTCAGCACCGAGAGGGTTTCATAGGCGCCGGCGGCCAGCATGACCGGCGCTGCCATCAGGAAGGAGAAGCGCGTGGCCGATGGCCGGTCGAACTGGCGCAACATGCCCCCGGGGATGGTCGAGCCGGAGCGAGACGAGCCGGGGAAGACCGCCAGCACCTGGAATAACCCAATGATCAGGCTGTCCAGCCAGGTGATCGAGGCCAGCGTGCGCGTGCGTTTTCCCAGCCATTCCGCCAGGAACAACAGGATGGCGGCGGTGAACAGGCGAATCGCCGCTTCCATCAAGGGATTTTGAAACAGGTTCTGCACGGCGTCTTTGAGCAGCAGCCCGGCCAGCCCCGCCGGGATGGAGGCGATGATGATGTACCAGGCCATGCGATTTTCCGGCGTGGAAAACGGCCTGGCAAAGAACGCCTGGATCAAGGCCCAGTAATCTTTCCAGAAGTAAAACAGCAAGGCCACCAATGGCCCAATCTGCACCAGTATCAAGAAAGCGAACACGCCGTTATCCGCCGGGATATTGAGTATCTTTTGGACGATCAGCATGTGTGCAGTGGATGAGACGGGGATAAATTCAGCCAATCCCTCAACGATGCCTAACAATATCGCATTAAAAAGGTTCATAAGCTCTTCTTTATTAAGGAATTCCAGGGACAACCTACATCTTCTCGGCCCGGTGCCCCTATTATAAGGGATATTTTGAATCGGAAAAGGAACAGCCGCCATCGCGTTGGGTGGCGGCTGTTCCTTTTGACCAACTAAAAAAGCTTTACACGGTTAATAATTGACTGCTCGCGGCAATTCCTTCGCCTGCTTCACCCAATCCTGTACCTGGGTGAGGGTGGGCAGCTTGCGCACCAGTTTCTTGGTCTCATTGACCTCGGCCATCTTCGCGACCAGGTTCTCCGGTTTACGGGTGGCTAGCTCAACTACCGTATCCACCCCGGTCACTTCCAGCAGGTCGGCATACTCGCTGCCGATGCCCTTGATGCGCGCCAGGTCAACCCGGTTGACCCATTTGAGGATCAATTTCTCGCTGATGCCTGATTTTTCCGCCAGCTCTTTGCGACCCTTGGGGGTGCTGCCCATGGATAACAGGGCTTCTTCGTCCTTCACCCCTGTTTCCTCGAGCTTGGCAGCATACGCAGGGCCTACACCTTCGATATCCGCTAATTTCGTCATGTTTCAATCCCCTTTCTATAATTAATGACCGAACAATCCGCCCAGGCCTTTGGATAGGTCGGGAGTCCCGCCTTGCAGCAGGCTGTCAACTTCGGCGGCCACCGGCGCGGGCAGCTTCTGCTTGAGAAAGTCAAGCACGGCATTAACCGCCATCCTGGCCTGATCCTGGCTGATACCAGCCTTCTGAGACACTAAATTGACGAGTTGATCCATACCTTATCTCCTTTAACCCTGACGTGTTAGTGAAATCTTCGCCATCCAGCTCATGGGACAGCGCTGATTCTGACGAGAGGCGCTGCGTTGGCTTACTTGGTCAATTGCGAGGTACAGTTCGGGCAGCGCGAGGCTTTCTTGGGAATGCTGGTGAAGCAATAGGGGCAATCTTTGGTGGCGACCGCTGGAGCGGAGGCGGGTTTCTTCAGGCGGTTAAGGCCGCGCACAACCAGGAAGATCACCAGGGCAACGATTACGAAATTGAGGATTGTGTTAATAAATACGCCGTAATTGATCGTCGCCGCGCCGGCATCTTTGGCTGCTTTCAGGCTGGTATAGGACGTGCCGCTCAGGTTAATGAAAAGATCAGTAAAGTTGATGTGGCCCAGCAGCAGGCCGATGGGTGGCATGATGATGTCATTGACCAACGAAGTGACGACGGCCGCGAAGGCTACACCGATGATAATGCCGATCGCCATGTCCATCACATTGCCACGCATGATAAACTCTTTAAAATCTTTCCACATTTATTCCTCCTCCTGTTGCAAAAAGTGGGTAACCAGAAATCCAGATTAATCAATGCGCCATTGCGCTACCGGTAAGCCCAAGGGGACTTTTTTCGGTGACAACTAACCTTTACTATATCTGATATAGCCCTTTAATGCAACAGGTATTGGGAAGGGCATTAAATATTAAAAGAGCGGTTGGCGCCGGGGCGTTATCCCTGGCGCCAGCCGCACCGTCACAGTAGTTCCCCCTGGCGTTTGATTTTAGGAATGGGCCAAATTCGCTAAAACGGCGAGCGGCTCGCGATTATCCGGCTCATCGGTCATCGAGGCGGCGTAATGGGTATAGCGGATGACCCCCGCTTGATCGACCAGGAACACCGTGGGTGTGCCCATTTTGAAAAATTTTTTGATTTGCAGGTACCTGGACGCCACTTTCGATCCGCTGTCCATCAAGACCGAATAGGAGGGATGGAATTCGTTGATGTGTCTTTCGATCATCCTGGGCCCGTTGGGGACCATCACCAGGATATCGGTGTCGAAATCCCTGAATTTTTGAGTGTCAAGGCGCAACTGCGCCAGGTGATGATTGCAATGCGGTCAAACAAAACCGATGTTGAACACCAATAACAGGTTGTGCGCGCGGTACGCATCCGATAAGGTGACCTCTTCTCCCTTTTGATTAGGAAGAGTGAAGTCTGGGGCCTGGTCGCCCACCGACAAACGATCCATGCTGATCTCCTCAAGTAAAATGGGGTTCCATCAATAAACCGGCCCCTATCATAACCGTAAATGGGATAACGGGCAATAGACAGGCGGAGCAATGGGAGAGCGGTGGGCCATTTTGGCATGGATAGTGGCCTTAAAAAAGGCGTGCTGCTGGCTCCAATCGCGTCTATAATGAAATAAAATGAGCCGGGAATCCCTGGCTGATGTCCGTGGGTTCAACCGGCGCGGGCTGTCGAAGCAGGTAATCGAGGTGACCGCTCGATGGCCCCATCCTCAAAACCTCGATGGGAGGGCATGATGATCGGGGCGCTCATCGTCAAGAAGAAATTGACCGATGCGTTCGAATGTTTAAACCGGCATGACCTGGCTCAATTCCTGTCATCCTGGCGAGAAGACGGCGAATTCATTTACCCCGGCGATATTCCTGCCAGTGGCCATAATGTGGGGAAGCAAGCCGTGGAAAGCTGGTTCCAAGGCTTTCTTGACCGGTTCCCTCGGATTCACTTCACGGTGCGGCAGGTGTGTGTTCACAATATCTTTGACCTGGTGGGCAAC
>JAJYIW010000190.1 GCA_021789855.1 Chloroflexota bacterium | reverse complement strand
CGTGGTGGTCAAGGGCGGGCACCTGTCCACCGGCGAGGAGGCCATTGATCTGCTGTTTGATGGGCAGGATTTCCACGAGTACCGCGCGCCGCGCGTGCCCACCCGCAACGATCACGGAACAGGCTGCACGTTTGCCTCGGCCATTGCGGCTGAGCTGGCCAAGGGCGCGCCGGTGGTCGAGGCGGTGCGGATTGCCAAGGATTACCTGGCGCAGGTGCTGAGCGCCTCGGCCAGGCTGGGCATCGGCCACGGGCATGGCCCGATGAACCACATGGCCTTGCTCATCCCGGAGAAGGTCGAAAAGGGTTATGTATAACCCCAGTGGAACGGTTTATTTAGGGTAAGGGTGGTTCAGCCACAGGTCCGCCGCCACGGGGCGTTTCTCCCTGGGGATGATACTGATGGCATCGTTAGGGCAGGCTGCGCGGCACACGCCGCACCCATAGCAGCGCCCCGGATCGATGTAGACCTTTTCCGTCACCGAGGAATAAAACTGGGCGCCAAACTGGCACTGGCTCATGCAGGTCTTGCAGCCGGTGCAGCGCTCCCAATCCACCTCGCAGATGTATTCCGCGCGGAAGAAGTCAGCCGGTCTGCGGCTCTCGATAGTGGTCCGGTAGGCGATGCAGTCGTGGTCGCAGTTGCACAGGCCGACCACGTAGGGTGTCACGCCCGTCCAGATGCTGTGCATCAAACCTTCCTGGTCGAAATAGCGGAACAGCTTTTTGGCCTCTTCGCGGCTGAGGGTTTCCAGTGACGCCGAGGCTTCCGGGAACTGGCCCAGGATGCCGAAGCGGTCGATACTAAACCCAAAGCAGTAGCGCGCGTTGGTCTGCCCGGTGCTAATATACCGGCAGCCGCACGGCATACGTGTGATCGAATCGACGCTGTCAATCACCCGCTCCACGTCCTCGATCGGGAGCACCTGCCCAAAATGCTCGACCATGTTGTTCGCCACGATCTCATCCTCGCTCAACGGCGGGCGTGACGCGGCTGGGGCAGCCTCCGCGTTTTCTGGTTTCTTGGGCAGGGGATATTTGCCGCTGCCCGGCATAACAAAATTTCGGAAAAACCCCAGGTTCCATTCCAGCCGCGTCTTCGCCCCGGTGACCTGCTGCTGTTCTGCATTGAGCTCTTCGTGGAGCAGCTCGGGGTAGTAATTCTTCATTTGCAGGTACCACTGCTTGCCTTCGCCGTGCTCCATACAGAATTTACACATATCTCCCTCCGATTCCAGTCCACCCCACCCAGGTGATATAGTCATTATAGGTCGAATCGAAGGCGCGGGATATCCACGTTTTTTTTACGCAGCCATGAGGTGAAGGTCTTTTCTCCATCGGGCTGAGATGAAAGTTTGATGCCCTACAGCCCCGAAAAGAAATCGGTCTTGATGTGCGAAGGCTTGACCCCGATCTGGCGCAACAGGGCCTTGAACGAGTCGACCATTTCGGGCGAGCCTGAGATATAAAAATGGAAACTGTGGTAGCCCGGCAGGGTGCGCCGCAGGCCTTCGGCGGTGATCCGCCCGACCTTGACCGGCCACCCGGTGGGGATGCTGCTCCCATCGGTGACGGTGTAGAGGGTCTTGATGCCCAGCTCCCTTTCGGCCCGGTCGAACACGTCTTTGTACAGGATATCTTCCGCGTTATGGTTGACGTAAAACAGGATGATCGGTCGGCGCTGGTGGGTGTCCAGCAGGTATTTGATCATGCTCCGGAAGGGGGTGACCCCGATCCCGCCGGCGATCAATGCGATCTTCTGCCTGGGGTCATCCGGCAGGACGAAATCGCCGGCCAGCTGCGTCGCCACGATGTCCTGCTGGTTGTCCAGGGCCAGCATGGCCTGCTTGAAGCTGCTGGAGTGCGGGTTGAATTTGACCCCCAGCTTGAGGTCGCGCTCGGTGGGGGCGGAGGCCAGGGTGAAGAAACGCCGGTTGCCCCGGCTGTCGGGGTCCGCGTGGCCCAGCGTCCATTCCATATATTGCCCGGGGGCAAAGGCGAACTGCCTGGGTGGGGTAAACACGAACTCGTAGGTGTCCGGTGATAATTGCTTGCGGGCTTTAAGCCTGAGAATGAGCTTGGCCTTGGGGCTGACGATGTAGGAAAACACGTTGCCGATCAGCAAGGCCAGCTCAGGCGTGGTATAAAATGTGCCCAGGTGCAGGACGGGGGTAAACAGGAATGCGGTCAGCGCGCCGTAATAGAGGCGCAGCTTGCGCGTAGGCGGGGTGGTGAGCGGCTCGGTCAGCATGGTGAAGGCGAAGAAAGCCAGGGGCGAGTACAGCACTAATTTTTGGATGGCGGCGAAAGGATCTGTCCCGCTGACCAGGCTGGCGAGCAATACCACCGCGAACGCCGTGACAAAAAAGCTCAGCACCAGGTCAAAGCGGCGGAGCTTGCGGGCAATCAGCAAGCCGCCTACGAGGACGAAGGGCAGCAGGCGGGCATCCCCGATCCACCAGCTTGCGGACTGGTTGGCGGCAAAATAGGTCAGGGCGACCGCGATGGCCACCGGGTTGAACAGGTGCTTGCCCCGCACGGCCAGGATGTATTTGGACGCCATCGCCAGGACGGAGGCCCACAACAGGAACCACAGGTCGTTGTAGGAATGGATGGGGGTGATGATGAGCGCCAGGATCAACGCCGAGATGGTGGTCGATTCAACGTTCACTGGCACGCCATACACGCGCGAGAAGGCCCAGTTGGTGATGGCGCTGGCGGCCAGGATGAAGGCGGTCGAGAAGAGCAGCGCGTAAGGATCGTACGCCAGGACGCCCGCAAAGCTGAATAACAAGGCGATGACGAGCAGTCCGATTAAATAATAGAGCACCAGCCGGTACATGGTGATGCGGTTGAGCTGATCGTCAAACCATTTAATCATGGGCGATATACCTCGCAAAGTGGCTGGTGTAGGTGGCCAGGCCGTCTTGATCAATGCTGTACCCTTCAAACCCCTCCAGGGATTCGATGAAGTCGATGCCTTCCGCGCCCATGGCGAAGGCAGCCGTGGCGTAACAATCGGCCTGGTAGATGTCTGGGCCGATGACCGTCAGGCTGACGATTTTGTTGAGGATAGCCGAGGCGTCTTTGGGGTTGTAGATGTGCTGCCCGCGTGCGTAGGTGCCAGAGGTGGCCACGCCCCGGTCGGTGATGGTAAGCACCTTGACGATTTCAGCCAGGTTGAACGGGCTGCGGATGCCCACGCGCCAGTCCCGGCCTTGCTTGTTTTTGCCCGCTGCCTGGATATCGCCCCCGGCCTCCACATAGTAGTCCATGAAACCTTGGCGCTGGATCATTCTGGCGGCTTTGTCGATCGCCCATCCCTTCACCAGGCCGGAAGGGTCGTAGCCCCCGCCATGCCAGATGTTGAAAAAGCCACCGGTCGCCTCCCTCATTTCTTCAGACAGGCCAAACACTTCGACCATGTCTGCGCTGACCTCAGCCAGGGTCAGCTCGTGCCGGTTGATCCGGGAAATTTCGCTGTCCTCTTTATAGGTGCTGAATTTCCGGTCAACGGTGTCGAAGTAAGCGAAAACGGAGTCCAATAATGCCGGGGAGACGTCAGCGCCCAGCACCTCTACCGTGATCGGCATGCCCATCAGGATTTGCGTCTGTTTCATGATCAGCCCTTGGCCTGGGAAAGGGCAGCCTGCAGCGATTGGATAAACCCCTCGCTGGTGAGGGTGGCGCCGGAGATGATATCCACGTTGGCGTTCTGCGCCTGGATGGCTTCCTGCTGCAGGTAGGGCATGGCGATGGAATTGATCTGCTGAGAGGTGCGGCGGTCGCTGGGATACTCGGTGAACTGGACGTTGGTGAGCTTACCGTTCTGGATGGTGACTTTCACCTGCACCAGGCCGTAAAAAGCGTCCACCTGGGGGCCCAGGAAGGTGCCATTTTTATATTGGCTGGAGGCCAGGGATGGGGCGGCAGTGGGCGCTGGGGGGGTGGGGCTGGCCGCGGCTGCTGAAGGGGTGGTCGTGGGAAGGCTGCTGGCCGCAGCCGGCGTTTGGGTCGGATCGGTAGCAGCAGGGTTGGCGGTAGCCGTGGGCGCCGCCGGGTTGAGCGACTGAGTCGTCGGGGCGGCGGTGGGCTGGCTGGCTTCGGCGGAGGCAGCGTTGTTGCTGTTCTGCGGTTTGTGCAGCGCATAAGCGATGAAGGAAACGACCACGAAGGCGGCCAGGAAGAATTTTTTGATTGTCCGCACGGGGTCAAAGGAGGGTTGGGGTGGTTGTGATTTCATTAACGGTTCAATCCTTAAAGTGGTGAGGATAGCAGAGCCATCCCTTGGTAGCCTTAACCATAACAGACCAAAATGAAAAGTAGATGAATTGGATGTATAAAATCGACTACATCATATAAGGGTATTTTCACTTCGGGGCAGAGTGGTCACTATCTTTTTATGATCTCAAAGGATAAGATAGATAGAGACTCTCATTGATAGACCTTATTCGATTAAGGATTAAGCTCTGGATAAACCCTGTTCATCCCACCAATCCGAATTTGATCGGCCGGGCGCAGAACAGCAAGCCATCACGCTGCTCAAGCATAATGGCATTGCCGGCCTGGAATACCTCATTTGCCGTTACCAGGTCCAGGCTACCCAGGCTGCTTACCTGATCACAGGGGACCGCTTAATGGCCGAGGATGTGGCCCAGTCGGCCTTTATGCAGCTCGTCGAAAAGATCGGTGGATTTGACGAACGCCGGCCGTTCGCCCCCTGGTTCCACCGGATCGTCATCCATGCGGCTCTCCGGGCGGCTTACCGGGCGAGGCGCGACCTGTCCCTCGAAGACACAGAGGATAGGCCGGTGCCGCCTTCCTGGCTGGTCGACCCGGCCAGCGGGCCAGAAGACCTGGCCGATACGCACGAGACTCGCCAGGCGGTGTGGCAGGCGCTGCAGCAGCTGACTCCTCGCCAGCGCGCGGTGACGGTGATGCATTATTTTCTCGAGATGCCCGATAAAGAAATCTCTCGCGAAATGGATAGCCCGCTCACCGCGATCAAATGGTCGCTCTATGCCGCCAGGGAGCGACTGCGCCGCCTGCTGCAGCCTTTTTCACCGGTGGAGCGTCCCGCTGCCGATCCGCCAGCGACCCAACTGAAGCGAAGGAATAAGCCATGAAAACACAGCCATTGAAAGCCATCCTTCACAGCCTGGCCGACCAGGCCGTGCCTCCCGCGCAGGTCGATCTGCGTGCCGGTGTGATGGCGCGCCTGGAGGCGGTCACCCGCGCCGCGCCTATTCATCATCGCTTGAAGCTGGCCTTGACGGTGCTGCTCGCGCTGGTGGCCCTGGCTGCCCTGACCACCGCTGCCTATGCCTTCTACCGGACGTTGGTGGGCGACACGGGCTTGCAATCTGTGCAAGAAGCCGGGCTGGTCAAGGAACTTCAAGCGACAGCCCAAAACGTCAGCCCGGTCGCGCCGGCGCCAACGGCCAGCCCGCTTCCCGCTGTCTCACCCGGGACGGCGCAGACCCTGGCGGGCGTGACCCTGACCCTGGATAAGGTCTACCTGGAAGAAAGCCAGCTCGCGCTCAGTTTTTCGATCCGCGACCTGCCGGCGGGTTGGGATCTCAGCCTGCCCAGGGTGACCTTTAGCGGGATCCAACCCCTCCAACCACGTGGCGCCAGCTTTATTGTCAGCCAGCATGGGGGGATGGTGAGTGCGGATTACCTCTCATACCAGGTGGTCCACGCGGACGAAGTCGATGGGAAGGACAACCTCGATATCGAAGTGCCCTTAACGGGAAAATCTTCGGACGGGCAGGCAATTTCAGGCGACTTTCACTTTGCCGTTCAGAACGTGCCGGTCTACACCCGGCAAATCATGGCGGCTGACCAGACCTATTCCACCCGGACCAACGGAATTGAAATCCACCTGCGGTCTGTGGTCGTGGGATTGCAGCGCGCCCAGGCCGTGCTGTGCCTGGCAGACGCAAGCCTGACCGGCCTGGTCCTGAACCCGCAGGATATCACCCTCGCCTTCGACGGTCACAAGCCAATCGTTCCTAGCAAAGTCACGCCGGTGAAGGGTTCCAACGAAGGGCTGTGTAGCCAGGTTATTTTTGAGGACAGCGACCCGGCAGCCTCCCGCTTTGCGGTGAGCATCGCCGGGCTGTCCGGGAACCGCGCGGGCGAAAATGGTGTGCGCGGGCTATGGGTTTTCTACGGCGCCCTGCCCAACATCGGGCTGATCCCCGGCGAGGCCACCGCGACGGCGGTGGCTCCCACGCCCACCCTGGGGTTATCTCAAAGCCAGAACGGGGTCAAGGTCACGCTGGATTGGGTCTACGCCGATGCCAAACGGGCCGCTTTCGGGTATACCGTCAGCGGGCTGGCGCTAAACCCGGACGCCCTGTCTTTGAATGGATCGGTCGTGTTGAAGGATACCGCCGGAAAGGCTTATTCGGGCCAGGGGACGGTCAAGCGTGTCGATGGAAAAGCGGACAGCCTGACGGGCGTGTGGAGTACGGATCTTTTTCAGGCCTCGCTCACTCAACCCGAGGTCCAATACAGCCTAGATTTAACCCTCGGCGGCAATACCTCGGATAACGGGATGGTAAGTGGATTCGGCTTTTTTGAGGCGCCCCCGGATGCCACGCCGTTCCCGCCTGGCGTCCAACCACCGGTCTTCCCCGACCACCTG
>JAJYIW010000189.1 GCA_021789855.1 Chloroflexota bacterium | reverse complement strand
CTGGTGTCCCCTTCCAAAAGGAGACCGCGTAGCCATCCTCACCAATTCGGGCGGCCCTGGAGTCACTGCAGCCGATGCGGTTGAGCTCGAGGGCTTGCAATTAGCGGAGCTTGCCTCCCAAACTATCGAAGCATTCAAGGTCTATTTGCCCTCCGCAGCCAGCCTCCATAACCCGGTGGATATGCTGGCGTCTGCCTCGCCGGAAAACTATGCGCAATCTTTGCAACTCCTTCTCCAGGACCCCGGCGTCGATAGCGTCCTGGTCATTACCCCTCCACCCCCCATGTTCTCCGCAGGCGCCGTAGCCAGAGCGATTATCCCGGTGATCCAGGCATCTTACAAGCCCGTGTTAGTCACGTTGATGGGTGATCGGTTAATTCAGGAGGCCGTCGAGCATCTACGGGCGGTGCACATCCCTGATTACCGCTTTCCAGAGCCGGCGATATCAGCCCTGGCCGTCCTCTCCAGGCGCAGGGCTATCCTGGCATCGCTGGCCAGTGAACCACTTGAAGCCAGCAAAACTAATGAAGAAACAGCCCGGTCGATCGATTCTTTACCTGATGGCGTGGCGCCCATTGGCGAGGTCTCTCGTTGGCTACAGGCCTACGGCATCCCCACCGTCCCTTCCGGGTCAGCCATCACGCCTCAAGAGGCCATCCGTCTGGCTGACCAGGCTGGCTACCCGGTGGTCATCAAAGTGGCATCGCCCGACATCCTGCATAAATCCGACGTGGGCGGGGTGTTGCTGAACCTCCAGGACGCACAGGCAGTTGCGCTGGGATTCGAACAGGTGATCCAACGGGCTAAAGCAGCCCAGCCTGGCGCCCGCATTGAGGGTGTGACCGTACAACCCATGCTCCCCCACGGGCAGGAAGTGATCCTGGGCGTAGTCAGAGACGATCAATTTGGCCCCCTGGTGATGTTCGGCTCAGGCGGGGTCGAAGTCGAAGGGCTCAAAGACCTGGCGTTTGCACTGGCCCCCCTCTCCAGGCAGGAAGCCGAGTCGATGGTAGAGCGCACCTGGGCCGGTAGGAAGCTCAAGGGCTTTCGCAGTATTCACCCGGCTTACCGCGAAGGAGTGGTGGATGCGTTGGTACAACTGGCGCGCCTGGCTTACAACCATCCTCGCATCGCGGAAATTGAAATCAACCCTCTTCTGGCTACCAGGGATCAGGTTTTTGCCCTGGACATCCGGGCCCGCCTGGGCTAACCGGCGCTTAAGCGGTTTTCATTTTAGAGGCAAGGAAATCATCCAGCCCGCTGGGCCGGTAATCCAATGATTGGTGCCTGAAGTAGGTGTTATACAGGCTGGCGTAATGACCACCAGCCGCCAGTAAGCCGGCGTGATTGCCCTCTTCGACGATCTTGCCCCTCTCCATGACGATAATCCGGTCCGCGGATTTGACGGTAGAGAGACGGTGCGCGATGAGAATGCTGGTGGAGCGTGAAAGTATCAGGGCCAGGGCCTGTTGTATTTGCCATTCGGTAAACGGATCGATACTGGCAGTCGCTTCGTCCAGGATAAAAATCGCGGGGTGTTGCACCAGCACCCGCATCAACGAGACCAGTTGCCTTTGGCCCATGGAAAGACGGGAGCCACGCTCACCCACCTGGGATTGGAGCCCATCAGGCAGGGTGGTTAGCCATTCCCCCTCTCCTATTTGCCGTCCTATCGCCTCGATCTCCTGGTCGCTCACCTCAGGGGAGCCGTAGCGGATATTTTCAGCCACGCTTCCTGAAAATAAAAATGGCGTCTGGGAAACGATGCCTAGCTGGCGCCGGTAAGCAGCCAGGTCCACGGTGCGAATATCATGCCCATCAATCTTAATCGCACCTCCCTGAAATTCATAAAACCGGGCGATCAGCCTGGCAATGGACGATTTACCTGCCCCGGTGTGGCCCACTAAGGCCAGGGTCTCCCCAGCGTGAATGGTAAGGTTAAAATTAGTCAGGATCGGCTCGCTGGCTTTGTAATAAAAAAAGACCTGCTCAAAATCGATCTGTCCTGCCAAAGGGGGAACTGGCTGTTCTGCCCGTTGAACCACCGCTTTTTCCGCATCGATCAACGCAAACACCCGTTCAGAAGCCGAAAGGCCTGACTGAACCTGCGTCCAGAACGAAGACAGGTTCATCACCGGATCCATGAAACGATCCACGCTGAGCAAAAACAGGTACCAGGCGCCTGCGGTCACGATGCCTTGGGCAGCGCTCCAGCCGCCCACGTACACCATCATCCCAGAGGCCGCCCCGCCGATGGCGTTCAACGTGGGGAACACGAGAGATAAGATGAGGCCTCGGCGGACGTTGACCTGGTAAGAGGTTTGATTGGCTTGTGTGAAGTCATGGTAGATGGATGTTTCCTGGCGGAAATTCTTGGCAATCGCAATCCCGCTGACCGTCTCTTTGATGGTCGCGTTGACATTCGCCATCGCTTGCATCCCTTTACGGGTGATCGTGCGCGCCACCCGGCGATAACTCAGCGCCAGGACGAAAATAATCGGAACCAGAGCAAACAGGTAGAGCGAGAGGCGCCAGTCGATGGAAAGGAGAATCACGGTGATAATCACCGATTGCACGATCTGTTGGATCAAGTCGGTGACCAGGCTGATCAGGTTGCCAAACTCCTGGGTATCAGAGGTAATCCGTGAGACCACGCGACCGGAAGAAAACTCGTCATAAAACGATAAATCATGCTCCATGGCTGCCGAAAAACCATCGGATGCCAATTGGATGACCACATCCGCTATCGCCCGCACGGTGGTGCGGCGGCGAAGCCAGTTGGCGCTCCAATTGGTCACCCCAATGGCCAGGACAATTCCGGCAATGGTCGCCATCGTTGGAAGCTGGGGAGAGCCGCGCATCTGGTCAATCCCGTGTGAAACAAAAACGGGCATTGACGCGCCCAATACAGAAACCAGCAAAACCAGGGCGGCAACGATAATCAGCCGTTTCGTTTGAGGCTTGAAATAAGCGGCGATGCGACCGATTAGGACCCGGTCTGGGTATTGCCGGTCATATTTTTCAGCATTTAAACCAGCAAAGAATCCCATGTTTCACCCGCTAAAGATGCGCCGGTAGGATTCCGAGCTCTGAAATAAGGTGTTATGATCGCCGATTGCCGACAATCTACCTTTACGCAGGACAAGGATTAGATCGGCCCACCGAATTTGCGACAGGCGGTGGGTGATGATAAACGTCGTTCGACCTTTAGCCGCAGTGTAAATAGCTCGCTGGATTTTATCTTCAGTAGCGCTGTCAATGGCGCTGGTGGAATCGTCCAGTATGAGAACCCGCGGATCGGTCAGGAACGCTCGCGCCAAAGCCAGCCTCTGGCGTTGGCCGCCGGAAAGGGTGACGCCGCGATCACCGATGATGGTCTCATACCCTTCTGCGAAGGTTTGGATAAATTCATCGGCCTGCGCCGATTCCGCTGCATGGCGGATTGTACTGGTCGATGAACCAGGTTGACCAAAGGCAATGTTATCCCGTACAGAGCGCGAAAATAAAAATATGTCCTGCTCGATGATGGAAATGCCTCTACGCAAGGATTCCAGGTTCCAATCGCGCACATCCACCCCATCGACCAGCACCTGTCCCGCCGTTACATCGTAGGTGCGGTTAATTAATTTTACCAGGGTCGTCTTTCCCGCACCGGTCTGGCCGACAATGGCTACCGTGTCTCCCGGTTTAATCTTGAAGGCAATATGCTCCAATACCCTTTCACCCCCGGGGTAGGCAAAACTCACATCGCGAAACTCTATCTCACCGCGCATTGGCCCGGTATACCCCGCGCTGTTTTGATCCAGGTTATTCTCCCGGTTCATCAGGTCCAGGATTCGCCTGGCGCCAGCCAGCCCGCTGGAAATGCGGGAATAGGCAAACAAAGAGGTAAAGGTGGGGAAATCCAGCATCAGCAAGATGCCAAAGTAAGCCACCACCTGCCCCACATTGAGCGTTCCATGCTGATAAAGCAGGAGTGCATGGAAAAGGCCGATCGCATAAGTCACGCTCAACAGGAGCAAAGGCAAAAACCGGGCTTCAACATTTCCCTGGCGCACCATGGCATCGCGGTAACGCCGGGCATTCGTCTGGAAACGCTTAACTTCAGCCGCTTCTTGAGTCGATCCTTTAACGGTCTCAATCCCATCCAACGCCTCAGCCAGGCGTGTATTGAGCTGGCCGAAGGATCGGCGAACCTCATCAGTGATCGGAGATAGGGTGCGCAAATAAGTTCGCAAAGCGAAAAAGTAGAACACCACAAACAAAGACGGCGCCAGAACCAGGCTGGGATAGTAAGTAGGCGCGACGATCAGGGGCACGATCAAAAAGTTTAAAGAACCCACCACCATATTGACGCCGGGGCTAAAGAGGAAATTCACTTCGCGGACATCATTCGTCGCCCGCGCCATGGTTTCCCCCACCATCTGCAGGCTATGGAACGTCATGCTTTTCCCCAGCAAACTGGTGTAGAGCTCATCCCTGACGTCTCGCTCGACCCGTTGAGCGATCAGCTCAAAGCCGAAATTACGCCCAAACTGTAAGATGCCCCGCAGAACCTGAGAAGCCACCAAAATCAACGCATAAGGCAGCAACCGGCTCACCTGAGGCGGGTTGGATAGAATGGCATTAAACGCCTGGCCTACCATGATGGGCGCGACCGAAGCTAACGCCGCGTTGCAAAAAGCCCCAAACAATGCTACCAGGACCACCGGCCAATGGTGCCAGGCATGCGAAAACACCCAGCGAGCCGGGCCACGGCGATCGGTCTTGAATTTTAGCGGTATTGAAAATTCCGCAATGGTCTGTTCCATAAACCTCAATCAGGCTTTGTCCCGAAGACCATATCCCACACGGGCGATGAAACGCCGTAACGGGCATCCGGCGTTTTGTAGTGGTGCTGCATGTGGTATTTCCTCAAAAATTTAAGGTATCCCCTTTTCATAGGGAAATGATGCGTGGCGTAATGAATGAGATCATAAGCCAAATAACCGGTCAGGAAACCTGCAGAAAGGGGGTAAACAGTGTATTGGACTTTGAATATCACCCCTAACACCAGGGTAAACAGGCCATAAAATACCAAAGCCATGGGTATACTCACCGCGGGTGGCATAACCAGGCGCGTTTTATCCTGAGGCTGCGCATGGTGAACCCCATGAAACAAGAAGGCGACTCGTTCCTGGAACGGATTGCGCGGGCGAAAATGGAATACAAAACGGTGCATGGTATATTCCGTGAAGGTCCACACAAAAAGGCCAGCCAAAAAGAGCAACGGAACCGTGACCCCACTCACGCCAACCGGTAAAGAAATGAGTGCCTCAAACAGCAAGAACAAGATAACAGGTGTCCAGATCACCACAATTACCACCGGATGAATGTGGGTAAAAAATTCCAGGAAATCGGATTTAAACAGGCGAATCGGGGTCTCACTACGATTAATTTCAACATGGCTCATCTCACACCTCCTTATCAATCATGGTTGGTTTATTTTATACTGGCCTGGATAATTCCCCAACGTCCATCCGTCCTCCATTGCGGATCTTTTTGGGATATTGTTTCAGCCTGGCCGTTCATGATTCCGACCAGCGGATCAGATTTCAGGGTACGCAAGGCCACCAGCGAAGATGGCATATAGGAAAGGATAGCCTCAAAAGAATCGGTGTCGCGCCAGTGGCGATCGCCCAACAAACGGCGATAATTGGCATCCCCTTTGCTCATCACCAGATTGGAACGGCTCAATTCTCGGTAAAGGTCATCCGGCATTTCCCACATAGGGTAAGGTGACGTCCAAAAAGGGTGGTCTTTCAATACCAGCCGGCCCTGGGCGAGGTCAGCCGCCAATGCCTGACCGGCCTGGGCCACTTCCGGATCTTCCCGTCCGGCCAGGGTGCGCACCGTGTAGTTTGCGTCCGTGATCATCGCATCTGAGACAAAGGTCGGGTGGATTTTGAGATGAAATATGATTTTATCCGCTATCTTTAATTCCAGCAGGGCATGAGCCAGGGCCAGGTCGACCACACATTCAAAGCCGGCATTATCAATTAAAAAGTCAACCTGGCGCACGGTGCCAGGCGACAGATGGCCCAGGTAGCCGGCCACTTTTTCACGCTGATCGACCAGGATGAAGCTAGCTGCATTGCCCGGATCGGCATGATCGGGCCGTTCGACCTGATCCACCGGCCACAGGCTCAAATCGACCTGGTTTGCCCAAAGATTGACCAGGAGCAATCTTTCCAATGCGCTTGAAACGTCCAGCGCCCCTGTTAGCAGGTGGTTAACTTGCTGGAACAGTCGCCGGGTATCGGCCTGCGTGGCTTCCAGCGCCTTTAACTTTTGGTAACGGTAGGGGTCCTGGTGAAGCCCTGGCCCTTCCACATAATAACCCGTGGCTTCAAGCATCCGCCGGTAAAAATAAGTTTCGGCCAAGAACCAGGGGATGTCCAGCCAGTTGTTGCCCAGGTAAGGGAGCAACGCTCTGTCCCACCAGTCCGCATCGGGCGCGTCATTATCTTTCAACATTCGAATGGGCTGGTCAGGGATGTCCGCAATTAAGGTTTCGACCGACTGGCGTTGTTGGGGAGTCCAGGCATTTTCTTGAATTGCACGCCGGGCAATTTCCGGCAAGCGCACTACCACGGTATGGTGGGCGAAAGTGCCTGATTCAGATCCCATCAATGGACC
>JAJYIW010000188.1 GCA_021789855.1 Chloroflexota bacterium | reverse complement strand
ATGATAATACCCGCCCAACCCTGTGTGCCGGGACATCCATTCGGTAATGCTATCCCAGTGCGCCTTGCGAGCCGCCTGGTACCGGGAGTATGGGTTATCTTGAGGGAGAGTATATGTGCGTTCTGTCATTAATATTTTCCCAATATCAATTAACTGCGTTGTAAATGTTTACATAACCATGTCACTTTTTTGGAATCCAGACATCGACATTCCACATCTGACCTGTTTGAGGCATATCTAGTGGGATGGTTTGTTGGTATATATAATTCTGCATAATATTGGCTCGGGTAAATATGGTTGTCTTATCTTCAGTGATAATAATCTGGTCGAATTTTTTTGAGGCGATGTCCTTTTCTATCATGGCACTATATTCAATTTCTCTTTGTTTAACCAAATAAAAATCTGGCGCAATAATCGTTTTGGGATATGGTTTTGTCAGGTAGAAGAATTCACTTTCGCCTGAATCAAAAATGGGCTTTCCCATTTGAAGTAGGACAGCGGCAAGCGCGGGTGAATTTAATACTTTTTTTGAACCTTTGATGGCTTTTTCCATCCGATCCCAATGGGCTTGATAGGGGCGCCAATCATTTGGGTATAATATCCATCTACAAAAAATAAATAAATTGATCAATACTAAAGCGATAGCAAAAACCGAAAAACTATTATTGGAACGAAGGTGCTGCAATATAGCTACAACCCCAAAAGGGGTCATGATTTGAAACATGTAAGTAAGGTAATTATTTTGGTGCTGGCCCAGAATGAGGATAAATGCAAGGGTGGAAATAATAAATGAGAACCAAGAGAAATCAAAAAGGAAAGGTATGAATGGTTTATCAATGTCCCATACCATCAGATGCTTACCAGGGGTTTTAGGAGGATAAGTCGACTCATGAGTAGGATTATTTCTTTCCGAAGAATGATTGGGGTAAGCGATTAGAACAATTAATCCGAACGGGAGGTAGGCAAGGGTAAAGAATATGAGTTGCATCACCATGAAGTGGGTGTTTCTTCCCGCCAGACTAATATTGTTTATAATCGTGTCCAGGAAATAGCATTCGAACAGTAGCCTTACTGGAATGGCTATTATTAATCCTAATAAAATTGTTACCCCTAAATATAATAGCCCCTTTTTCTTGGAAATAAATAAAAAAAGGTAGGTGGCAATAATTCCTAGGGAAAGGATAAAGTAAGGTTTCGTATAAAAAGCCAATATACTTAAAACTGAACTGATGATCAGGCTTTTCCGATGATAATGGTATCTTTCTGGTAAATAGATAGCAGTGAGAAATAAAAAAATGCCCAGGGCATCAGGTCGTGCTATAGGCGTTGTGTAAAATAATAGACCTGCAAGTACGAGCAGACCTCCAGATAATGCAAATAATGTAGACGTACCACGCCATATAAGCCATCGGCCGACGATGACTCCGGATAATACAAGGCAAATGATTGAAACTATCCTGTGAATTGCCAGCGTATTGCCAAATAGCGCTGCAAAAGGGATGACAACCAGGTTGTAACCGAAGCCATATACATTTATGGACAGGGGTTGGTTTGCCAGGGAATATGGGTTCATTCCCTTGAGAAGATAACCTGTGGTTAATAAGATAGCGCCTTCACGATATTCTACGGGTACTGGGGTGGTTATTATGGTTATGGCATAAATTGACAGCCAGATTACGAAATAAGCCAGGCCAAAGGTAAAAATATATTGAGAAATCCTTTGGGTGAATTTATTGTTCAAGGCTGCTTTAAACGATGATGTGGGCTTTGGATGTGATGACATATCAATTGTGATCGTCTGTTTTTATCCCTCATGTAAATTTTATGCTTCGTTCATTCTTGGCCGGTATTGCAGAGCTTCGGCCAGGTGGCCTGGGGCGATGCGCTCGCAGCCGGCCAGGTCGGCGATGGTGCGGGCCAGCTTGAGCACGCGGTGATAGGCGCGCGCCGAGAGCTGGAGCTGGCTCATGGCGGTTTTCATCAGGCCGGCGCTGGCGGCATCCAAGGTGCAGAAGCGGCGCACTTCAGCGGGGCGCATATCGGCGTTGCAGGTCAGGCCGTTTTCGTTCAGGCGCTCTCGTTGGATGCTGCGGGCGGCTTCCACCCGCTGGCGAATGACGCTGGAGGGCTCCCCCAGGCGGCTATCGCTGAGCTTATCGTATTCCACCCTGGGCACCTGGACGTGGATGTCGATGCGGTCGAGCAGCGGGCCGGAGATGCGCTTTTGGTACTTGGTGACCATCCCAGCGGAGCAGGTGCATGGCTTGACCGGATCGCCATAATAGCCGCACGGGCAGGGGTTCATCGCGGCAATCATCATAAAACTGGCGGGGAACGTGAGCGACCCCTGGGCGCGGCTGATGGTGACAACCTTGTCTTCGATAGGCTGGCGGAGCACTTCCAGCACCCGCGGGCCGAACTCGGGCAGCTCATCCAGGAAGAGCACCCCGCGGTGGGCCAGGGAAATTTCACCGGGATGAGGCCAGTTGCCGCCCCCGACCAGGCCGGCATGGCTGATGGTATGGTGGGGGGAGCGGAATGGCCGGCTGCGAATCAATGGCACCTCCGGCGGGAGCAGGTCGGCGATGGAATAGATGCGCGTGACATCCAGGGCTTCTTCGATGGACATGGTGGGGAGGATGGCGGGCATGGCCCTGGCCAGCAGCGTCTTACCCGAGCCGGGAGGCCCGGTCATCAGGACGTTATGTCCTCCAGCAGCGGCGACTTCCAACGCCCGTTTGACGTGCTCCTGGCCTTTGATCTCACAGAAGTCGGTCAGAACGGTGATGCCACCTTCTTCAACGGAGATGGGTGGAGAGAAGGCGACCGGTTCTTCACCGAGTAAGTAGGCCACCAGGTGATTTAAGGATTTGACTGGAACGACTTCCAGCCCTGGAATGAGAGCCGCTTCGGCGGAGTCTGGCTCAGGCACGAACACACGTTTAAAACCCTGCTCGCGGGCCACGGCGGCCATGGGCAAGACGCCGCGCACATGGCGCACACTCCCATCTAAGGACAGCTCGCCGATGACCAGGGAACTATCCAGGCTTTCAGGAGGAACCAGCTCACTGGCGACCAGCACACCCAGGGCAATGGGCAGGTCGTAGGCCGGGCCCTCTTTACGAACGGAAGCGGGCGCCAGGTTGACGGTGACCCGCTTGCGAGGGTAAGGGAGCCCCGCATTTTTTACGGCAGATTGGACGCGCTCACGGCTTTCCTGCACGGCTGCATCGGGGAGCCCGACGATGATCATCATAGGTAAACCGGGCGTCGTATCGACCTCGACCTCGACGACAACACCCTCCAACCCGATCACGGCGCAGGAATAGACACGGGCTAACATGCCCCTAGTGTAGATGTGAAAAGGAGAAATGTCAAACTGATCGCCCCAGGAGCTTTTTCAGGGTCAAGGCATTTTGGGGAGCGCTGCCTTTATCGTCATTGCGGTATGGTGATGGAATGCGGCGTTTTCAACGCAAAAGTATAGCCTTCTGGCGCGCGCTGGCGCCAGGAAAGATAGGCTTGGTCACGGAACTGGCGATAGAGGGTGGCGTTGATCTCTGCCGTGTCAAAAGCTCGGGCTGGTCTTCAACCATTCCTTTGGGCGGACCGCGCCATTTGGGTCAACTGGTCGACCAGCGGCCGCAGCGAATCGGGGAGAGCGCCTTCGCCCGCATCCACTGCGTGACGCTGTTCGAACGTCTCCACCACGATTTCATATTGAAACCGGTCGACGCTGCCGGGGGGCGATGGCAATACCGGCGGTAAATCGAAGAAATCCGTTGTGGCCACCAGATCTTCCAATAAGTGTGCGTCTTGCTCGGAGAGAGCTTGCGTATCCAGGGACAAAGAAAGCCGCATCCCGGCAAAGCCACCGCTCCGTTTAAAAGCTATTTTCATCGTTCGCTCACCTCAACCATCCAGGGCGCTATTTATTGAACCCCAGTAAATTCAAGAGGGACTGCGGGCATCCAACCGTGTCGTTGGTCGGGTAGAGTTGTATCTCTACTGCACTGAGGCCCGCCGCCGCCCAACCGGTTTTGACCGCCTGTTGCTCCAGGCTATTTTTGCCATACAACTCGCCCGCCACGGTTAAGGTTAAGTTAGCCGCATCCTGGAAGGTTGAGCTGGGCTTGAGCTGTTCTTTAAGGGTCTTATACCAGATTTGCCCGGCTTTTTCCCAGGCGTTTCCGCCAATGGCGATGGCGACCGAATAGAAGGCAAAATTGGGGATGCCTGAATTAATGTGAACGCCGCCCGAATCATCGGTGGTGGGAAGCTGTTGGTAATCTTTCATATTGGCCGGTTGGGGGTCTTTTCCCAGCACCGGGTCATCGTAAGCAGTGCCAGGAGCCTTCATCGAGCGAATCCCCTCGCCTTTGATATTCGGGGTGAATATACCCTGGCCGATGATCCAATCCGCCTCGGTTGCGCTTTGATTCAGGTGGCGCTGTTTGACCAGTGAGCCAAAGACGTCCGAGATCGATTCGTTCAATGCGCCGGATTCGTTCTCGTAGGCCAGGTTGGCGGTAAATTGGGTGACGCCATGCGTCAGTTCGTGCCCGATAATGTCAATAGCGATGGTAAAGCGGTTAAAAATCTGCTGGCTGGCTGGGAGGCCGGTATCGCCATCGCCATAGACCATCTGGCTTCCATTCCAGAAAGCGTTGTCGTAGTTCTTTTGATAATGAACGCTTGAATTGATGGCCATGCCCCGATCATCAATGGAATTGCGCTGGTAAACATCCCAATACAGGTCATAAGTCGCGCCGGCCCCGTCATAAGCTTCATTGACGGCCGGGTCGCTCACCGCCGGGTCTCCCTCTTTACGCACCTCGACGCCCGGTAACGAGGTGCCCTGCTGGGCGTCATAAACAAAGCGCTGTTTCGCACCGCCTGCAGCGATAAGCTGCTCAGGCGCCACCAGGGTGGCGATGAGGGCCAGGCGCTGGGTGCGGATCTGGTCGGAGATTCGCATGGCGCGGATGGCCCAATCCCGTTGATCAGGCGTTCCCTGGTCGACAATCTGCTTTAAGATATGGGGGGGTAAAAAACATTCCAATGCGTGTGGATGGATAGACATAAAATACCTCCAGTCTGAAGGGTTCCTGAGAAATCGTCAAAAAGCCTGAAAAACACTGAGCGCTGACGCCAAACTAATCGACCACTACCCCATATCCCTTACAAGGATAATGCCAGTTGGATTAATCTGAGTTAAGAACCGATCAGGTATAATAGGTCATGGTGATACAGGCCGGGTTATTAAGTGTTCCTCTGCAGTTAAATCCTTAAAATCAGTATAGGTCGCCTGCATGTTGAAGTCAAGCGATAGTTTGAAGTATCCTTCGTATCAATTACCCCCAAGGTTGGTCATTAATATCTGCAAGTCGATTGTGCTCAATCAAGGGCGCCATTTTAGAAGCGATGCGGTAGATGCCATCCGAGGCCTGGCGCCGCCTTTAGAGGTGCGCGGGCAAGAACATATCCCTGCTGGAGGGCCGTGCCTGATCACTTTGAACCACTATTATCGCCCAGGGTTTAATGCCCTGTGGACTGCCCTGGCGATCAGCGCCGTGGTGCCCTATGATATCCATTGGATCATGACCGGGGCTTTCACTTTTCCGGGGCAGCATCGCGAGATTGTATTGAAGCCATTGAGCCAGCAGGTTCTCCACGCCATTGGCCGGGTGTATGGTTTCGATACGATGCCGGCCATGCCGCCTGATCCGAAAGAGGTTCTTGAGCGCAGCCTGGCTGTTCGCCAGGTAATCCGATATGTGCGGAAAACGAAGGAGGCCGTGATCGGCCTTGCGCCGGAGGGACGGGATATCCTGACCGGGCAATTAGGGGATCCACCCAGCGGATCGGGCCGTTTCATTTATTATCTGGCAAAAGGAGGAATGCCCCTCCTGCCGGTAGGCATTTTTGAGAGAGACGGGGCGCTCCATCTCCATTTTGGCCCGCTGTATGCCCTGGAGATTGAGGACGGGCAAGCCGCAGCAGACCTGGATCGGGCAGTCGACCGGGTTATCATGGGTGCTATTGGGCGGCAGCTTCCCGAGACGATGAGGGGGAATTATGGGTGAGAATCCCGGAGGGTCTGTTTCCAGATCCGCAACCCGTAGCGGCTAAGGTAAATGGGAATGGCTTTATATAGCGAGTTTTCCTGTTCAATTTCGCGGAGCATGGCGCGCTTGACATAAGATAGGTCGCCACACAGGAGGGTGACAGAGCCACCGTCGCCCCCGGCACCGTTCACTTTCCAACCGAGAGCGCCAAACCGTTGAGCAATTTCAATCACCCTGGCAGCGTCTGGCCCGACGAGAGAGGGATGGAGGCGGCCTTGAGCCTCGGTGTTGGCGATCATGGCTTTCCCCAGCGCGGCGAAATCACCGGCGTAAACCGCGTCGCGCGACTGGCGTGCGGTTTGGCGCAGGTCTTCCAACTGCTTGCATTCAGGGCCGGCGCCTTGCAGGTTCTTGATCACCATTTCGTGGACGGCGGATGAATGGTGGGATTTACCCAGGTAAATTAAAGCCAGGCGCCGCTCAAGCTCCCACCAGATAGGGTTGGGCACGGTAATCTGGGAAACAGACGCTCTCGGGTAAGCTTCCATCTCGATATAATTGATGCCGCCGTAAGCTGAGCATAGCTGGTCCTGGATGCCAGACTGCTGGTGGAGCATCTCGACCTCGACGGCGTGGGCGGCGTAG
>JAJYIW010000187.1 GCA_021789855.1 Chloroflexota bacterium | reverse complement strand
AAGAACTGCTCATCCCCTCAGGCTTTACCACCACGCAATCCATTGTCGTCCTGGAAAGGGAGGGACGCCCCCCGGCTCCCAGGCCGTTCCCACCCGGTGTCTTGCTCCGGCCCATGCTTCCGCAAGACATCCTGGCGGTCACCTATGTCGATAACCAGGCTTTCGAGCCCTTGTGGCACAACTCGAGCGAATCCCTCGATCTGGCTCGCATGCAGTCGATGGTCAGCTCCGTCATTGAGGTGAACGGCGAGATCGTGGGTTATCAAATCAGCACCGCTATCGGCGCCTCTGGCCACCTGGCGCGGTTGGCCGTCTTACCGTCATTCCAGGGAAGCGGCCTGGGCCGTACTCTGGTCGAGCAGTTGTTGGCTGACCTCGATCGCCAGGGCATCCGTCACGTCACCGTCAATACCCAAAATGACAACCAGACCTCCCTGGCCTTATACACACGGCTCGGCTTTCAATTGACCGGCGACGAATACCCGGTCTATTGTCTACCTCTATCCCGGCCTGCGTAAAATCATGATCCCGCCTGGTCACCCGGCAGCATAGGGATCCACAGATGGTGCTTCCTGGCTTCGGCGACCGCATCTGGATAGCCGGCATCCACATGGCGGATAATGCCCGTCCAGGGATCAGCATTCAGCACCCGTTCCAGCCTCACCGCCGCCTCAGGCGTTCCGTCCGCCACAATGACCTGGCCGGCGTGTAAGCTGTAACCCATCCCGACCCCGCCGCCCTGGTGAAAGCTGACCCAGGTCGCTCCACTCACCGCATTCAGGGCAAAATTCAGCAACGGCCAATCACCGATGGCATCGGAGCCATCGGCCATGGCTTCCGTCTCCCGGTTAGGCGAAGCCACAGAACCAGCATCCAGGTGATCGCGGCCAATGACGATGGGAGCCCGCACAATCCCATCTGCCACCATCTGGTTAAATTTCAACCCGGCCTTCGCTCTTTCGCCATAACCCAACCAGCAAATTCGCGAGGGAAGCCCCTGAAATTCAACCTTCTCATGAGCCAGGGTGATCCAGCGCGCCAGGGCGGCATCGTTGGGAAACAGCTCCAGGATAGCCTCGTCGGTCCGGTAGATGTCTTGCGGGTCGCCGGACAATGCCACCCAGCGGAAGGGCCCTTTGCCTTTGCAGAACAACGGGCGGATATAAGCCGGGACAAACCCTGGGTATGCAAAGGCATCCTGGACGCCGGCGTTAAAGGCTTGCTGCCGCAGGTTATTGCCGTAATCAAAGACGATCGATCCGCGTTTCTGGAATTCGAGCATCGCGCGGACATGAGCCGCCATCGACTCCATCGCACGCTGTTCAAGCTCTTTTTTGCCATCCTCCGTATCAGCCAACCGCCGGGCGTCTTCTTCGCTCAGGCCAAGAGGGATATATTTTAACGGATCGTGCGCCGAGGTTTGATCCGTGACCACATCCGGAACGACGCCCCGAACCACCAGCTCAGGTAAAATTTGGGCGGCATTCCCCAGCAACCCGACCGAAAGTGGCTGGCCGGCGGCTTTGGCTTCTTCCACCCAGGTCATGGCTTCTTCGAGGTTGTCCGTAGCCCGATCCAGGTAACGTTTTTCAAGCCGGCGTTGAATCCGCCACTGGGCCGCTTCTACCACCAGGGCAACCCCTTGATTCATCGTCACAGCCAGGGGCTGGGCGCCGCCCATTTCGCCCAGGCCAGCCGTCAGGACAAAGCGACCTTTCAAGCTCTCCCAACCGGCCTGGCGGGCCAGTTCTGCCAGGGTCTCATAAGTGCCTTGCAAGATACCCTGGGTGCCAATATAGATCCAGGAACCGGCGGTCATCTGGCCGTACATGATCAGGCCTTCTTTTTCCCAGCGGTTGAAATTATCCCAATTCGCCCAGGCCGGTACGATGTTGGAATTCGCCAGGATGACGCGCGGGGCATCCGGGTAAGTCTTGAATACGCCTACCGGCTTTCCCGATTGGATCAGCAGGGTATCATCGACATCCATCTTACGCAGGGTGTCCAGGATCGCGTCAAAACATTCCCAATTCCGCGCGGCTTTACCCCTGCCGCCATACACGATCAACTGATCCGGCTCACCGGCCACTTCTGGATCCAGGTTATGCTGGATCATACGGTAAGCGGCTTCGATCAACCAGCTCTTACAGGTTAATGTCGTTCCCCTGGGGGGGTGGATCACTCTTTTAGCCATCATGGTTACCTCCTGAACCGGTCAGGACAATCCCGACCTGGCGGAAAACTTTTTCAACCAGCTCACCTCGCTTAACCAGCCCGGCTAAGCGTAAAAGATACGGCTGTAAGAAACGATCTTCCGTGGTGGGTTGGACGCCAATTTCAGGCAAAGCGTCACCCTGGGCATAGAGGACATCCGCGATGACCTCTAAGGCGGCCTGGCTACCTACTCCGGCGACCGGGGCTTGATGGGTGCGGGATAATTCTATTTCAAGCATGTCTACCCGCGACCGCTCAGCATCCGGTTTATCCTCCGGCCGGTCATGTTCGGCCCGGCCTTGCTCTGACAGCTTTTCCTTGAGGTAAGATAAGCGCCAGTTCAGCGCCACAAAACCGCATAAGAGCTCAATAGAAATGATATACCCCACGTTTTCTACAATTTTACGAGCGTGGCGGGCGGCGTTCATGCTCATGCTGACATGATCTTCCTGGTTCCCAGAGGTTGGGATCGAATCCACGCTATCCGGGTGGGCCAGGGTTTTGCAATCCGAGACCAGCCCGGCTGCCAGGTACTGAGTGATCATCAAGCCGCTTGTCCTCCCAGACTTTCCTTCGACATCCTTGACCAGGTAACCAGGCAGGTCAAGGTTAAGCGTCGGATCGGTCAGACGGAAGGTGCGCCGTTCGCTCAGGCTGCCCAGGTCGGTCATCACGATGCTGAGGAAATCCATCGCATAAGCAACGGGCGCACCGTGAAAATTGCCGCCGGAAACCGCTTTGTATGCCCTGGGTAAATCAAGAAAGATGGACGGGTTATCCGTGGCGGCATTGATTTCAGAGGTTAAAACCTGGCGGATGAATTGCATGGTATCCCAAACTGCCCCGGTTACCTGTGGGGTGACCCGCAAGGAATAGGCATCCTGAGGTGGAACATAACGCGGATCGCGATCCAGGTCGCCATCCACCAGGGTGCTGCCCTTGATCAGGGCTAAAATGCGTTCCGCCGTTCCCACCTGGCCGGTTTGGCGACGGATCGATTGAACCTGGGGGAAAAAAGCATCCCGGAAACCGATTAAGGCTTCCAAGGATAATGCAGCGGCGATTTCTTCATGCCGGGTGATATTTTCAGCATCATAAAGCGCTAAAACGGCCAATGCGGTTGAAAAGGTTGTCCCGTTATTGCAGGCTAAACCCTCTTTGGCGCTTAACTCAAGCGGTTCCAGCCCGCGCAAACGCATCGCCTCATGCCCGGGCAGGACGGCAAAACGAACGCCGTCGATCACTTTCACTTCTGAAAAGGCTGCCAGGTCGTCCTGATCGGTCAAGGCCAGGTAAGCCTTCCCTCCTTCGTCGTAATCCGCAGGGAGATCATCCAGCTTCATTCCACCGTGCGAAGGGCGTTTGGACAGCACCTGCGTCAGGTGAGAAAGCGGAGCCAGGTCACCGCTGGCGCCCACCGAGCCATATTCAGGGATGATGGGGATGACTCCGCGGTTAAGCATCCGCACGAAGAGGTTAATCAACTCGGGGCGTACGCCAGAATAGCCTTGCGCCAGCGAATTGGCCCGAATGAGCATGGCCGCTCTCACCACTTCCGGGTGAAGCGAGTCGCCTATGCCCGTGGAATGGCTGACAATCAAATTTCGGCTCACCCAGGGAATGTCCTCTATCCCCAGGCCTTTCCGTCCCGCCTTCGATCCAAAACCGGTGTTGATCCCATAATAAGCGGACAGCAGGGCCTCTCCCTGGGCTTCTTTACGCGCGTTTTCTGAAATCACTTCCTCCACCCAGGCCCGGCTGGCAACGACCCTTTCATAAGCCACCTGCCCATTCGACCCAGGAACGCCAGGGCCGATTTCCACGACCGGCTGGAAATGACGGGCGACCTGAACGACCTGTTCAATCGTTAACTCCCCGCTACCCAATGAGATGGGCGGATCCGTGATCTCTGATACCTTGGATTTCGTCAAATGAGTCCTCTCCCGTAACTGTGTTGGTCACCTAACCCCCCTCTCACCAGGGCCAGGTGGATTATATAACAAGTATACAGCCCTTTAGCATTTACCTCGGCTCAAGCCAATGACTCGACCATTCCTCCAGAGCCAGATAAAATAGACCTATACAAAAATAGTCGTTCATGGCACAATCGACTATCCTTATGACTCATGGAGGTAAGATGAGTAAAAGAGAAGAGTTAAGAGAAAAAAGGCGGAAGAGCCAGACGCGTAATCGCACGATCATTATTGTTGCAGTGGTCGCAGCCGTTGTGATCATCAGCGGCCTGTTGATCGTGCCCCAGATTATCGCCAATTCGGCTCCTATAACGCCCATCACGGTGATTACACCAATCACCCGGCCGGATGCCAATGGCTTATCTTACGGGTCCGCGACTGCGCCGATCAAAGTCGTCGAATATGGGGATTTCCAATGCCCGGCCTGCAAGCAGTACGAAGATACCCTGTCCAGCACCATGGTGAACAATTATGCCGCCACGGGGAAGGTGTATTTTACCTTCGTCCCGTTCAGCTTCATCGGAGCCGATTCGGTATCTGCTGCCGAAGCGGCTTTGTGCGCCAACGACCAGGGTAAATTTTGGGCTTTCCACGACATGCTCTATGCGAACCAGACCACCGAAAATTCCGGAGCGTTTTCAGACCGCCGGCTGTCCGCCATAGCCCAGTCGCTGGGATTAAATATGAGCCAGTTTAACGCCTGTTACACCAGCCACAAGTACCAGCAACAGGTTCAGGATGATAATAACCAGGCCCAGACCAAGGGCGTCACACAGACCCCCAGCTTCTTTGTCAATGATAAACTGGTTTATGCCGATACCTTATTCAAGACGATTGATCAGGATCTGGCCACGGTCACGCCGGCGAAGTGATTCACCTCAGCGCACGGCCTAGTGACTGAGCAAAGCCATTATTTTCACAATCAATGGGGCGATAATCAGGGCGGGTATAAAGTTACCCACCCTGATTTTTTTAATCTCCAATAAGCTGCTGAAAGCGATCCCTACCAGAATCACCCCACCCGCGGCCGTCATCTCAGTCATCATCGCTGGATTGACATAAGCCTGCACCTGGGCGGCCAACAGGCTTAACCCTCCCTGGTAAAGCAAGATGATCAAAGTTGAAAAAAGGACCCCAGCGCCAAGGGAAGAAGCAAACGCCAGCGCCGCAAACCCATCGAGGATCGCCTTGACCGCCAGGATGCGGTAATCGCCGGTCAGTCCATCCTGGATCGAGCCCAAGATGGTCATCGGGCCGACGCAGAATAAAATTGAAGCGGTTAAAAACCCGCGGATGAACCGGCTGTTTTCTGCGGTCAGACCATTGGCGGTTGAGCCCGTTATCTTTCTCTCCAGGTAAGCACCCAGGTTTTGAAGTCCATCTTCGATGCGCCACCACTCGCCCAGCAAGGCGCCTAATAATACGCTGCCCAAAACGATGATGGCATTTTGAGTCTTCAAAAACATTTGCAGGCCGTAAGCCATGGTAAACAAGCCTAGCCCGGATACCACCGTCTGGCGAATCTTTTCAGGAAAACGAGAACCGAGGAAAATACCCAGGATTCCGCCGAGTAATACCGTGCCAATATTAATCAAAGTCCCAATCACTGGCTTTGATCCACTTTGGTCATGGTAACCGGATTTCCCCCGCAGAGGGTATTTTCATAAATTTCCAGCACGAAACATAAGGAGGACAGGCGGTTCAGATACCTGATCAGGGCTGGGTTTTGAACCTGTCCTAAATAGTACAGCTCGGAAATTCGGCGCTCGGCCCGGCGCACCGTCGTGCGAGCCAGATCAAGGTAAGCCCCCGAGGTACAATCTCCAGGCACAATAAATCCTTCTGGCATGGTCACCAGGGCATTGACCCGGTCAATTTCTTTTTCCAGATCGGTCACCGTCTCCGGGGTGATTCGCTGGCGGAGCAACGCAATAGACTCTTCATCTTCCATGGCGACCTCCGCCATTAAAAGATAAAGGTCACGCTGTACCTTCAGCAGGAAAGCGGCTGTCTGCTCGGAGCGGGTGGCCGAACGGGATAGTCCCAGGGCGGCATTGGCTTCATCCACCGCACCCAGGGCTTCCACACGGACGTCAAATTTAGGCACACGCCTATCTCCGATGATGCCCGTGTAACCATCATCGCCTGTCTTTGTATAAAAAATACCCATGCTTGTTTAAATTATAACGTGTTTTAAGGCTATAAAACCCCCTGTATAGGGTTCAGCGTTTTGGCGTTGATGTCGTTTTGGCGCCCGATTGCCGGTTCGAGACCAGGTACCAATCCGAAATCGTATCAAATCGATCGCTCGGGCTATATAAAGGCCCCATCTGCACACCCTGGATGGCCTTATCTACACCATACGTATAAATTGGGTAGAACAAGGGTAAGGCAGGTAAATCCTGCGAGAACAGCACCTGGAAATTCCGGTAATAACGCGCCCTCTCGTCGATGTCGTTGACCACGCGAGCCTGTTCCAGGTATTCGCTGGCGGTTTTATTTTGCCATTGAGAATAATTTTGCCCACCCG
>JAJYIW010000186.1 GCA_021789855.1 Chloroflexota bacterium | reverse complement strand
CGAGGTCTATGGGCGCACCAGGCGGATCAAAGCCGATGACCCCCGCCTCAAGGCCAAGCTTGAGGCGATTCACGGGTACGTCCCCACCCAGGGTGTGCCATCCGAAGCCACCCTGCGCATGGGCCGTCTGGGAGTGGTCATTGACGATTGGATGGCTGAAAATAACCTGCAGGCCAGCGCTTTGCAATGTTGGACTTCGATCGAAGAGTTTTACGGCATCGTGCCCTGCACGGTCATGAGCATGATGAGCAACGACCTGATGCCCAGCGCCTGTGAGACCGACATCTCTGGGCTGATCGGCATGATGGCCATGGCGCTGGCTTCCGGCAAACCCAGCGCGCTGGTGGATTGGAACAACAATTATAGCGACGACCCGGACAAGGGCGTGATCTTCCATTGCTCCAACCTGCCCAAGGATTTGTTCATGGAAGAATCCGTTTCGGCTGCCGGAGCGCCCAAGATGGATTACCAGGCGATCATCGCCGGTACGGTGGGGCGGGACAATACCTTCGGCGCGATTGTCGGCCGGCTCAAGCCGCAGCCTATCACCTACTGCCGGGTCTCAACCGACGATTTAAACGGAAAGATCAAAGCCTATCTCGGAGAAGGACGCCTCACCGATGATCCGCTCAATACATTTGGCGGATATGGCGTGGTTCAAATTCCTGGTCTTCAGAAGTTGCTGGCCTATATCTGCGAAAATGGCTTTGAACATCACGTGGCGATCAATCCATCTCAAACGGCCGGCGCGGTCAAGGAAGCCCTGAGCAAATACATGGGCTGGGATGTTTACCATCACACGTCGTAGGATAGAAAAAGAGAATATCATGAACTATGACGCATTGAAAGAAGAAACCTGCCGGTTGAACCTGGAGCTCCCCCGCTTTGGGCTGGTTGCCTGGACATCGGGAAACGTCAGCATCCGCGACCCACAGACCGGTGTGGTGGTGATCAAACCATCAGGCCTGCGTTACGAGCAACTGACCCCCGACACAATGGTGGTGCTCGACCTGGACGGCAAGGTGCTGGAAGGGACGCTCAAGCCTTCTTCCGATACCGCCAGCCACCTGTACATCTACCGCCACCGGCCCGACCTGTGCGGCGTGGTTCACACCCATTCCACCTACGCCACCGCCTTTGCCGCGGTCAACCAACCCATCCCGGTGGTGCTGACCGCCATCGCGGATGAGTTTGGCGGCCCTGTGCCGGTCGGCCGCTTTGCACTGATTGGCGGGGAGGAAATCGGCCAGGCAGTGATTGAGGTGTTGGGCGAGTCGCCTGCCGTGCTGCTCAAAAACCATGGCGTATTTACCGTGGGGAAGAGCGGTGAAGCCGCAGTGAAAGCCGCGGTGATGGTCGAAGACATCGCCCGCACCGTATGGGTCGCTCGCCAGTTGGGCGAGCCCGACGAAATCGCACCCGCCGACGTGGATAAGCTTCATCATCGCTATACCCACGTCTACGGACAATAAAATACCCTTCCCCCAATCAGCCCTTTTGTTGGGGGCTACGGCAGGCTGATCACCGTCCGGACTTCGTCGCCGTAACGCTCCAGGTTATCCAGGGTGCGGTTGATGGCGTTAGCCTCCAGGGGGATGGCCTGGGTTACAATCTCGCTCAAGTCGAGCTGGCCCCGCCTGGCCAGCTCGATCAACAAAGGCAGCTCGCTCAACAGATGGTCGTTCGACCCGATTACTTCAGCTTCCGGGCCGATCAGTTCGGTGTACGTATCAACTTCGAGAGGACGGCGGGTGATGCCGACCATTACCGCGCGCCCCATGACCGAGGCGACCTGCAAAGCCTGGCGCATCGTTTGGGGCAGGCCAATGAGCTCCAGGGAGACATCCACGCCTTTGCCGCGGGTGAGCCGGCGGATGGCTTCAACCGGGTCGCTTTGCCGGGCATCGACCGGAATAGCGCCATACCGCTCCGCCAGGCGGAGCTTTTTGGGATTGATGTCTACCGCATACACGTCTAAAGCGCCCAGCGCCCTGGCCAATTGCACCGCTGAAGCGCCCAGTCCACCGATCCCAAAGACCGCCACGCTCTCGCCAGGTTTCATCCGGCTTTTGTGCAGGGCATGGAAGGAAGTGGCCGAAGCGCACATCAGCGTCGCTCCCTGTTCAAAAGGAATTTCCTCTGGCAGGGGAACGGCATTTCGTTCGGGAACGACGATATACTCAGCATAACCCCCATCGGTGTGGTGGCCCAACATTTTTCCATGCTCGCAAAACTGCTCCGATCCCATGGCGCAGTAATAGCAGTCGCCGCACGTCACCAGGTAATGCAGGCACACTCTTGCCCCCACCGCTGCGCGCTGGACGCCAGGCCCGACCGCTTCAATCACGCCGGCCACCTCATGCCCCAGGGTCATCGGTAACGGATGCACCGGTGAAGTTCCAGCCCGGTAATGCACATCAGAATGGCAGATGCCGGCAGCTCGCACCCTGACCAGCACCTCTCGTTCCCCCACCTCCGGGATGGGGATATCTTGTTCCACTAACGGCTTACCCACTTCGACCAGGCGAACGCTTTTCATCAACTTAACTCCCTATCAACTTAAGGATAAACCTCATTTTAATTCAAGCGGCTCTACCGTATGATACAAAAATGGATAGAACAAGGGGTCATAACTTTCCCTTGTTGAGCAGCCTAGGGGCTATTATAATGCGAACGAGTGGCTCGTCCAGTCGTTTACCGGTTGAGGAGTAATCCACGTGATCGAAATAAAAATAGAACGCAATCATTTGCAGGTCGCGCTGACCGCGCTCCCCATGGGAAAAGACTGGTCAGTGTCCATCATGGGCGGTGACCGTCCCCATATTGGCGCAGTCGCGCTGGGAGTGCCTGCCCCCAGCGCACATACCCCCGGCAAAATCAACGCCAGTGTATCCGTGCTGACCGTCACCGGCCACCGGGAAGATGAGCTGGCCCGTTCCGCCGCCGAGACACTCGCCAGCCGCCTGGCAACCGTCGTGCTGGTCGCCTGTGGAATCCACAAAGATGCCATTACGGGTGAGGAAATCGAGGGCTTCCAATCGCTGGTGAGGGACGCGGTCGAAGAGCTGGCCCTTCGTTTATTAGGATAACGAATGGGGGGAATAAAAAGCCTGGCCCCAGGGCGCCCACCGGAAAGAGTTCTTTCCGGTGGGCGTTCAGGTTATGGGATGGAGCGCTAATGATTCGATAAAGCGGGTAGGAATGTTTGCCTGGGCGAAGATGGCAGCCTGGTACTATTGCCATTGAGGGCTAAAATAGCCTGGTAGGTCTGCCCGTTATCAGAGAATAATCCTTGCATGAAACTCAGGTCGATCGGCCTCTGGCTGGATTTATACACCATGGCGAGGAAATAATACAACATCTCGCTGGTGGTGAAGTTGCAGTGGCCATAGCGGGAGATGGCCACCGGCGTGTACTTGGGCCAGGAATGGGTGGCAATCACCTTGGCCGTATAGAGTCCTTGATGCCAGAAGGGAACGATGGGGTCCAGGGTGGTGTGCATTTCGATCAATGGACGGCGTAATAACCCGCTGGTCTGGTATGGCGCCAAAGCCGCCGCGACATCACCGCTGGATGGGTAACGCTCGATTTTAGCATTGATATATTGATCAAGCGGTCCAGCACCTGAATAAACGGTCGTCATGTTATCAAATGGCTGCACGCCCAGCTCTACCTGTCCCTCGTTAGTGGCAAAAATGTTGTAATCCAGTAAGCCCTTGACGGTGAGCGGGGTCGTGGCCGGGCTCGTGGGATCCACGGCCGCCTGGGTGACCGTGATCAACGCGGCTGTCCACGGTGGATTGTCTTGCATAGCCAACATCAAGTTCTGTTGGTAATATGACTCTTCTATTGGCAACACCCAGTCAGCCATTAAAGTCGAAGGGATATCGATGGCGCTGGCTGGCAGGACAGGGAACAAGACATCCAACACAGCGCGGAAATTACCCCAATAATTGATTTCCTTTTGGAAATCGCCCACCGGGGCGCACATAGCTAACCCCCCATGGAATTCTTCTGGATAACGCTCCATGAGCAGCGTGGTGATCAGCCCACCTTCAGACGCGCCAATGACATAAACATGGCGTATTTCTCTGCCCGCCGCGGCCACCTGGGCGCTGATCGCCGCCGCCAGGGCCCTTGTCTCCGCAACACCTTCTTTGACGGCCAGACCATTCTTACTGTAGCTGGTCATGGCGAATCCGAAACCCATCTGGTTCAAAACAGCCGGTAACCAGACGGTGGAGTCGCCGACCTTGAGCATAATTTGATCGTATGGAAGGATGGGGGGTAGGCCCGGTGGATAATCAAATACATAGCCGTGGGCAAAGAGCACCAAATCCCCATTCCACATCGAAGCCGGCGGAAAACAGACCAGGGTCGTCTCCTGATCGGGCAGCGTGGCCGTCGAGCACGTTGCCGGCAGATCGGGGATTTCCACAGGATTCGCCTGGGCCGCCAGGGGTGGCACAGCCACCAGAATAAGCGCGAATACGATGAGAAGCCGCATGGTTCGGAACATTTTTCCCTCCAGTACAAGAAACTGATCCGGTTAAACCCGTTTAACCATTTCCAGATTAACTGATTGGCATCCCTGAAACTGATAAGTTACCCCTAATCCAACCACCCACCCACACTATACCACGCGCTGCCAGACTATTCAATTATCGATTTATACCAGTGATTAACCGGTTAAAGAAAAAAACAGCGACTGCCGCCGTCACTGTTTTTTTACAATGTATGCCCCCACCGAGACTCGAACTCGGGTTATAGCCTTGAAAGGGCTGTGTCCTAACCACTAGACCATGGGGGCTGGCTGAAACGGTGATGATTTTATCATTGGCCGGCCAACAGGTCAAGCATTGGCCTCCTTTTTTCCTAAGCAGATTGCTGGCCCTGGCATCAATCTTTCCGCTCAAGCCCTCGCCAGGCACTCGGGGGAATCGTTGGCCGGGTTATTGACCACCGGCCGCACCGGGTACATCGCCATCTCTCCGGCCGAAAACGGCGCCAGCAACGCCTGTAAATCGCTCAGATGGATGCCAGGGGTGAGCCAGCCTGTTTGTTGGTCGCGCGGAAGAATGACCGGCATCCGTTCATGCAACCTGCCTACCAGGGCATTGGCGGCGCAGGTGATAATGGTGCATGAGTTTAGCACGCTCCCATCCGGGCCGTGCCAGGTTTCCCAAAGCCCGGCGAACATGAATGGCTTGCCTGACGCCAGGTGGATGAAATAAGGCTCTTTTTTACTGCCTTTCTTATCCCACTCATAAAACCCATTCGCAGGGATCAGGCAGCGCCGGTGGGCAAAAGCCTGGCGAAAGGAAGGCTTTTCAGCCAGGGTTTCACTCCGCGCGTTGATCATCCGGCTGCCCATGCTCACGTCTTTTGCCCAACCCGGCACCAATCCCCAGTGGTACATCGCGACATCGCGCGATCCGCCATCCACCACCACAGCCACCGGCTGGGTCGGGGCAATGTTATAGCGTGGGCGCAGATCCGCCGGCATCGCTCCCAGGCCGAGTTCTTCTTGTAGATCGCCCGGTTCAAGAGATAGGGTAAACCGTCCGCACATGCCAGCCTCCTCTCATCCGCTGTATCAAAAGCTGCAGGGCCAAATGACATACGTCTGCTTGATAAATTGTAGCACAGAGTCGAACCACCCAGGTGAGCTGCCGGTTCAATCTGGCTGGTGGGATCCCAGGGTATAATGGGGCCATTGACATCCTTTGAAAAGAGAGATTGTATGCCCACGCCACTGGTTGAATGTATTCCGAATTTCTCCGAGGCGCGCCGCCCTGAAGTGGTGGAAGCCATCCTGCAGGCCATCAACGCCGTCGATGGGGTTCACGTGCTGGATCGCCACTCCGATATGGATCACAACCGCACCGTCATCACCCTGGTGGGACCGCCTACCCCGATAGAAGAGGCCGCCTTCCAGGCCATTGCCGCAGCCGCCCGGTTGATCGACCTGGATCACCATACCGGGGAACATCCCCGCATCGGCGCCACGGACGTGGTGCCCTTCGTGCCCATCTCCGATATCACCATGCCGGAGTGCATTGAAATGGCGCGCCGGCTGGGGCGACGGGTGGGTAATGAGCTTAATATCCCGGTCTACTTATATGAAGAGGCTGCCACCCGCCCCGACCGGGTGAACCTGGAAGATATTCGCCAGGGGCAGTATGAGGGGCTGAAATCTGAGATTGCCGCCAACCCCAACCGTGCGCCGGATTTTGGGCCCTCTCGCCTGACCGGCGCCGGCGCCACGGTGATCGGCGCACGCGCTCCGCTCATTGCCTATAATATATATCTCGCCACTGACGATGTCTCGATTGCCCAGAAGATCGCGCGCTCCGTGCGTAACTCCAATGGCGGCCTCCGCTATGTCAAAGCCATGGGCGTCCTGGTCAATGGGCGCGCCCAGGTTTCGATGAACCTGACCAATTTCCACCAAACACCGGTTGCCACCGTGGTCGAAATGGTGCGCCGTGAAGCCCTGCGCTATGGCACCGTTATCCATCACAGTGAGCTGGTCGGCCTGATCCCCCAGGAAGCCCTGACCGATGCGGCGACCTGGTATATCTCCCTGGACAACCTCCATGCCGAGCAAATCCTTGAGACACGCCTGTTTAACCTGCTCACCGAACAGGCGGCTCCGGCCACGCCCGCCCAGCCTGGCTCCTTCCTTGACGACCTGGCGGCTGGCACCCCCACCCCAGGCGGCGGATCCGCCGCCGCCTATTCGGCTGCCATG
>JAJYIW010000185.1 GCA_021789855.1 Chloroflexota bacterium | reverse complement strand
GTACCTGCTGGATAAGCAACCGTTCGGACTGGATATCGTGCTCAAACTGGTTGCGGGTGTACAGTTCCCATAATTCTATATCTTTTCCGCTGAATGCAATGGTGGTGGCGCCCTGGCTGGATAGATTGATTTTTGCCAGCTCTACGATGTTATAAAAGGCAAAGGCGAGGTCGTTAAAAATGAGCGACTCAAGCCGGCGCATTTCGACAGGAGCTTTCTTTTGCAGTGCCGCCTGCTCCAGGATCAGCCGGGCGTGGGGCGTGCTCAGATCCGGGATAACCATCCAATCGGAGAGCGCATCGATCAGCTCATTGATTTCAATTCCCAGGTCAGGCTGGTCCTTGCCAAAATGGGTTAAGAGCCTTTTTTGGATAATAGCGCGGTCAAAATCACTTCCGGCAATCCCTATGCCCCCCGTGGCATACACCTTCCGCTGGGCGGGATCCCCGAGGCGCATGATGGTGATATCGAGCGTGCCTCCTCCAAAGTCAAAGATTAACACGTTCTGGGGTCGAATCAGAGACCGTTCATAGTAATAGGCCGCCGCCACCGGCTCCAGCTCTAAATCGACCTGCTCAAAGCCAGCCGCCAAGGCTGCAGATTTCAAGGTCGCCTCAGACTGCCGGTCTCGCTCCGGATCATCGAAAAACTTGACCGGTCGACCCAGGGTCACGCCAGTGACCGGCTCGTCCAGCAAAGCTTCAGCCCGTCCCTTGAGCTCTTTTAAATACACCTGGATGATTTCCTCCAGGCGGTAATAGCGATCAAAGATTTGGGTGCCTTCATAATGAGGAGACCGTAAGCCGGTCTTAATATATTGGAGTAATCGACCCGGTTGCAGCTCATCGACAAAGACGTAAATATCACGGACATAGAACATGTCGCCGCCATGGATATCAATTTCTCCCACCCATTTTTTGACGAAGTGCCGCTGGCGGTTCACATTGTCCTTGTAATATAGCTCTGCGGCTTCCTGCCCAATCGTCACTTTTTGATCGCGGGTGATATACAGGATGGTTTTTACCACCTCAGGCACGACGTTTCGCCGGTCAATGGGCAATAACCGGACCTGGCCGTCGCGGTATATCGCCACGCCGGAGTTAGATGTTCCAAAGTCAATCCCGACCTTGAGGCTCATATCTGATTATCCTCGTCTGGCAAAGCCTTCATTTACGCCAAGAAGATGGATAGGCCAACCCAACGGGATGGCAGGCTGGTAGTCCCGGCAGCGAATAGATCGCTCACTTTGTGGGCTGACGTCTGCCCCTGGGCGTCCAGCATCACGGCCCAGCTCGCGTCCTGGACACACCCACCCCCCACCAGCCGTACCCCCGAAGACCGTTTTTCTTTGGAAAACAGGGATTGGCCACGTGAACGGAAGGACACCGCCGGCTCTAGCCAGCTCAAATCACGGTTAATGACTTTACCGTTATCGGTAATCCCTACCAGGGCGATTTGAGCCGGTGGGGTTATCTCATTGGGAACTACCCCAACGGACACGATATGATCGTTAGGGCTCAACTGGAGGATCCCCTCAATGGCGAACGGGAGCCGGCTGACTTCCATGCTGAGGGCGAAACCTTCCTGGCTTAACAGCACCAGGCGGTCTTCTTTATTTGCCAGCGCCAGGCTATAAGGTTTATCGGCAGTGGCTTTAAGGCCCGCCCCAATAAACCGGTTGGCGACAAAGGTTTCGAAGGAGCTTTCCATGATTTTTTTGACGAAACCACGCCGGCTCACCTGGATAGCGTAATCGTGCAACCCCATTCGACCGATCGGAACAATGGCCGACAGCCCTTCACCGCTTTTCGGCTCGCGCAACAGGGCTTTTTCCCAATCCAGCTCTAGCGGATTCCCGGCGGGAATATCTTCAACTTCCACGGTGATAATCCGTCCTGTGTCATAGATCAAAAGCAATTCTTCGCTGGAATGGACCGCCAGCACCTGAGGGAATTCACCGTCTGCCCAGGCCTGTGGAGAAAAACGGGCCAGGGCTTTTCCGGTTTCCAATTCCGAGGCCGGCATGATCGCTCGAATGATTTTGCCTTTAGGGGTAAAGAAGACCAGGCTTATGGTCATTGGCATTACTGGCAGGGAACTGTTGCCTTCGGAAAGAGCCTGGCCCCCAAGCTGGCGCTTTAACAACCCAACCTGGTACTCCAGGTTGGCAATGCGATTCTCGTAATCCTCCACTTTCTTTTCGCTGCGCAGCCCGATGTTATCCGCCAATAATTCTTCATTTCTTTGGTTAAGCTCGCTCAAGCGGTTAGCGATATAACGAATGATTACCGGCGCAGAAGATGGTCGTTCTTCTACTTCCTTAATCCACTCTTCAATCTTATCGTGTGTGACCAAGAAATCCTCCTTTCATTCACTATGGATACGAATGGAAAACCCTGGGCAACAGCGCAGCTACATCCATGAAAATGGCGAATTTTGATTTTACCATTTTATGGATGTTTGTGCTACAATAGCAACTAGAACGCGTGTTCTGAATTCACCAGCAGGCAAACAATAGATGGCTACCCAAGATTACCTGACCCATAGTCCGTTTACCGACCCAGGCGAGTACGCCTATCTCTACCGCGATCTCCCAGAAACGCCCGAGCTCTTGATGGAGGTGGTACAGGGCCTCCTGATGCACAAATTGGCCGCTCGTTGTTATGGCGTGGTCATCAATGCAACCCAACGAAAAGAACAATTCTTGCGCACCGTCCGGCAGCGCCTGGGCGCATTGGCTAATCTATCACCTGAGCCATTAACGACACCTCGTCCTCTCGCGGAACGCCAGGTAGGGATCTGCCGGGATTTCGCGATCGTGTACGTCTCTTTCTTACGTCACGTGGGTATCCCCGCTCGGTTGAGGGTGGGTTTTGCTCCCTACCTCGATTCCAATGCAGTCTACCGGTATGACCACTGGGTCACCGAATATTGGGATACCCGGGAGGCCACCTGGGTGCTGGCAGATCCTCAGATTGACACCGTCCAGCGCGATGCGCTGGCCATTACCATCAATACACGCCATCTGAGGCGCAGCATTGATTTTATCCTGGCCGGGGAGGCATGGTCGAAATGCCGGTCAGGCCAGGATAAATCGTTGCTTTACCGTTTTAATGGCAATTGGAAGGGAATGCCCTGCATCCGGGGCAACCTGCTCCATGACTTTGATTCTTTGAACAAAATTGAGCTGTCACCCTGGGATTTATTCGACCGCCTGAGCACAAAACCGGATAGCCAGCTCAGCATCGAAGAGAAAGCCACGCTGGATCGCATCGCTGTCCTGACCCAGGCCCCGGATCAATATGCAGATGAAATCCAGGCGTTGTTTGAAACGCTCCCCCATACCTTCGAAATCCGTTCCCGGCTGGTCTCCTTGGGCGTTCTACCAGCTCAGGTTGAAAAAGAGGATGCATCTTCCTCTCTCTCTGGAGCCGAGCGCCTGGCTGCCCTGGCAATTAAACCGCCAGCCAGGCCGGGGGCACCCGCACTTACCTATGAGCCTTATGATATCCCCCCCGATTCGGGATTGGCTTTGCTCGAGAAGGAGCCTATCTCTGGAAACGGCAGCCTTAGCGGGGATATTATCGTGCGCGGGGCGCACCAACATAATCTGAAGCATATCGATGCTCGTATTCCCCGCAACCGGCTGGTCGTGGTGACAGGAGTCAGCGGGAGCGGTAAATCATCCCTGGCTTTCGATACCATATACGCGGAAGGCCAACGCCGCTACGTCGAGAGCCTATCGTCTTATGCCAGGCAGTTCATGGGCCAGATGGAAAAGCCGCTGGTGGATCAGATCACCGGGCTGAGCCCGGCCATCGCCATTGAACAAAAAACTGTCAACCGCAACCCTCGTTCCACCGTCGGCACCGTCACAGAAATCCTGGACTACCTGCGGGTGCTTTACGCCCGGCTGGGGACGGCGCATTGTCCACAATGTGGGCGAGCGGTGCAACCACAAAGTGCTCAACAAATCACTAACCAGCTCCTGCTCCTGCCTGCCGGGACGCATTTACGCCTGCTGGCGCCCATTTCACGCGGGCGTAAAGGTGCGCATGCCTCAGCGCTCAAAAAAGCTCGCGATGACGGCTTTACCCGGGTGCGAATTGATCAACAGGAATATGATCTGGCTGAGCTGCACAGCTTGCCAGAGCTGGACAAGAATAAAAAACACTCCATCGAACTGGTGGTAGACCGCCTGATCGCTCCTCAAAATGGAGAGGACCCCGAATTTTCCACACGCCTGGCAGACTCGGTCGAAACGACGCTGAAGGTGGGGGATGGCATCCTGATAGCTGACCTGGGCGAAGAAATGATCATCCTCAGCGAGCATCATGCCTGCCCGGTGTGCGAGATCAGTTTCCCTGAGCTCCAGCCGCAGCTCTTCAGTTTCAATTCCCCCCTGGGGATGTGCCCTGAGTGTAACGGCCTGGGCGTCAAGCTCCAGGTTGATCCTTCCTTAGTTATTACCAATCCAAAGGCATCCTTGCTGGATGGCGCTTCGCCCTGGTTCAGAGACCTGAGAAAGAAAGGTAAAAATGCCTGGCAGGTAAAAAACCTGGCCGCCCTGGCCGATCATTACGGTGTAGATATCGAACAGCCCTGGGAAAGTTTGCCTGAATCCTTTCAGCATGTGATCCTTTTCGGCTCGGGTGATGAACGTATTCATTTTGAGTTCAGCTCACCCGATGGCTCATGGAAAGGGGAAGCGAACCGCGAACACCGGGGAGTCATCTTCAATATCAATCGCCTTTTCCACCAAACTCGTTCGGAATATACCCGCCATTTGTATATGCTGTTTATGAGCCAACAACCCTGTCCAATCTGTCACGGGGAAAGGTTATGCGCCGAGGCCCGTTTCGTCACGGTCGGCGAAAAACGCCTGCCTGAGTTGACTTCGTACAGCATTGAAAAATTGTACGATTGGATCGTCGCTTTGACCGGAACTCTGGACGTGGAACAAAAGAAGATTGGCGGTGAATTGCTTGAAGAGATTCGCCAGCGCCTGGGCTTTATGCGTAATGTTGGCTTACATTATCTCAACCTGGACCGGCCTGCGCCAACCCTCTCGGGGGGTGAGGGCCAGCGCATCCGCCTGGCCAGCCAGATTGGCAGCGGGCTGGTGGGGGTATTGTATATCCTGGACGAGCCATCGATCGGCTTGCACGCCCGCGATCACCGGGCTTTGCTGGATACCCTGGTCCACCTGCGCGATATCGGCAACACCATCCTGGTGGTCGAGCACGACGCCGAAACCATGCGCGTCGCTGACTGGTTGATTGACCTGGGCCCAGGGCCCGGCATCCTGGGCGGGGAATTAGTGTCTGCAGGCACGCCGGAAGAAGTCATGGCGAATGCCTCTTCCCTCACCGGCAAATACCTGTCTGGTGAACTGGCAGTCACACCGCCGCAGGGATACCACCGGCGCCAGCCATCCGGTTGGATGACCGTCAAGGGCGCCCGGCTGCATAACCTGAAATCGATTGACGCTCGCTTCCCCCTGGGGTGCCTGACGTGCGTCACCGGCGTCAGCGGATCCGGGAAAAGCAGCCTGATCGCCCATACGCTTTACCCGGCCCTTCAACGCACTCTGAACAACGCGCAGAGCGTTCCAGGCGCCCATGACGCCATGGAAGGCCTGGAGCAGCTTGATAAAGTGATTAACATCACTCAGGAACCCATCGGTCGCAACCCCCGCTCTAACCCTGGAACGTACGCCGGGGTTCTGAATGAGATTCGCAGGGTATTTTCCACCACGCCTGAAGCCAGGGCCCTGGGCTTTAAGGCTGATCGCTTTAGCTTTAACGTCAAGGGTGGGCGGTGTGAAATCTGCCACGGATATGGCTATAAACGGGTCGAGATGCATTTCCTGGCCGACGTTTGGGTGCGCTGTAAGGAATGCGAGGGGAAGCGCTTCAACCGCCAGACTCTGGGCATCACTTATAAAGGGAAAAACATCGCGGACGTTTTGGATATGGATGTGCAAGAAGCTATGGGCTTCTTTGCCAGTTATCCTGAAATATACCGCATCCTGAAAACTCTGCACGATGTAGGCCTGGACTACATCAAACTTGGCCAGAGCGCGCTCACCCTGAGCGGCGGCGAAGCCCAACGGGTGAAGCTGGCTAAAGAGCTGAGCCGGGCCGCGACTGGCAGGACAGTTTATATCCTGGACGAGCCCACTACGGGGCTGCATTTTGCTGATATCCAACACCTCCTGGACGTGCTCCACCGCCTGGTGGATGCCGGCAACACGGTGATCGTGATCGAACACAACCTGGACGTGATCAAAACCGCTGATTGGGTTATCGACCTGGGCCCGGAAGGCGGCGACCGGGGCGGGTATATTGTCGCCGAAGGGACTCCAGAAGCGATTTGCGAAGTAGAAGCCAGCTACACCGGAAAATTCCTTAAGCCGGTGTTGAGCGAGCTGGAGAATTATTTGGGATTACAATTAGGTCACCTTTAGCTTGTTCAATCCGCCAACTGGAGACCTGTATGCCTGCTTTCACCCCTGCATCGCCCAATTATTTCTACCAGCTTGTCCCTTTGCGCCTTACTAAATTGAAACAAATCCTGAAAGGCCGCCTCTGGAAAGCTCGCCTGGATTTGGAGGTTTTTGGCGGCCCGTTGCTAGATGAATTTATCCCGGTGACCGAGGTACAGACGGGCCAGTTCGTCCCGGTGAAACAGGGCGAGACCTTTGGGCCGCCTTTCGGAGATTGGAAACAACGCTGGTTCAGGGTGGAAATACCCAG
>JAJYIW010000184.1 GCA_021789855.1 Chloroflexota bacterium | reverse complement strand
TACCCCCACGAGTATACTTCAGTTAATGGGGGTGCTTATCCCGGGTGTAGACCAGGCTATGGTCGGTCAGAAAATCGCTGCCGTGGAGATAATACATGGTGGCGAGGTACGCCTGGGCGCGCTTCTGCGCTTCCGGGTCGATTCGCCGAGGCTGGCCCTGGTCGAGCGAGCCAGGCTTACTGCACAGCCAGATAAACCCGGCGATTAGCCCGGCGCCCAGGACACATATTCCGCCTATTATCAGCCCTTGAATAATTGTCGCGATAGTGGTGTCCATGCAGTGCCCCTCCTAATTTATCCACCATTATCCATCTAATGGGCAAGGATGATCTATAGAAAACCTGGGTTTTTACCGTAATGCCTGACCCCGAATGCGGAACGGGTCGTGGCAATGCGGAGGCCCCTTCAGCATCACAGTCTGCAGGCCAGGTTGAGTTTTTTGTAAATTTCCACCATGGCCAGCGTATCCATCTGGCAATACTCGGCTAAATGGTCGGTTAACTGTCCAATCTCATCCTCGTCCAGGTGACCAAAGGTGATGGCCCACCAGGCTAAGCTGGCCTGGTCGCCCTGGTGGATGGACATTCCCTGGTAGGATAATGCTGGGACCATCGCCGGCAGGACGTTTTTAATGGACCAGCTCCCTTTGAAACCGGGGTCGAGATAATACCCCTGGTTGACGATGTCGCTCAGGTCGTAAATCCTGCGGTTGACATCTTCGAGGAATGCCGCATAGCCGGGATGGAGTTCAGCCATCTCGGTGTTTCTCGCCTTTTCGAAAGCCTTATTCCAAACCAGGATGGTACCCCGGCTGCCGATATCTCCGGATAAGTGGTGCAACAGCGCGATAGAAGGGTCACCGCCATCAATGGAGATAAAGCCGGAATGAACTGTTTCGCCTCCGGGCTGATCCATGCGGTGCAGAGAGTACTGGAACACGATTTGTTGTTGGGGGTGGTAGCCGTCAAAGAGGGGAATGGCTGAGATGCAAGTCTCGTAATCCAGGAAATAAAGCGGGTAGACCAGTTTCCCGAGCTCTGCACGGAGGGCAGGCCGGTCGATGTGCGCCTGGCCGGTTTGGGCCATCCTGGCCACCTCTCTTTGCTTTTCGTTAAGCTCGAAGGATTCCGGGATATCCCTGGCCTGGAGGATGCCCTGGGCTAATAGAGCCAGCTTCTTCTGCTGGCTCAGGCGAGGAATGTCGTAGATAGAAAAGTCGGGCAAGGCCGGATGGCAGACGCCCGGGCAGGGGCATTCTTTGGGAGCCAGGCAGTGGGCCAGGCTGGCCGGATCCGCCACCTGGCTGGCTGCCAGGGCGGCCCTGCGCAAGGTCTCTACCTCGGGCAACAACGCCATGATTTTAGGAGTCACCTCCTCAACGGAAAAGAACCGGGCGAGATCCAGGCTGCCCTGGCAGGTGTACTCTTTATTCGGGTGGAGCAGATAGAAGTGATCCACCCTGATCTGGCCTACGAGAATTGAGGCCTGGAAGGCGATATCATAGAGATTCTTTTTATCGATGGCCGTACCGCTTTTGATTTCGTACAAGTCATACGAGCGCGGACCGGTTTCTTCAACCAGCGCGTCACAGCGAGCTTCGTATGGCCCGTCGGAAAAGGTGGGCTGCCATAGGATTCGGGCATTCCCGCAGGTGGGGAGGAGGATCGTTTCCAGGTATTCCCTGGCCAGGCTTTCAATCTCGTAGCCTTGCTCGATCAAATGCTGGTCGAAGGCGCTCACGGGAGAGTTAAGCTGGCCGTGGATCCTGGCCCACAGGTGGCGCGGGGCTTCGCAATACAGGAGAAAATCGGATTTGGTGAGCATCGTGGGCGATGGATGGCGTGTGGATCGGTTTTCTGGCAATTGGTTACGGGGAGGGGGTACCCCTGGCCCTTTCAGTACACCTATTATAATGTCAACACCTATTCCCTTGCAAAAAAGGGAACTATTTGCCACAATGGGAAGGTGCTATGGCGGCGTTTACCCCGACCTAAAGAAGGAGATGTGGATGATAAGCTTCCTCGTCCGGCGTTTAATCGCCATCCTGGCGACGTTGTTGGTCGTCACCCTGATCCTGTATGGCATTGCCATGCTCACCCCGCTGGAAGACCGGGCCATGTTGTATTTCCCCAAGACCGATAAAAACCTTTCTCCGCAGGAGACGCAGGCCATTCTCAACCGCATCATCCATGAGCGCGGGCTGGACCAATCCTTCCCGGTGCAGTATGGTCGCTGGCTGGCAGGGGTCGCCCAGGGGAATTGGGGGTATAGCCCCACGCTGCATGAAGATGTGCTGGATGCGCTGATTACAAGCACCCCGCCCTCTGCTGAATTGATGCTCTATTCGCTGCTCCTGTTGATCCCCCTGGGGATTGCCAGTGGGGTGCACGCCGCCGGCCGGCAGGGTCGATGGGAGGATGCAGCCTTCCGGCTGGGGGCCCTGGTTGCCACGGCTTTGCCGCCTTTTATCCTGGGGATTGTGCTGTTGTCGATCTTTTATGTGGGGCTGTACTGGTTCCCGATAGGCCGGCTGGGTGAAGCCGAGATGCGCCTGGTCAGCTCTACAGCGTTCCACAGTTATACCGGCCTGGTGACCGTGGATGGGCTACTCAACGGCCGGCCAGATATTACCCTTGAGGCGCTGCGGCACCTCGTTTTGCCCGTTTTCACCCTCAGCCTGGTGCATTGGGCCACCCTGGCGCGCATCACCCGCGCAACGGCGATTGAAGAGCTGGATAAGCCTTACATCCTGGCTGCACGTAGCCGCGGTAACTCGCAACGCCGGGTGCTTTGGCGGCATACCTTGGGCAATGTGCTGATCCCTGCCCTGAACAGCAGCGCTTTATCGGCGGCTTCCCTGGTGACCGGCTTGTTCATCATTGAGGTGGTATTTCTATACAACGGCCTTTCTTCCCTGTTCACCCAGGCGATGCATATCAGCGCGATGGGCGCCAACCCGGATGTACCGCTGGCGCTAGGCTTTTCGATCTACAGCGTCATCGCCATCTTGATCCTGATGACCTGCCTCGATATTCTCCAGGCGGTGCTCGATCCGCGCCTGCGGGGCGAGGAGGTTCTCTTATGAAGGGCTGGAAACGGGTGTTGTCGCAGCGCGGGTTGCTGCTGGGACTGGCAACCTGCCTGGCCTATCTCCTGGTAGGCCTGGCAGCGCCGTGGCTGGCGCCTTTGGAACCCGTCCCCGGTACCGGCGGTAAGCTGATCCCGGGTTACAACGTGGTGGGCGAGTTTCCCCAGCGATTGCCTTTGCCCCCCAGCCGAGAGGCGCCCCTGGGCACGATCGCCTCACGAGACGTGTATACGGCGGTGGTATGGGGCGCACGCGATGCCATGGGGTTTGGCGTCACCGTGGCGCTGGGCGCAGCAGCCGTGGGAGTGGTGATCGGCGCGCTGGGCGGCAGCCTGGGCGGCTTGACCAACTGGTTGCTTATGCGGATCACGGACGGCTTTCTCACCTTCCCCTTAATCGCTGCGGTGATCCTCTCAAGCCAACTCCAACAGACCCTGTATGGCGCTTACCTGGCCGGTTACTACAATGCGCCTCCCCCGCCACCGCTGGCCAGGCTGCTTTTTTCATTACAATTTACCATGATCCTGTTTTTGTGGATGCCGTATGCGCGGTTAGAGAACGCCCTGGTGCTGCGCTTGAAATCCAGCGAATTTATCGAAGCGGCCCGGGCGTTGGGCGCCAGTGCGCCGCGCATCTTTTTACGCCACCTGATCCCGAACAGCCTGGCCCCGATCATCGTGCTGATTTCCAGGGATATTGGCGCAGTGGTGTTGCTCCAGGCGGCGCTCACCTACATTCACCTGCAGGGCAATTCCATCTGGGGTGGATTGATTTCGGATGGCCGCGATTGGGTGATCGGCTTACACGGCAATCCCTTCACCTACTGGTGGGTATACCTGCCCACCAGCCTGGCGATCGTCTTGTTCAGCGTTGGGTTCGGCCTGGTTGGCGACGGGCTGAATGCTCTGCTCAACCCGCACCGCCCGGCGCGTGGCGGGCCGCCGCTAGAATCCCTATGATCCGGTCAATGATGACCTGTTCCTCGCCCGGCTGCAGGGTCTGGGGGTTGATGTAGACCCCATCCGCGCCGGCGGGGGCCAACGAAATGGCCGGGTCGCCGGCCAGCAGGCGCGCAAGGAGCGCATCGCGGGTGATACCCGCTTTAGCCGGGTCGAGACGGAGCTCGGCCCGCGGCAGGGGCTGCCCGGCTTCATTGGGAAAGCTGCGCTGAGCCTGCACCCCCGGCGTGGATGCGAAAGCCTGCAAGATGGTCTTGACCTGCGCCTCGTAGGCTTGCATCAGGGCAGGATGGTCAAGGTCGAGGTACCAGCGCACCGCAGTCATCAGCCCAACGATTTCCTCCTTGCCAGCCTTCATCGGCCGGCCGATGAAGGGCCGTGGGCAGGCGTTGAAGGCGCAGGCCGCGATCAGGTCGCGCCGCCCCAGGATCAGCCCGCTGCTCTGCGGCCCGCATAACCCTTTTCCACCGCTAAACAGCACCAGGTCGGCGCCCATGTGGGTGAAGTTCCACAGGTTTTCGACCGGTGGGAGCTGCGCGGCGGCGTCCACAACCAGCGGGATGCCGTGGCGATGGGCCGCAGCAATTTGGTCTTCCAGGGGGATTTGCCCTTCCATCAGCAGGTTTTTATAAAAGACGAAAATGGCGGCGGTGCGTGGGTTAATCGCTGCTTCCAGGTCTGCGAGGGTTGCGCCGTGATCGTCCCCGATCTCCACCAGCCGGCCGCCGGCCTGGCGGATGGCAAAATCATAGCCCACCCGTCCGCGGCGGTGGACGACCACCTCGTTCTTCAGGCCTTCGGTAAAGGGTAAGCGGGCGCGGAGATTCTCATCCAGGCCGGTAATGCAGGCCGCGGTGCTCAATACCAGCCCGGCGGCGGCGCCGCAAGAGACGTAGGCAGCTTCGTTGTGCGTCCATTCGGCGATCTTTTGCCCGGCTTTTTCTTGCAGCTCATCGATGTTGACAAAGTGCTGGGCGGCGGCCTGCATGGCCTGCAACACCACGGGCGGCATGAGCGAGCCGCCGAGCATGGTTAACGTGGCGTTGCCGTTGATCACTTTCTGGACACCCAGCTCAGCATAAATATCCATTCTTTTGCTCCTGTTTTCAGTGGTTTTACCGGTGAGCGGCTCAGGCGTGCAGCTCCCAGTAGGATTGTGGGGCGTGCTCCCAGTCCGGCATGCTCAGCCCCCACGGGTCGTACACGATCTGCCCGTCGCGGAGGGTCAACTGGCATTCCAACTTCAGGCGGCCGGCCATCCTGGCTTTGCCACAATCCGCGAAATGGAAGTCGCCTTCCAACTGGCGGAAGATGGCCAGGTCTGCGCCGGATCCCGGCGTAAGCCTGCCGAGCTCAGGCCGGTGAATCACCTGGGCGGGCTCAGAGGTGGAGCGCCGGATGACCTCTGGCAACGGCATACCCATGCTCAGAAACTTGGACATGGTGTTAAGCATCCCTAACACGGGCCCGTTGATGTTGCCCATGTGCAAGTCGGTTGAGATCGTATCAGGCGGAAAGCCGCCGCGGAAGGCCGGCACGGCATTGCGGAACCAGAAACTGCCCGCGCCGTGGCCCAAGTCGAAGCGGATGCCCCGGGCGCGGGCTTCAAAGAGGAAATCATTGACGCGCCCGCCAGAGGCCAGGATGGGAAACTGCTGGGCGAAGATGTGGGTGTGAATGTCGCCCGGGCGCAAATGTTTCAGGAGCAGGTCGGGGTAAGAGCGCTCAGGCGGTCGCGGCCAGAAATCCACCATCACCGGCAAACCGGCCAGCTCGCCGGCTTCGACGGCCCGATCGACCGAGGCCCAGGGGTGATGCATCTCATCCCAGGGTTTAGCCGTCCAGTAATGGGCGGTTTTAATCCCCAGGATGGTCTCGGGGTAGGCGCGGGCCAGGCTGGCGGCGATGGCTGGCTGCATCTCAGCTTCCGATTGCTCGCTTTCCGCATCGACCATGCCGCCGCTGGCTATGTTAATCAGGGCCAGGATACGGACTTTGGAACGGTCGATGACGTGTTCTTTGAAATCGGGGAAGTCTTTCCAGCCGGCGGTGCCCACATCGACCACGGTGGTCACCCCGGACGAGAAAACGTGGGCGTCGGCATGCACCCCTTCGACGTAATTGGTGGCTCGCGGGCGGAAGGTATAAACGTGGGTGTGGATGTCGAGGATACCGGGGGTGACAATCAGCCCGCTGGCGTCGATCACCTGGCTGGCCTCGGCGGGGGAAATGCCAGGGGCCACGCGCACAACCTTACCGGCAGCGATGCCTACGTCAAAAAGCTCATCGAGGTTGTTGGCGGGGTCGATGACGCGCCCGCCTTTGATGAGAAGGTCTAGAGGTGTGTTTTCCATACGCAATCCTTTTTAATACTCGAGGGCGCAAGCCATGCGCCCCTACTCAGTGCTGCAGGGCTTTCTGGTAAAGGGCTACACTGTACAATTCGTAAGAGGCGGCCTTGTCCGGTACATCCAACAGGTGGACAGTGAAACGAGCGGGCACGCCGTTCTCGGGCAGGTAATCGCGGAAGAAAGCCTGGTAAGCCTGGAAGTAGGCCTGGCGCAGCCGGTCGATCTCGGCAGCGTAGCCAGCAGGGTCGACCAGCGGGTTGGGCGATTTAGGCTGCGCTCCAAAGGCGTGGACTTCGATAAAATCGATGGCCTTGAGCGAGTCGCAGATGCCGGCATCCTGCAGCCACTTCTCCCAACATTTGAAGACCAGGGGGATCTCACGCAGGG
>JAJYIW010000008.1 GCA_021789855.1 Chloroflexota bacterium | reverse complement strand
GGGAGGTCAGCGTGGCGGAGGGCTGCGTGGATGCCATCGGTATGATCGTGACCTGCGGCTTGGCAAGCGAAGGGGTGACCGCCTGAGTAGTCAAGGGCGTGGGACTGGTCGCCTGGCAGGCAGTGACTGTGAACGCCAGGATCACGAAGCACAGGAAGCTAACTTGGGTAGATTTCATACGTAGAAAGTAACATATCCATCTGAGTCTCAGGTTAACCCCGAAGGAAATGCCGACCCGCGTTGGCGCTGACCGAATAACATTTCTCGGTCATGACATACGCGGGCGCCTTCCGCGAAATCAGCATCGTTTTTGGCGCCCTGGTGATGTGGATTGGGATCGTTGTGATCCGCCTGGCAGGCTGACCCGGTTTGGCTCAGGCGTCCGCAGCGCGCGAGCCTGAATGTAAAATCTCTTCGTTGGCCCGGTCGGCTTCTGCGAAAATTTTCTGCACCTCTGCTTTCATCTCATCGGTCGCGGAGGGTGAATAAGGGATGAATTTGACCAGGTCGCGCGCGTCCTGCAGGATAGCTTTGACCTGCGCGATGTAGGCAAAGCTGTAGCGCCCCTCGGGCGGCACTGGCAGATCGCGGGCCTTCTGGATGGTGAGCCATGCGCGCCGGATGCGCTCAGCGGCAGGAATAAGACGAGACATAGCGTTACTTCCTTAGAATAGATTGGCCGGAGTAAGCCATCTTTAACTCAAGCCTGGGGTCCAGCCCGGTGGGCAGGCGCTGGCCTGGGTGGGCGCACCGGAGGATTGGCTTCTAACTCTGCCATCACCACCTCAACCGCTTTTTCGAGCTGGGGATCATGTCCTTCGATGGTTAACTTGGGGGTCATCTCTACCTCGATGTCCGGCGGAACGCCCTCATTTTCCACCTCCCATTGGCCTTGCGGGCTGTAGATGGCAATGCGCGGCGAGGTGAAGACGCCGCCGTCGACCAGCACGGGGTAATCGTAAATGCCGATTAGCCCGCCCCAGGTGCGTTTGCCCACCAATTTCCCCAACCCGCGCCGGCGAAAGAATAGGGGCATGGCATCCCCACCAGAACCGGCCAGCTCGTTGATAATCATCACCTTAGGGCCAAAAATGGACGCGTTGGGGGTGGCGATGGGCTTGCCCTCGCGGGTGGCCCAATAACTCAGGATAGGCCGGTTGAGCAAATCAATGACATAATCGGCCACGCTGCCCCCGCCATTGAACCGCTCATCCAGGACCACGGCTTCTTTATCCAGTTGGGAGAAATAATAGCGATTGAAGTTGTTGTATCCGTTCATTGCCGTATCAGGCATATAGACATAGGCTACCCGGCCATGTGACAGCTCATCCACCTTTTTGCGGTTGGCTTCAACCCAGTTCCAGTGTCGCAGGGCATTCTCGCTATAAATAGGGCGGACGCTGAAGACTTTGGCGTCGGCTTCAGCCAGTGTAGGACTGACCAGTAAATCGGTCAGCCGCCCGGCGGTTTTTTCGAACAAGCTGTAGATGATGGTCGGGTAACGCAGGGGCTGGCCGTTGACAGCCAGGATGTAATCGCCCTCATGCACATGGATGCCCGGCTCGGTGAGCGGCGAGCGCAGCTCTGGATGCCAGTTCACACCCGGCAATATGCGTTGGATGCGGTAGTATCCTTCCGGGGTGACTTCGTAATCAGCTCCCAGCAAACCTACCTGGACATTGGCCGGCCCAGGGATATCGCCCGAACCGACATAAGCATGCCCCACAACCAGCTCACCTGAAAATTCGGACAACAGGTAGTTCAAATCGTCCCGATGACCGACATGGGCGAGGAAAGGCAGGTACTTTTGATACGTGGCTTCCAGGTCCAGGCCATGCATCTCACCGTCATAAAAAAAGTCGCGGTGGATGCGGAAGGCTTCGAGGTATATTTGTTTCCATTCAGCCCGGGGGTCGATAGCAATTTCCATCCCATCGAGGTCGAGGAACCCGTCAAAGGGATCGCTTTTTTTGTCGGTGGGAAGGATGGAAAACCTGAGACCGCCGGCCAGCCGGCAGAGCAGCTTTTTCCCATCTGCGCTGACCGCGTACCCCAGTGCATCCTCCAGGAATGTCTCTGTTTTGCGCTCCTTGATGTCATAGGAAACCAGGCGATAACCGGGCGTCTGGAATTCGACGGGCAGGTTTGACAGGGACTCCAGGAAGAAAAGTTTATTTTCGGCCACCTGCAAGCAGCAGTAATTCCGCGGGGGCATCGCCAGGGCCTGGATACGTTGGCCCAGCCCGTCCAGGTCAATCTTCACCTTGATTGGTTCGGTTTTTTTCTCGCCTTCGGAGGGTGAAGGCCCCTCGCCCGGCTTACCTTCTCCGGAAGGGGCGTCTTCTTTCTTCTCTATCCCTTCCGCTTTGTCCTTTTCCTGGTCTTTATCTTGGCCTTTATCTTTATCTTTGGCCTTCTCTTCGGGCGGTGTTTCTTCGTCGCTTTCCGGCGCAATGGGAGATGGGTCTTCTTTGTTGAGCACGGCTACATACAGGCTGCGGGTTACCGGTCTCTCATAGGAAGACATATCCAGCCAGCCCGTGTTCAAACCGTAATCCGAGCTGGCCGTGAAGAACAGGTATTTGCCATCCCGGCTGAAGCAGGCATCCGTGGTGTCGCTCATCCCATCCGTTACCTGGTAGGATTGCGCCTCCGCCAGGTTGTAGATAAATACGGCGCGAATCTGGTTATTTAACCGCCGGGTATAGGCAATCCAGGCGCTGTCCGGCGACCAGGAGGGATTCAGGCTGCGTTCAGGGTGGTCATACAAATCCGTATCCACGTGCACGATGCTTTGCGTTTCTAATACCACGTACGACAGGTTCAGCGCTTTGTCGGTAAAGGCGATCTTCTTACTGTCTGGGGCCCAGAGCGGTTTATAGAAGAATGAGCGCGTATGGAGGGGAATGGTCGTTTTTTTAACGCCTTTCTGATCCGAGATAACCAGGTCATACTCGCCGCTCGCATCAGAAAAGCAGGCAATGGATTGCCCATCCGGCGACCAGGACGGGTAGCGCTCGGCGACACCCGAAGTGCGGGTCAGATCGCGCGCGTCGCCTTTCTTGGCCGGCACCGTGAAAATATGACCGCGGGCTTCGAATACGGCTCGCTGGCCGGTAGGCGATAGGTCATAGGAGTGAATAGAGTAGGCAACATTTTTGTACTGCGGGCGCGTGGAAGGTAGATCCGGCTCGATGGAGATGGACAGGGTAGTCGCCTGGTTCGAAACAGGGTCGTAAAGATGAATCCTGCCAGCCTGTTCGTAAGCCAGCCAGCCAGCACCGGCGGTCAATGAGCGGACGTCGAAATCCTGGTGGAAGGTCACCTGTTCCACGGTCTGGCTCTCCATCAGCCACCGGTAAACGTTCATGGTGTGATGGCGGTCGGAGAGGAAGTACACCCAATCGCCGATCCAGCAAGGGAAAGTATCGCTGGCATTTTCATGAGGAATTTGCACGTGGTCGTACGTCTTCAGGTCTAATACCCAGATGGGCACGGTCATTCCGCCCCGGTAGCGTTTCCATGACCAGAATGCCTCATAATAGGGTGTATAGGCCAGGTTGGCGCCATCCGGGGAGTAAGCCCCACGCTCGGCCATGCCCATGGGTAAAGCGGCGGGCATGCCGCCGCTGAGCGGAACGGTAAACAGGCGCCTGGCGCGCCCCGTATATGATTCCCGGGTCGATGAGAAAAGAATGGCGGTGCCATCCGGCGTCCATCCGCGCATCTGGTCTTCGTCCGGATGAAAAGTCAAACGGCGGGGCGATCCACCTTCGATGGGGACAGCATAGATGCTCATGTTCCCATCATAGTTGCCCGAAAAAGCGATCCATTTGCCGTCCGGTGAAAACATGGGGTAACTTTTCCGCCCGTTTTGAGCGGTCAGGCGGCGTGGATAGCTCCCGTCGCGGTTGGCGATCCAGATATCCCCGGCATATAAAAAAGCAATATGGTTGGCGCTAAGGGTCGGCTGTTTGAGTAAGAGCGTTTCGTTCGATCCAGAAGATTCGGGCATGGCTTAATCTCCGCGATGGGATAGGATGGAAGGTAATAGAAACCTTAAGCTGGTGTGTAACCCTGATAATCATATCAGAGAAGTTGGGAAAGTGAGAATAAATCAAGTAGAATCGTTAGAAATGGTTGAATCGACCCTGCAGGATGGCTTGATCTTCCTGGCGTAATCCAAAGGAGAATCCTGATGAGCGTACCCGACATTCGTTACCGGCAAATCCATCTTGACTTCCATACCAGCGAGCTGGTTGAGGGGGTGGGAAGAGCCTTTGACGCCGAACAATTTGCCCAAACCCTTGAGAAGGCCAGAGTCAATTCGATTAACCTGTTTTCCCGCTGCCACCATGGGATGTTGTACTATGACTCGAAGCGCTTTCCGGAAAGGGTGCACCCCCATTTGAATCCGCGCGACCTGCTCAAACAGCAGGTGGAGGCCTGCCACCGCCACAACATCCATGTCAACCTGTACGTGACGGTGCGCTGGGACCTGTATACGGTGCATGAGCATCCCGAATGGATTGCAATCGACGAAAATGGCCGGTACAGCAACCTGGAGAAGAAAGACTTCTTTTTTGAGCCAGGCTTTTACACGAACCTTTGTTGGAACTCCCCTTACCGGCAGTTCCTCAAGGAGCAAATCGGGGAAGTGCTGGAAACGATCCCGTTTGAACTGGTGTGGTTTGATGCCTCGTTTGTGGTAGAGTGCGCTTGCCAGCACTGCAAGGCCGGGATGAAAGCCCTCGGCCTGGATCCCACGCAGAAAAAAGATCGCGTCGCCTATTCTTACCGGGCCTATTGGGATTTCGTGCGCGACATGAGCGCCCTGGGTGTGGATTATAAAGGCTCCGCGCCTTATAGCCCGGATTTCATCAAGCCAGCGGGAAAAATTGGGCAAGGCCTGCCGCCGGCGGAGCACGTCATGTACCTTAAGGGCGCCTGGGTTGCTGCCAGGGAGGGAAGCGAGGTATTAGCCGAGGCAATCGAGCCCATTTTTAACCGCACCTTTGAGCACTTTACATCCCATGCGCATTCCCCTTCTTCGGGCAAGCCGGGCTACCCGGCGATAGTTAAAAATGGGCGCACGATCTACTTCATCCATCCCATCTTTACGATGTATCACACCCATGCCCCGCGCTGGTGCAAACAGCTTTTTCTGAATGCACTGGAAATGCTGTTGCCTGAGCCCGTATTAAAACACGATGGCCCCAGCACGATCCTGGCTACCCTCAATCACCAGGCCGCCGAGCACCGCCAGGTGGTTCACTTGCTGCACTACATCCCTGAGCGGCGCAGCATGACCCTGGACATCATCGAGGATGTGATCCCCCTGTATCAGCTGAAGGTATCCGTCCGCGCGGATCACGAGGTGAAATCAGTGAGCCTGGTGCCACAAAGCGTGCCGGTGCCGTTCGATGTGCGGGATGGGCGAGTGGAGTTCGTGGTGCCCAAGGTTAACGGCCACCAGATGGTGTCCCTGGCCCTGGGATAGGTGCAAGGCAGGGTCAGGGTGCAGTTTTGAACGTCACGGTGACGCTCATGCCCTCGCGCAGGCCGGCCGGCTGGCTATCCAGGGCGATTTCGGTTTTGTAAACCACATCGCCGCCCAGGTTGTCAGCCAGGTTGGCGATTGAGCTGACCTTGCCGGAGAGGGTCTGGTTCAGGGCTTTCACCTGGATAGAGACAGGCTGCCCGACGGATACCTGGTTAACGTCGCGCTCGCTTAAATCGGTCGTTTTGACGTGCAGTTTGCTCTTATCGATCAGGACGAACAAGACCTGGCCAGGGGTGACAAATTCGCCGGGGGAGATGTTGACCGCATTCACGGTGGCATCAAACGGGGCTTTGAGCTGGAGATTGTCCAGGCTGGCCTGGGCAGCCGCCACCTGATCTTCGGCGGTCTTGATTTGGGCCTGGATGAGAGCCACCTGGTCTGGGTCAGGGCCATTTTTGACCTTGTCCAGTTGCGCCTGGGCCGCATCCAGTTGCGCCTGGGCAATCGCCACCTTTGCATCAGCTTCGGCGATATCTTTGGGATCGGGCGTGCCTTTATACCAGTTCAGGTTGACCAGGGCGCGGTCACGGGCGACCTTGGCTGCTTCCAGGTTCGAGAGGGCCAGGGCGCGTGTCGCATCGTTTTCGGGGCGGTTGGCCACGGAATTGTATATTTTTTGCAAGTCGTTCACATGATCCTGCGCCAGGATATAAGCCGCGTTGGCAGCCGCGATCTGTGACTCGGTGCCGCGCGATCCCACGGCCAGGCGATGCGTTTTTGCATCACTCAAGGCCTTTTGAGCTTGCACGACGTCCAGGTTCGCCTGGGCAGTAGCCAGCTCGGCGCCGTCCTTCAAATTCGCCAGGCTTTGCTGAGCCGTCAGCACGGCCAGGTTCGCGGCAGATACAGAGGCCTGAAGCTGCTCATCACCCGCGAGAGAAGCCAGCACCTGCCCGGCTTTGACCTGGTCATTGATCACAACGTTAACCGCTTTAATCTCGCCGCTGAGCATAAAACCCAGGTTGGCGGTGCGTTCAATCGCCACCACACCGGATGCCGTCACTTCCCCCCCTGCCAGCGTTTGGCCGGTGGGTTGGGGGGTGGGGGCATTGCCGCCTAAGACCACGGTGGGCAAGGGCGTGGGCGTGTTTTGGCCGAGGGCACTACACCCGGCCAGGAGCAGGCTGAAGGATACCCCCAGGCTTACCAGCGCTTTCATTCTCATACCGGGCTCCTTACACAGCCGATGCCGCGCCGTTGCTGGCAATCACCCCATCTCGCAGCGTGATAATGCGGCGGGCGTACTGGATCACGCGCGGGTCATGCGTGGCGAACACAAAGGTGACCCCCGTTTCCTGGTTGAGCCGGGTCATGGTGTCCATCACCTGTTTGCCGTTGGGCGTGTCCAGGTTGGCAGTGGGCTCGTCCGCCAGGATTAGCGAAGGCTGGGTAGCCAGGGCGCGGGCGACGGCCACGCGTTGCTGTTGCCCGCCGCTCAACTGATCCGGGCGGTGATCGGCATAAGTGGTCATATCCACCCATTCAAGCAGTTCCTTCACCCGCTCGCTCCGCTGGCGGCTGTTCTGACCAATCAGCAGCAGGGGCATCTCGATGTTCTCATAAGCCGTCAGGGTGGGGATGAGGGCGAAGAACTGGAAAACAAAGCCGATCGTCCCGCGGCGTACATCCGCGCGCTGGTTGCGATTAAGCGTGCTCACATCTTTCCCGTTGATATAGACTTTCCCACTGGTGGGTTGATCCAGGCAGCCGATCAACTGCAACAGGGTGGTTTTGCCAGAGCCGGATGGGCCAACCAGTGCGGTGAACTCGCCTTTGTCGATAGCCAGGCTGACGCCCCCCAAAGCCTGGGTCTCGATCTTGCCAGTTTTATAAACTCGGGTAACATTTTCAGTTTTTGCGACTTCCATGATAGCCTCCTATGGCTTATTTTCCACCGTGCAGAGCTTGGACCGGCTCCATGTGAGCTGCCAGGATGGCAGGATATAGGGCTGCCAGTAAAGTAATAATAAAGGCCATGACTGACAGGGTAATGGCGTCGTTGAGGGTCAGGGACGCATGAATCGTGTCGCCCAGGGTCATTCCGGTGACGCCGAAGTTGCCGATATAAAAACCGTACGTTGTGGCGTAACTCACCATCAACAGCCCCAGGATCAGTCCCATGACGATCCCGCCGACGGCCAGGATAGTGGATTCGGCCAGGAACATGGACATGATCTGAGAGCTTTTCATCCCAATGGCGGACAGGATGCCGATCTCGCGGGTGCGTTCAAAAACGGACATGATCAATGTATTGATGATAACCGTCGCCGTGATTCCCAGGACGATCAGGTAAAGCAGCCACATATAGGCATTGCTTAACTGTTCCGTCTGGTAAATTAAATCGTTCATCTGGATCCAGGTTTGCACCTGGTACTGGCTGCCTTGTAAGGCGTTGACCACGGCGTTAGCCTGATCTTTGTTCTTGAGCAAGACAAAGATGGTGCTGGCGTAGTTTTGGGTGTCGGAGATGGCCTGGGCTTTAGCCAGCGGCATGAAGATGGTGGTATCGTCGTAACCCGGGGTGTGGGTGTTGTAAATTCCCCGGACGGTAAAGTTTTGCTGGCTAATGCCCCCATTGGAGGTGTTGACCATTAAATTGACCGTATCCCCACTTTTCACGCCTATTTTATTGGCCAGGGATTGCCCGATCAGGATGCCAGCGCGGTCGTCGGCGGTGATGAACTGCCCGCTGACCATCGCGTCGCGGAAGGGCGCGTTGGCCGGAGAGGCTGGCTCAATGCCCACCACCTGTACGCCGGTCGAATTGTCTCCTGAGACGATGATGCCGCTGGCGTACAGGCGCGGGGTGGCGACGGTGACAGGCGCGAGGGAAGCGATCTGAGCTGCAACCTGGTCGGGGTTTTCCACCAGGTCCTGGTAAGCCAGGCTGGCCTTGCTTTCATTGTAAGTCCTGGCGCGCACCTGGATGTCGCCGCTCTGCAATTTAATCGAGCGGTCGAATGCACCCTGGATCTCGCCGGTGATGAAAGAAGCCATTAATAGCAGTAGCGCCAGTCCCATCCCTACTGCCAGCATGGAAAAGAAGGTGCGGCGACGGTTACGCCCGAGGTCACGAAAAGCCATTTTAAAGAGTTGGGTCATAGCAGACCTCATACATAATGAAGTGCTTCGGCTGGCTCATTCCGTGCTGCTTCGCTAGCGGGGATTGCAGCGGCCAGTACGGTGATGATGATGACGGTTAGAACATGCTGGACTATCTTTTCGAGCCCAAGCGAGGGGTAAATTTTGGTGGTAATCAGCGCGGTGTAGTCGGACAGGCCGGTAAATTTGCTAAAATCCATGCCGACGTGGCCCAGGATGGTATTCAGCAGCAATCCCAGCCCCACCCCGATAGCTGCCCCCACCAGCCCGATCAGGGCGCCCTCGAGCAGAAACAGCAGGGATATCTGCCCTGGCTTGAATCCAAAGGCGCCCAGGATGCCGATTTCACGCGTCCGCTCGTAGACCGCCATGACCAACAGGTTGAGAATGCCTATGCCGGAAATCAACAGGATGATGATGCTGAAGACATTCATCGCCTGGGTTTTTGTATTGAGGGCTGCCTGCAAGTCCGGAAAACTGTCCGCCCACGATTCCATCTCCACGTTGGGAAGCTGAGGCGTCAAGGCCTTGATCACACTGCCTTCTTGCCCGATCTGCTTGAGCGTCAGAATGACTTCGGTCGTTTGCCCATTCAATCCAAACATATCCTGGGCCTCCCCCAGCGACACATAGACCGTTTGTTTTTCGATGGCAGCCATTCCCAAATCATAGACGCCGATCACAGTCATGGGCCGCTGGCTGATCTGGCCGTGGGTGGCTCGGCCTGCCAGGGTCACCCGATCGCCAACTGTGACCGACATGGCATCCGCCAGCCCTTTGCCAATAAAGATGACGTTTTGATCGCTGGCGGTCAGGAAACGGCCCGCGACGACATGCTGGGCGATCAGGTTGGTCGCCGCCTCTTTCTCGGGTTCAATCCCGACGATGGCCACGCCGAAAGCGCCGACATGGTTGGTGATCATTCCACCGCTCTGGATCCGCCGAGACGCCGCCACCACATCGGGCTGGGCTAAGGCGTCCGCTACAATCTGTTGATCGTTGCTCAGTGGGAGAAGCGGGTTCTGTTCTTTGCTATCGCGGTAACCGACCGCATGGATCTGGATGTTTCCACCCAGCACCTTGATGGCGTTTCCATAGATGGCCTGGTCAAATCCGGCGATCATGGCATCGTACCACATCATCAGGGCCATGGTGAGGCCGATGGCAAGGAGGATGATGACGGTTCGGCGCCTGTGTCGCCAAACATTGCGCCATGCCAGACGCAGGGATAATTTCATTTCTAATTCTCCTTCCGTGGTATCGATTCATAGCTCTCTTCGTCGGGGGCTAGCCAGGCGGCGAAGATGTCTTTATCCGCTAGCCGGATTGAACCAGGTGGGGCGCCCAGCACGCGTTCCAGCGCCTCGTTGTAAGCTAACGCAATGTGGATCAGATTTTCCAGGTCATCCTTTTGCCTGTCGACCGCCAGCAATCGCGGGGTGATGTCATCGCCAAAGCTCTGGATAAGTGCAATGATCACCGCCCCAACCCGATCCGGGTAAGTGGTTTTAAACACACCTTCCCGGTTACCCTGGCGCACGATTTCCACATACAAAGGCTCCACGCGCCTGATCAGAGCTCCCACGGTTTTCTGGCGCATGAGGGCGTTGTCATCCGCATACCAGACGCGGAGAAGGCTCATGAGCATAGGCCGGCGCGCGGTTTTCCACTGGCCCATGACGTCGTTCAGGCGGTTGAATTTTTCCAGGGCCGGCAAGGTTGGATCGTGGACGATGGGGTGCATCACCTGATCCGCTTCGTCTACCATCCGCGCGGTGACGGCTTCTAGCAAGGCCGCTTTGGATCCAAAATAATGGTAGAACGCGCCTTTGGATATTTGTAAGCGGTCCAGGATGTCCTGGATGGAGGTTTGCTCGTATCCTTTGGTCTGGATCAGATATTGGGCTGCGTCCAGGATTTCGTTGCGCCGGTTGGTGTATTCTTCTTCTTTCTTTAAACGGGCCATCGTTATCTTCTTCAAGGTATAAACCGACCGTCGGTTTATTATTGCAAGTATATACCACGATTGCCCGCCTGTCAATCCCCCCATGGAAGCGATTGCCTATTTCGCCGCTTTTCAGCCCGATGATTGATCCGTCTCAAACCCCTTCCTGGCTACATCTCTCCGGACCTTAATCGAGTGAGGCGAACAGGGCCGCCTGTTCGCCTCACTGGCAAACTATGCTGTCTTCAGAACTTTAACGACGCCGGTTAGAAGTTGCCTGAGGCAGTGACCACATCTTGCTGGTTGATGAGGGTGGGCACGAACTCAGAGCCATAGAACCAGACCACATTTTGCTTGTTGTTGGTGTCGGTCCAAAAGGCGTGGAACACATTGTCGGAGCCCACGGATAGGGCGGTGTAATCACCAATAAAGCCTCCGCCAAACCCGTTGCGGGTGTTGATCGGATTGGCTGTGACCACGTTTGTCTTGGTAGTGGTAAGGTCAGTTACGAAGTAATCCAGCCGGGCATTGTTGATGTAACTGCCCAGGCTGTTACAGGCGATGCGGCCCACGGGCAGTGGGGGCGCGCTGGCGCAGGTCTGCCAGGGAGAGACCACATCGGCCGCATAGGCTGACATGTAGACTCGCCCAGAGGGCGAAATGGCCACGGCCGGCCAGAAGGTATCCACCCGGCGCGCAGCAGGAGCGGCCAGGCCTCCGGCGGTATAACCCACCGCGGTGCGAGTCATCGCATCAAGCCCCTGGAAAATCAACGCGGGGGCGCTCCAGGTGCTCCCGCCATTCGTCGACTTGCTGTAGAAGGTCGCCAGGTGGCAGCCGTTGTTGGTCATCGTGGGGCACAGGCTGCCATCGGAATCTTTCACCTGAGACGACCAGGCCACGTACACATCACCGTTGGGGGAAGTATCAGCCGCGGGGAAGCTGTTGACGCGGAAGACGGCGTTGGCGGGTGGGACGACATCTTGTAAGGTGGCCACCGCGACCGGCTTACCAAACGTCATGCCGCCATCGGTCGATTTAACCACGTAGGTGCTGTCCAGGGTAGAGTGACGTGTCGCTCCTTCAAAGAACACGTACACACTGCCATCATAACCCACCACCGGGCGCGAGCCCTGGTCATATAATACGTTACCGCTGATGGCCTGCGGGGCGCTGAAGGTCGCGCCGTGGTCGCTGGAGAAGGCGAAGAAAATGGGGGATTGGACGTATGCGCCGGTGACTGGATTGAAAATAAAGCGAGTCCAGCTCACATAGACGCGGTCTTTAAAGGGGCTCGCGGCATGCCAGTCCGCGCCAATCCATTCTTTATCATTAAAAACTGACGGCGAGGTGGTCGGATTAATGAAGGTTGGCTGGCTCCAGCTCAATGCCCCACTGCCATCAAAGGTGCCCCGGTTGACTGCCACCGTATTCGGAGGAGCCGTGCGGTCAAAGCCCAGCCCAGCGTAGAATACGTTCCCCTGGCTATCAAAGGCAAGAGCCGGGTCGCCGCCGGCATCATATTGGCCGCCCGCGAGGCGATTGACCCCGGGTATGAGCGTGCCCAGGTGGCTGGGATCGGTGCTGGTGCAGCACCACGTGGCGCCGCCATCGTTCGAGTAGTAAGTGCCCGAGTAGCCATCGCCTAGCGCGCTGCAAGGGACGCCGTCAATGGTGCAGTCCCAGGTGCGCGACACGTAGTCATTGGCCGCCGCGACGACACGGTTGGGGTTATTCGGATCCACCATCATGGCGGTTTCGTTTTGCGGTGCGCCGGCGGTATCCTGGTTGACCGTCACGTCGGGGGCGAGAACCGAATTTCCGTCCAGCGGGCTGGACAGCACGTAAGCTGGCGTGATGGGGGTTGTGTTGGGAGTCGCAGAGAGGTCTTGCGCCTCTTGCTCGACGAACGCCGAGAAGCGGATTTGCAATCCCGCTGTACCGTTAACCGAAGCCACCTTGCCGGCCAGGGTGTTGATATTGTATGTGGGACTGGATGCAGCGAAGGTTACCGAAGCCTGAGTTCCAAAGGTGGTGAAGAGCAAAGCCAGAATCGCAAGAAAACTAAATAGGCTGAATCGTTTCATTTGGATTTTCCTTTGTGGTCAGATGATAAGCTGAATTTATCTTTGCCGACAACTCAATCTCTCTATTTTCAGGGTCCGAATTTTCCCTCCTTTTTTCTTTCCCCTTCCGCGGGGGTTTCTCTGAAATAGTCTATTGAGTAATAATTATACCCAATATATCCTATTGTATTCCGATTTTATGTCATCTTCAAGGATGATTTTATGAAAGTAAAGGCTTAGTTTCCCCTATCCTTCGTCTTCCCTCCGGTTTTTTACAACAGCAGAGCGTGGTCGCCCCTTCACTGCCAACTATATGGGGGATTTTATGTCAACCAGAACATGTCCAATTTAAACGGCGATCGGTTCTTGAAATTCAATTTTCTCGAGAAGAGCGTCTATCTGGGCGCCGTCCACCGTTTCGTGCTCGCATAACATATCCGCCAGTTGGTCCAACACCGCTCGATGGTTTTCGAGGTGACCCCTGGCTTCATCCACGGCTTCTTCGATGATCCGGCGGGTCTCCGTATCCACCAGGGTGGCTGTCTCCTGGCTGACCCGCGCGTCCAGGCCGAGTTGTTGGCTGAGATAGTTCGCCTGCATATCCGACGCCAGGCGGACGGGCCCCAGGATCGGGCTCATGCCAAATTCTGTGACCATTTTTCGGGCCAGGTCGGTGGCGTGCGCCAGGTCATCCACCGCGCCGGTAGAAACCTCGCCAAATTCCAGGTCTTCTGCTACCCGTCCGCCCACCAGGACGGTCAAACGGGCTGCCAGCTCCCTTTCACCCAGCACGTAGCGGTCATTGGTGGGAAGCTGCATGGTGTATCCCATCGCTCGTCCCCGGGGGACAATCGTCACTTTGCGCACCTTATCCGCGTTGGGCATCAAGCTGGCAATCAGCGCGTGCCCTGCTTCGTGCACGGCGATCACGCGTTTTTCATCCGTGGTGATCGAACGGGTCCTGTGCTCCGAGCCAGCCACCACCCGTTCGAATGCCGCGTCAAAATCACTCATTTCCACGACGTCTTTTCCATTCCGGGAAGCCAGCAACGCTGCTTCATTAACCAGGGTGGCCAGGTCCGCCCCCGAAAACCCGGGGGTGATCTGGGCAATTGCCTCCAGGTTAACATTTTCGGCGCGGATCACCTGCCGGGCATGAATCTCGATAATTTCGAGGCGCCCCTGCCGGTCAGGCAGGTCGACCATAATCTGGCGGTCAAACCGTCCTGGTCTGAGCAGCGCTGGATCGAGGATTTCGGGCCGGTTGGTAGCGGCCATCACGATCACCCCGCGGGAAGTTTCAAAACCATCCATCTCGGCCAGAAGCTGGTTGAGGGTCTGCTCGCGCTCCTCGTGCGCGCCCATGGCGCCGACTCCAGCCCGGCGGCCCCCAATGGCGTCGATCTCGTCGATAAATATAATTGATGGGGCGCTTTTCTTGGCCTGGTTGAATAGGTCCCGCACCCGCGAGGCGCCTACACCGACAAACATCTCAACAAACTCGGCGCCGCTCAAGTTAAAAAACTGCACGCCCGCCTCGCCGGCGGCGGCTCTGGCCAGCAGCGTCTTTCCGGTACCGGGTGGGCCAACCAACAGAACACCTTTGGGCATTTTTCCGCCCAGTCGCTGAAAATGAAGCGGGTTCTTCAAGAACTCGGTGACTTCTTTGAGGTCGGTGATGGCCTCGCCGGCGCCGCCAACATCCTTAAAGGTGACTCCAGTTTGTTCTCCGGTGATGATCCGCGCTTTGCTTTTACCAAAGGAAAAGATATTACCCATCGGGTTGCCGCCGCCCCGGTTGCGCCCAAAGAAAAAATACCACAACCCGACCATCAAGGCCAACGGCAAGATCCAGGTCAATAGAAAACCCAGAATTCCACCATTGCTGGGCAGTTGCCCGGTAATTTGCACCTTTTGAGCTTCCAATGTCTTCGTCAGGCCAGGATCAAGCACAGGGACGGTCGTAAAGGCTGTGCCATCTCTCATCGATCCGTTGATGCTCGTATCGCTGATCACGACACTGCTGATCTGCCCGGCATTTAAGTCATTTTTGAACTCACTATATGGGATAGTTTTCGGTGCGGGACCGAAACCAGTGATCAATCGATAGGTCACGTATACAAGCAAAGCGATGGTAATCAGAGATGTGATGGATAAATTAAACCTTCGCTTCGCAGGTTGGCCTTCTTTTTCATTTCCAGTAGTCTTAATCATTTCGCACAAAACCTGACATTTTCGGAACAATAGGGATAGGGCGGGACCCAATCAGGATCAGGAGCGACAAAATTCGCCGGATAAAAGGCCTCGTACTTGCTTGTCTCTGTGCTATCCACGAGAAGAAAACCTGATTGATCCGTCAAATATCGCATCACGCTGATGGGTATGATTGCGATCTGGTCGGGGGTTTGGGTTTCGCCAGTTGGTAAAGATCCAAACTTGAGCGGCTGGTCGGGAAATTGCTCCTGGATGATCATAGCCATGACGCGCCGGTTGGTCCGGTTGATTACCTCTTGCCTGAACAATCCAGACGGGCCATCGCGAAAAATGATCTCCTCAGTAAATTCCTGCACCGGTTTATATCATTCAACCTTCCTTGAGCCGTTTGTTCTACGACCTTACCATCATCCTCTTCTAACATTTCATAAAAAAGTTGAGAAACGACCTCGGACTTTTGCCGCGATTTGCATGTCCGTCATCTTATCGACGGTGTCAATCCCCACAATTCGCCCACCAAGGTCTTCGTGCTTAAGGCGTGTTTCGAGTTCGACCTTGGCCTCGCCAGGGCCAAATATCCAAATTGAGTCGGCGCCGCGGATGAGGGAGATAATCCCCTCATAATACCCGCCAAGATGGTTACCATACAGCCTATCCCGCGTATCCTCTGCGGTTGGCCCTTGGGATTTATGGGGAGCTTTTGAACGAGAGCCGCTGGAAAAGGGGATATGTTTCTCCAGATTCGATCTTACTTCCCGGGTTACCTCAACCTCATTTACTATAGTGACTATCACGGCCTTGCGATGGTCAATCCACAAACCTACTTCGCTTTTCATGACTTTATCCTTTGCGTTTGATGCAATTTTGCATCTTGAAATCGGGTTATGGTTGTTATTAAATTCCTCAAGGGGTGGATGTTTATTACCATGCGCTCCTATACGATATAACTCATGTGCACCGCTAAGGGTATGTTTGTCGGGTACAATAACAACCTCATTTGCCATCATTTGTCTACAGGATAAATACCCGTGTTCTCTAGATGAGAATACCCTATCATGATATACGAACAGAGCGATCTATGTCCCTGATACAACCTCTAAAATATCTACATATTTTAGAATTGGCTCGAAACATACCCGTCGATAATCACCCCCACCAGCCCCCAGGCGGTGCCCAGGATGGCTCCCGCCAGCACATCTCGGGGGTAATGCGCCCCGATGTACATGCGCGTGATACCCACCAACAACGCAATGGTATACAGCAACAACATTACCCACACGCCAGAGTGAAAGTGTTCTGCGATCAGCGTTGCCATAAAAAAGACCTGACTGGTATGCCCGCTGGGGAACGAACGACCGACCACCCGGTGCCCAACGATGCGCGCCTGGGTAAGCCGGATGAAAGGTCGAGACCGGTGGACCAGATATTTCACCGCCTCGACCACCAGCCATAAGCTCAGGGTGCCCAGCATGAGTTCGTATGCCAGAAGGCGATCGCTTACAAGGAACAAAACCAGGGCAATTGCAGCCGTGAAGATTCCATTGCCGATCTGGGTGAAACCTAACATTAGCCGGTCCAACCAAAGTGGGCGTGAGCCCCTCACATTAAAGACCAGGAAAGCCCAGGCATCTACATGCTGGCCGGTCGACCATACCAGAGAGATCGCCAGCAGGCTGAAAACGAGAAGCATACTTGTAATGATCTTATGGGATAGCAAACCTTTCCAAAAAGCAACCCGCATGGACGCTGGTAGAACCACAAGAAATATAGCGAGACTGACCGTCAGGCTGACCAGCCGGACAACCGGTTGGCGATGGCTCACCCAAAGGGTAAAACGCCCCCAGACCCGGGGGCTTTTAGTTCCTGGCGTGGGTTGCATCTACTATTTGCTGTTCTGGATCCATGCTTGACTCTGGCAGCACCTCTGGTGGCGGCTGGCTGACCATCACGGCCAGGGCGTGCCGGCGCACTTCGATCCGCACAAGACCTTCTCCTAATGGCGTTCCATCTACCATTACCGGCATGGCAGGATGGGTGTCGATATCCACCCTGCGCACATGGAAGTGCTGGATGCGGGGGTCTTCTGGAAAGCCTTCTCCCACTCCCTGGAGAACATACCCCAGCAGATCCATTTTGGTCAGGTCGGAGAAGAACAGCACATCCAGCAAGCCATCGGTATGCGATGTGGCCATGCCAAGATGATAATGGAGGCCGATATAAGGCATATTGGAAACCAACACCATGTGCCCCATATTGTGGATCTCCTGCTTGCTATCCAGCAATAGATGTATTTCGGCGGGTGGTGAACTGACCAGGGAGGTCAAGAAATCGCCAACCCGGGCCAGGTTGCCGTGTTGAATATCATCGGCAGACGGAAAAAGGGTCGAAACCAGCCCTACCGAGCATACTTCCAGGAAGGGCATATTTATATCTGCGCATGAGGCCATACCAACGTCCACTTTAATGCGCCGGCCGTTGCGAAGGATGGCGATAGCGGAGGGGATATTCGATGGGATGCCCAGGCTGAGAGCGGTGTTATTCTGGGTGCCAATGGGAATAATCCCCAATGTGGCGCGGGTTCCGGCCAGGGTTCTGGCTGAAGTCGAGATAGTGCCGTCACCTCCGCATACCACGAACAACCGGATCCCCTGTGCGAGGGCGTCCTCGATAACCTTTGGCAAATCACAGTCCGGCTCAACCAGAAATGCCTCTGGGACAATATTCCAGAGCTGCATCTCGCTGATCACATCCAACAATTGGATTGGCGACTCGCCAGGTTTCCCCGAACCAGGGTTAAAGATCAGCTTGGCTCTTATCGCCCGCATCGCGTATTTCTTTTTACCCAGAGAATTAACATCCATTTGATCACCCTTTAGTATAAAATGAAAAAATATTTCGTGCGCCCCTAAGCGCGAAGGCTGGCCAATGAAAAATTCAGCCGTGATCAGAGAATTGAAAAGTCGGGCTCGCTTCTGGAGGATATTTCGATGGACTGAGAAGCACGGCATACCGCAGGCCAAAGGAGTTGCTGAAAATGACCGGATGTCCGTGTAAGATCGTGGAAATTTTGGACAGCATACTGGGAGCGGCATAGGAGCCGAGGGATTCTAGGATACTGTCATCCATAACCACAAACAACCAGGCATTACCCCGCTCGGTTTCGGTCAAAACAAAGCGGCTGATGAGTGGATTTAGCCCCTGCTCGGCAAGGATTCCCGGGATCGTTTGAGCAACGTTTTGGGCGGCAGGAACGTAACGATTAGCGCTCATACTAATAGCCCTCCTTCATTGGCTAATTGGCGCTCTGCCTCAGCGATCCAATGAGCTACGGGTGGTTCAGTCGCATTAACAATTTCTACGCGAACCGTACAATTGCCGGGGAGGCCGGATGGGTTGGACGGCATGAGCTCATATGGGATAATCCGGCGAAGGTGGGGATCATGGTCTGATGCGACGCTATCAACCATGATCAAATGGCGAGGGTTATCATTAAACCGTGAGGTACTCAAGGGGCGAGGCCTCAGCATAAAGCGGCGATAGCCAAAAATAATCAAGAGAATGAACAATAAAAGATCCAGGGTGGCCATGATAGGAATAAACGGGATGACGATCTGGTTCACGAAAGATTGTTGTTCTCGGCCATATTGCTGCATCAGCAGAGCGGCCTTGGTCACGGCGAAAGGAGTCGCTGTCATTGGATAAGCCGTCATGTTAGCAACTGCCTGAGCCGTTTCCGTCGCCTGGGCGTTTACAATAACCTGGGCTTTAGCAGTCTCCGTCAACGGGTAAGCCGTCAAGGTAACCACGGTCTGAGCGTTTTGCAGAGCCTGGGCATCCAGAACCGCCTGAGCCTGTGCAGTCTGAGTTCCGTTCACCAGATAGACTGCTTGAGTGGCCTTGCGAGACAGATCCAGCAACTGGCCCTGGCCAGAATCGATTGTGGCCTGAGCCAGCGCGTTAGCAGGTATGAGCGATTCGGCCATGGCGGGTGTGGGCAAGAATTCACCTGGTGTGGGTGAATATCCAGGCGTGATGGTATCTATACCGATACACCCCATTAGCAATTGAGCCATGAAGGTTAATATCAACAACACTGCAATCCGTCGTCGATTTTTGTTCACCCTGTCTTTATAGCTGAAACGGCCTATCAATGTCCATGATACAACCTATAAAAAACCTAAAATAAATTTAATCAGTTGCGAGTGATGCTATCTTTACAATCGCATCATTTTGTACTATTATCTCTTTAGCACTTTTATTTGGGAGGAAGCCATGTGTTGTATAACTACCCTTTTTCTGGTGCTTATTTCACGGATCGGCATTATTATCTGGTGGCTGGTGAATCCGCAAGTCCGCGATCTAGCTTTTAAACATTTGATCCTGCCGGGCGGCCTGGCCTTCCCTGCCTGGCTCTGGACGCTGGTTGGCGCCATTTTCCTACCCTGGACGACCCTGGCGTACCTCTTTGTCTTCCAGGGAGGTATTGTGGGCTACAAATGGATTGTGCTGGGGGTCGCGCTCCTGATCGACCTGGCCGGACATGGCGGTAGCTACCGCCACCGCCACCGCGTCTCCGGGTATTTTAACAGATAGAGACCATAACCTTCAGACGCGCCAATGGCGGTCGCAATATATCCTAACAGGAACACCCAGGCAGATTGCTATTCTCGACCACACCCTCCCTAAGTGAATAGCGCCGTCCAGGTTAGCTGGGCGGGCTGCCGGGCTGATTGCTGAGCGCGGCCATCGCCTCATCTACCACCGTGGTGATGGGCTATGCCGCCGTAGGCTGCCCTTCTACCGCCCCTTTACAGATCAAAGTATTTAATCCGGTTGTGTCTTCTACAATCACCGACATGCGCTTGCGGATAAAGTCGAATGGAATTTCGTCGATCTTGGTATATTTTTCCTTGGCTTTCAAGCTGTCTTCTAGCTCCTCATGGTCGAGGATCGCAGCATCGAGCAAATTCTTCAAGCCGGTATGGTGGTAGCTGTTCAAATAGCCATATTGCAGCACCTTATTGCTGGAATTTCCACAGGTATCCAGGTGCTTCTCGAGCACGATCTTACCCTCGCGAAAATGACCACCATGGCTCGCAGGTCACCCGTGAGAAATGAAACGAAACCCAGCACCAAAAGCAGGATGACTAGCGGATTCTTGAAGTTAACCAGCAGGCGTATCAGGGCGGATTGGCGCTTCTCCCGCGCAATCTCGTTGAACCCATACTGTTTCGAACGAGAGCCGGCTTCCGCGGTGCTCAAACCCCCTGTTCGCGATTTTAGCTCTTTCAGAACTGTGTCGTTATCTGCACGCGCCTTAGCTAGTAATGGATCGGAAGATTGAGGCTTTTTCTCGATAGAGAGATTACCCGGGTGCTGAGTTTGATTGGCGATCTACTTCAGAACTTCCATTCATCCTCCTCGTCTTGAGGTTGTTTTGGGCAGTTGGCCAACTAACCTGCCTTCAATCATCTTTATCACAATAAAAACCTATCCGAAAATATTCTTTCGGATAGGAACTTATGGATGCGATGCAGCACTACCTTAAAATGCTTCTTCGACTGCCCGTCAAGAGGCGTAGCAGCACTAGCAAAATTACGGCTCCTACAAACGCCACCAGGATCGACTCCAGGTTGATTCCACTCACCGCGGCGCCAATATGCAGGACAGAGGTCGCCAACCAACCTCCTAACAATCCACCAAGCACGCCGACGATGATGTCGCCCAGCAGCCCATAACCGCCTCCTCGCATCACTCTTCCGGCTAACCAGCCGGCGATCAAACCAACCACGATCCATGCAAGCCATCCCATAATAATCCTCCTCTGTACCTGTTCTCACAGGTTTTTCTGTAGTTGTCTTACGAAAGGTCTAAACACTTCGCAAGTTTGAAATGACAAGAAGGTCTACTACCCCTTCCTGCGTTTGCTGTTTTAGCCAAAGGGTGTTCCATTACAACACCAGAGGCCATTGACGCCATCTTCCCGCGCATCACATTTTGCCGTTGGAGATGGTCGTGTGAGTGGTGCGTACGTTTCCTTCACCGCCTGGCGTCTGCTGACGGGTTGTGCGGGTGAAAAACGAGCGTGAGTCTGGCAAGATAAGGTCCGCTACCAATCCGATGACATATCCGATTCCCCAAAAGATCAGCGCATAGACGGCCATGGCAATGAGCGTAGTCACTTCGATGGCTGATCCTCCGGGAGTGGGCGTCGAAATTAACCCGTTGAACGGCGCAACGAACAGGCCCGTGACCCCGTAAATGAGCATGCCAAACCCGCTTTCCGCATTGGCAGAAATCAATCTCAGAACGAAGCGTAAGGCCAGTAAAATTTCTAGAAAGGCCAGAATGCTCCAAAAGATGCGGTAAAGCTGGAACATTCCCATCCGGCGTTCCGCAGCGACATCGCGCACCATTTGCTCGGTCGCAACATAGCCGGGGTGGCGGGTGACCAAGGTTTCTTCACGGCGATCCACAGCCACAGCATTGATTTCTTGATCTTCGTTCATAAAATTTCCCTATTTTGGAGTCGTAATGCGATCGGTCGTTACCGTTTGGCGAACATCCAGGGGTGCTTGCGCAGGGGTATGTTCGGCAACCATGGTCTGTCTGACGGTCACAGGTCCCTGCGGGCGGTAGAACAGCACGTAGATAATCCGTTCAAGACCCCAGGCGATCAGCAGGTAAACGACCATGGCGATGATGGAAGAAATTTCTAAAACCATGCCGCCAGATGCCGGGGCTTTCACCAAACTGGTGAAGGGAGCCACGAAAAGATTGGTCACGTTATAAAGGAGCGCCGCGAATGAATTAGCTCCATTGACCGCGATCAACTTGAAAATTACCCGCAGTCCAATCACGGTTTCGAGCAGGCCCAGCAGCAGCCAGACTACCTGGGTGACTTTAAAAGTGGCGACTCGCTGTTCTCGCCCCTGTTCATGTTGTGTGGTTCTTACATCTCTATAATCTGTCATTTCTTCTTCTCTCTATTAGATTCTTCGGCTTACTACCGGGTATAAACCGTACTTCTCCTGGAGTAAGCCAATAAATTTGATGATTATTCATGCTTAAAAATCCCTTACTGGCTTTCGCCTTGATCGGGTTCCTTTTCGATTTGTGAACGGAGCATCCAGGCCATCTTTTCGTGTATACGCATCACCCTTACCAACAATTCGTATGTGCCTTCGTCCTCGAAATTCTCCGTGCATAATCGAGCATCCTCGCGCAAGAAACGTATGCAGGCTTCTTGATCGGCTAAGAGGTGCAGGATGTCTGGCGCGACCCCGGGCTGTTCCTCCAGCCGGGTATGATTGAGAAATTCTTCAAGACTGCCGATGGTCACACCACCCAGCATCCGGGCCCGCTCAGCGATCTCGTCGGATATGTTGTTTAGCAATTGGTATTGAGTCTCAAAAAGAGTATACAATTTTAAAAAATCGACACCGCGAACGTTCCAATGGGCGCTGCGGGTCTTTGTTTTCAGAAGGGCCTCGTCGGCCAATGTGATGTTGAGCATATCCACAACCGAACGACGCACATCATTATCCAGACCGATATTCGGCTGGGTGATGACCTGGAGGATTGTGTTGTGGCCGTCATTTCGATTGTGTTCCATGGGTATCTCCTTTCTCAAGATCGTTTTTCGCTTCATTACTACTATGGTATTCGAAAGGAGCGATCTATGTCCCTTATACAACCTATAAAATAACTAACAAATCGATGCTCCTGATAAAAAAGACCTTGCTCGATCTGAGCAAGGTCCGAAAACAGGCCCATCATAGAGATTTCTGCTATCGCCAGCCACCCTGGTTTTGGGAATTGTGGCCATAACCACCCGGCTGGCTGCTGTCGTAATTGTTCTGGTACCGTTCCTCGCGAGGACGGGCCAAATTTACTTTCAATTTACGACTGCCAAGGTTTTTCCCATTGAACCAGTCAATGGCCTTATTGGCGACTTCCAGGCTGTTCATCGTAACAAACGCAAATCCCTTGAAGCTGCCTGTGTCGCGGTCTTTTATCAGAGTGACCTCATTGACCGTTCCAACCTGGGCAAACAGGCTGCGTAGATCATAATCGGTTGTTTCGTAAGAAAGATTCCCTACATAAAGCTTTGTTTCCATAGGATTACACACCTCAAATCATTTTGTATCTTGGATATTTCCACCAGCTCATGGCGGTCAGCTTAGCAGGCCCCCCCGCAAGTCCTTTATTGTGTCCGTTTTCCTTGGTCAAGCTGACCTGAGGTAATATTGGATCGCAGGATCCAGGCCATTTTTTCATGAAGGCACATCACACTAACCAGGAGTGCAAAGGTACCCTGATCATCATACAGTTCAGAGCATTTCTGGGCATCTTCTCGAAGGAATCTGATGAAGGCTTCATGATCACCTAGAATATGCAGGATGCCCGGGGCATCATTGGGCTTACTATCTAATCGGGCCGAATCGATTAATTCTTCAAGACTTTTGGGGTCCGACCCGCCCAGAATGCTGACTCGTTCCGCGATTTCTTTCAGGATGTCTTGGATCTGTTTGTATTGGGCATCGTATAAAGATTGCAGGTCAGAGCCTCCGTCTTCGCCTGGGTGTCCGTCGGCCTTATGGGTCTTGAACGATAAAACGGCTTCATCGGCGAGGAGCAGGTTGAGGATTTCCACGACAGATTGACGGGAACTGGCATCCAATCCAATGTTTGGCTGGATGGTAACATCCACATTTTTATGTCCATAGAAACTAGTACGTGCCATGTTTATCCTCTATTATTAAATAAAACTTTGGCTACTGCCCGGTCAAAGATGAATATACATATTGAAAGGCGTTTCGGTCATCTTTGACAGGACGTAAAGCGTTCTGCCTATCGACCATCGAACGGATAGAATCGGGTTTGACGGAACCCTACTGGCTGGCCGGCCGGTAAACGATACCAGATTTGCGGGCTTCTTGCTTCAGCCTCCGCACGTGGGTGCGCTGTCCTTTGGGCAATCTTTTAATTTTCTTCTTGATAATCTCGTTTGACATGTGTATGCACCTCCTCGATATTTTAGTTATCTTTAGCCCCAACGAATGATCGGAAGATAACGGCTAAAAACTCCTAATTCTTATCGTACAAGATAAGACCTATCTATGTCCTGGTGAAAATCTATTAAATTCCTAACTATTTCGTTTCCCACAAACACGACACCTCCCGATTTTATTTTCGGGAGGTGTCGATGTGATTCAGCCTCAGAAGGTTGATCGCTTCTGATATCCTGAGAACTTAATGCGTGTTTACGCGCCCCACCATGGCCGGCCGTTCTTCACGAGGCCTGGCGATGTTGACCTTAAGCGCCCGGGTGTTCACTTCTTTCGCATCGAACATACTGATGGCTTTCTCGGCCTCAGCCTGGCTGCTCATCGTTAGAAAGGCGAATCCCTTCGGTTTACCCGTTTGGCGGTCCATGATCACTTCAACCGATCCCACAGTACCCGCCTCGCTGAACATCGTGCGCAAATCTTGCTCCGTTGTTTCCTGCGCCATATTACCTATATAAAGTTTTGTTTCCATTTTACCTTTGCTTTCGATTCAAAAGATTGTTCTTGATAAAGACTATCGTACGAGATCCGATCTCCCGATGTCCTTGATATACCCTATTAAATGTCTATTAATCTGGACGTGGACGGTTAAGGCTCTACCTTCGAATGAAGGTTATAACCCCTACCGGGTATGGTTTCGAGAAGACCGCTATAATCCCCCAATTTTTTACGCAGGCGTCCCAAATAGTTGTGTAAATAATGGTTTGACCCCCGATACTCCGGTCCCCAAACCTGGGCGATCAACTCATCATGAGTCACAATCGCATCCATGTGCCCGGCAAGTTCAGCCAGGATGGCGTATTCCGTCCGGGTCAGATGCAGATCTTCATCGCCAATGAACACTCGCCGCGCTTCCAGGTCAATCCTCAGTTCGCCGATCTGGATTTTCGTATCAGATGTGTTTGGGGCGGTGTAGGACCGGCGCAAGAAAGCACGTACCCTCGCCAGTAACTCTTCTGATCCGAACGGTTTGGTGACGTAGTCATCCGCGCCTGCATCCAGGGCTGCGACCTTAAGATCTTCTTCCAACCGGGCGCTCACCACGATGATAGGCACATCCGATCGCGCTCGGATCCAGAGGCACACATCCACCCCGGAAAGACCAGGGAGCACCAGGTCCAGCAAAACCAGGTCAACGGGAACTTCTTGGAATAAGGTCATTGCCTGGTGGCTGTCTGCCGCTTCACTGACTGTATACCCGCGTTTTACCAGGTTAACCCGCACCAGCTTGCGGATGTTAGGATCGTCTTCGACAATTAATATATTTCCCATAAATTGATTATGCCTTTTCCGGAGCAATGGCCGATGTTTTTTGCGGAACGAGTGGAATAGTGAAAGTAATGGTTGTTCCAGGATCGGTTTGCCTTTTGATCCAGATCCGGCCGCCATGGGCCTCAACCAACCCCTTGCAGATAGCCAGGCCTAACCCGGCGCCTTTACTCCCGCTATCATCTTCGTGAATACCTCGTTGGAACGCCTGGAACACGCGTTTACGGTCTGCCGGTGGGATCCCAGGTCCTTGATTGCTCACGCTCACATTGACAAAACTACCGCGGACACTGGCTGCAAGTATGATTTCAGTCGCTTCAGGGGAGTATTTAGAGGCGTTCTGCACCAGATTGACCAACACCTGAGCGATACGTTTTGCATCCACAAACACCGGGGGTAAATCAGGTGGCAGGCGTAAAGTAAGGACATGCTTTTGGGTCATGACTTGAAATTGGGGGAGCACGCCCTGGATGATTTCCTGGAGGGTGTGCGATTCCATCACAACGGGGAGCCTTCCTGCCTCCAGGCGAGAAAGATCTAGCAGGTGGTCGATCAGCTCCTGGAGCTGGTTGGCCTCCTCTTCAATCGTTTGAATAAAATCACGCTGCTCTTCGGGATCCCAGACCACATCTTCCGCGAGAAGCGTGGTGGTAAAACCCCTGATAGAGGTCAGAGGAGTGCGAAGCTCATGTGAAATCATGGCTAGAAAACGGGTTTTTATTTCGTTGGCCCGCTCCGCCTCATGGCGGGATTCCGCTTCGATCTCCAGCAGTTGGAGATTATACAAAGTGATGGTGGCCTGATCGACCAACACCTTGATATGGCGTAGCTCAATCGGTTCGAAATGCTTTTCTGTGGGGAAAAACACCAAAAGACAGCCCAGCCAGTTTCCTAAAGCCACCAGGGGGAAAATAGCGATTGTTTCGATTTGCGCTTCGACCAATAGATCCCGTACCGCGGGTGTCAGGCGTTGGTCTTTTGAGATTTCTGAGACAATCACCGGCCTGGAAGGATGGAAAAGCTCCAACGAAGCCAGGTCCTCGAACAGGCTGGTCTGGGATGCCTGTTCGTTTGAATGGAGATCGGTCTGGTTAGAAGCGGATGGCCAGGAAGTAATCACCTCAATCTCGTGGGAGAGACCATCCATCGGGGAATCAAAAAATAATATAAAGGCGCGTTTTGCGGGGCGAAGTTCTGAGGCAGACATCAGCGTTTTGAGCACCGCTTCTGGTTTTCGCGCCAGGCTCATCCGCTGGCTAAGAGTAAACTGCTCGTGAGAACGATCCAGGGCCTTTCGTAATGTCCGATCAAGCTGGTTCTGTTCGGTGATATCCTGGGCAATACAGATCTGATAGGAAACATCCGACGATTCTCCATGAAATAAGAATGTATGAGCAGAGATCCAACGCAGGCTGCCATCTGGACGGATGATCCGGTAGGATTGGTCCATGCCCTTGCGGATATCGTCTGGACTGGCCGACATCACTTTTACCCGGTCTTCGGGATGGACGTTTTTGATGAGGGTTAACGGATCGGCATAAAGACTTTCACGGGTACGGCCCCAAACGGTCTCAAACGACGGGCTGACATAGAGGATGTCGCCGGTCCTCAGATCAAGCAGCCAGACCACTTGCTGGATGTTATGTAAAATTTGCCCGAGGGATGGGTGGTCTTCAAACAGCTTTTTTATTGCCAAAGGAAGTGTTCGGTTTTCTACCTTATCCATTTATTTTGAGTCCGGATTTGATTAAGCTGATCAATGATCCATCACCCCTATGCAAGCTACATGGTTAAAATACGAATGTAGAGAAGAGGACATCTCTACATTCGTAAGGTTGAATTCTAAAATCATCTGGCAGAGATGCTTCTTACCTTCCGGTAATATTGGACCTTACCACACCCTTTAAGTGATTGGCCGAATGAAATTCAACAAAGTGTATCTAGAAAAACGACCAATCACTCAAGCAATTTGCCTTTTTGTGTTATTCGTATGTTAAGATACTTTCGGCGAACTGTCTTTTTACTACATTATACGCCCATATTTTTTATAATTCGTGGGTGACCATCCTGACCATAAGGTCTTATCCATTATCAGGGTTCACCTTTCATGACTTTTATGTTGGTACATAGATTATAATCTTGAGCGGGAAATAAATAATTTTCCTCTCGGCTTAACCTTTCGGTCAGCAAGGGGAAGATATGGAGTTATTATGGTAATCCCGGAAAACAAGCGGCAGAACGAGCCGAATAAAGCCAGCGAGCGTATGCCAGTTCTCTTTATCGGGCATGGCAGCCCGATGAATGCCATCGAAGATAATCCCTGGTCGAGAGAATGGGGTGAATGGGGCAAGAAGTTGCCGGCACCCAGGGCCATCCTGTGCATCTCGGCCCATTGGGAAACCCACGGGAGCGGCGTCACGGCCATGGAGCAGCCCCGCACCATCCATGATTTTGGGGGATTCCCTCCCGAGCTTTATGCCGTTCAATACCCGGCCCCGGGCAGTCCCTGGTTGGCCAGCCGGGTGCAGTCTATCGTCCACCATGCCAGGGTAGAGCCAGACCAGAGCTGGGGTCTGGATCACGGCTGCTGGAGCATTCTCCATGTCATGTACCCGCAGGCGAATATTCCGGTGGTCCAGTTGAGCCTGAACCATGATGCGCCAGCCCAATACCATTATGACCTGGCGAAAGAACTGGCGCCATTGCGCGAGGAGGGCGTGCTGATCCTGGCCAGCGGGAATATGGTGCATAACCTTCGCCGGGTGGTGTTCCGCAATGGCACGGTCGAGGATTTTAATGTCCCTTATGGATTGGATTGGGCGATCGAAGCCAACGACCTGTTCAAGAAATTAATCCTGGAAAATCAGCACCAGGCCTTGATCGATTACAGGAAATTGGGTAACGCCGTCCAGATGGCCATCCCAACGCCTGAGCATTACCTGCCCATGCTGTATAGCCTGGCATTGAAAGGCGAAAACGAGTCGGTCACCTTCTTCAATGACGTAGCCCTGGCCGGTTCGTTGACCATGACCTCGATGATCATTCAATGAGCTACCCCTATTCCCTGGTGAATCTTGTGATGAGTGTTATATGCTAAGCCGGGCGGCCGGTGGCAGGGGCTATCCTGCTGACAGGGAGCGGGTAGTCCCAGGCACAAGGCCAGATGAGGCCTGGCTGCGGCCAGGCTGAGCCGGGATTTTGCTCATCGCATATTCGGCCAGGGCGGTAATGGTGAGGGATGGATTAACCCCAGGGTTGCCCGGTAAGATGGATCCGTCGATGACATACAGGCCCGGGTACCGGTGGACGCCGAGATTTTCGTCGACCACCCCCTCCTCCCAGGTTTTGCCGATCGGGCAGCCGCCCAGAATATGGGCGGTGGTGGGTAAATTGAGCAGGTTCTCACCGATGGATCCCAACGGAACGCCCCCCGTTTTCTCAGCAAAGGAGCGGGTGATGTCGTGCCCTACGTCTACCCGAGCCTGGATGGCGTGACCGTTATAGGGCTCGGCCACCAGACCTTGCTTAAAGAAAGTCAACAGGCTGCGCCCAAGCTTGACCCGCAAGGCATTGTCCAGGTTTTGCATCACCAGAATGATCGTGGTGCGCCTGGCCCACCCGGGGAGTATCTGCGCCCGGACAAAATCCAGGGGGTGACGGGCTATCCAGGCGAGCGTTTTAACCATCCGCAGCGGAACCGGGTCGCCGTTTGAAATCAACGGCGCCGCCAGCATCTTCATCAAGTCTGAACCGGCCGGGTAGCGCACCGGCTCGATGCGGGTTACCTCGTCAGCGCGGAAAATGGACGGGATAGCGATGCCCTCTGAGTAATCCACGTCAGAGCCGCGCGCTACCGAGCCCAGCAGGGCTTCAGAATTGGTACGCACCTGCTGTCCCAGGCGCGGTGAGAGCTCCGGCAGGGTTGCATAGCGGTCGCGGCAATCCAACAGCAGCTTCAGGGTACCCAGGACGCCGCCGGCGACGATCACATGGTGCGCGTGCACTTTTTCCCTGGCCCGGCCTGGCCAGTGCGTGGAGCTGGAACAGGCTATTTCATAGCCCGGCGCGGCCCCGTTTTTTTTCGCGAGGGGCAATATCCAATCGACCTGGCATTCAGGGCGGATCTCGGCTCCAAAAGCTTCGGCAAAATACAGGTAATTCTTAGGCAGCGTGTTTTTGGCATTGTAACGGCAGCCAACCATGCATCCTCCGCAGAACCGGCAACCGGTGCGGCTGGGGCCTTTGCCGCCAAAGAAAGGATCGGGCACGTTTTTTTGCGCGACGCCGAAGTAAACACCGACGTCCGTAGGCCGGAAGGTATCTTCCTGGCCGCGCTCGCCGGCGATCTCGGCCATCGTCCGGTCGGCTTTCCATAACCGCAGATTGGGTGTGACGCCCAGCATGGCCCTGGCTGTGGCATAGTGGGGCGCCAACACGTCCCCCCAGGGAATGGGCGTATTCCAGGGTGCCGTTTTAAAGGTGTCCTCTGGGGGGATTTCCAGCACATTGGCATACCCCAGGCTGCCGCCGCCCACACCTGCGCCATGCAGCACCATCATGCCCTTCAGCAGGCTGATCTGCAGGATGCCAAAGGAGCGAATGGCCGGCGCCCACAGGTATTTCCAGAAGGCCAGGTTCGTGCGAGCAAAATCTTCATCGCGAAAGCGTTTACCTTTTTCAAGCACCAGGACGGAATACCCTTTTTCAGCCAGGCGCATGGCGGATACCGCACCGCCGAAACCGGAGCCGATGATGACGTAATCGTAAAACGGTTGGCCCACAATGACTCCTTTTTGTTTTGAATACCACTAAACTACCGAAAATTAAAACCCATCGCAACGGGTGAAGTTGCTCATCCGCTGCGCCTGGCCCTGATTAATCATTTTGGAAACGACGGCAGGACGATTTCAGTTTTTTTGTCTCTGCGAGCTGGTATGGGAGGAGCCTAACGAAGTCAGTACTTTGCTCAAGGGGGGCCAGAACGAATATCTGGATATCGCTTTGACCGAATACACGCCGCCTGTCGCGATCGCGTCGGCAGCCAGCTGCCCGCTGCGGATGGCTGCGCCAATGCCTTCCCCCATGTCAGCCGTGGCCAGCCCGGCGGAATCGCCAACCAGGTAGAGGTGGTCCTTGTAAATTTTTCCCCCGTCGCGGCGCAGGTAATAACTGTGGGCGCTGGGTTGATATTCGTGGTTGCGCACCAGCCCAAGTTTATCCAGCTTCTCAACCAACAGTGCCCAGTGGCGCTTGAGGTTATCGCCATTGTCATGCAGTTGCTGCGCCAGCCCGCCGACGCCCACGTTGACATAGCCGTTAGCCTTGGGCACGTACCAGGCGTAACCGGGCAGGCCATTTTCCAGGAACCACAACCAGCAATTGCTGTCGGTATAGGGATAGGGGAACTCCTCTTCCTGGGCGGCGATAAGCGCTTCACGGGATTTAGGGGAATCCTCTTTAAAAAAAGTTCGATAAACGGGGCAATAAGTTCCACCCGCGCCCACCAGGTAGGTGGCTGAAAACTCGTCGTCCACGACGTATCGATCCCCAACACGGCTGATGGATTTCACCGTATGTTCTTGCACCGGCGCACCTGACCGGCGCAACAGCCAGTCATCAAATTCCACCCGGCGAATCGCATATTGCGCGGTATGGAGGTTTATTTTAAACCCCTTTATCGCAATTTTCAGGGAACGAAAGGTAGTAAAGCTGTAAGGGTAATCCGCCTTTTTGAGCTGGATCGAATTCACGGCCTCGGGTGTCATCCAGCCCGCACAGGGTTTAAAACGCGGAAAGCGGGCCTGATCCAGCACAAGGCAATCGATACCGTGCTGTTTTAATTGCCAGGCGCAGGCTGCGCCGGCCGGCCCTCCTCCTACGATGATGACGTCAGTATGGATCATGGGCGATACTCCTTCCCCAAATTATATTTTATTTGGCCAGGAGATGAAATAGGCAATAACCATCGAATTAAGGTGAATTGCTGAGCGGCGGGCTGGTTCGGGTGAACCTGTTGCGCTGTCAAAATAAAACAGGTATGATTGCATCATACGGGATTGAATCGCACACCACGGGTGAAGGGAGATTGGATCGGATGAAGCGCTATGGAAAAGTGAGCCTTGAAACTCAGGTCACCGCAGAAAGTTTTTCTGCGCTGATCATAGCCTTGAACTTGAAACCGCCTGTGCTGATCAAACCCAACTGGGGCACGGTCGAATGTTTCACCGAAGCCCAAATTCTGGATTGGACCCTGGCCGCCATCCCCGGAGATAAGCTGGTCATTGAGAGCCACGGGTGGGCGCGAAATGAGGAGACCCTGCACCAGCAGGCGTCACCTGGCCTGACCAAAACTAACCTGCGCCAGGGGGATCGCTGGTTCCTGGAGCATACGGGCATGGATCGGGTGTTGGCCAAACACCATGTGGCCTACCTGAACCTGACCGAAGAGATCTGGGCTGGGAGGGCCGCTGACCCGGCGCTGATCCAGGCGGCGGTCGAGGCGAAGTTCGCGCCGGTCGAGCAAAAAGACCTGTATGCCAAGATCCCGGCGCGGCTCTATGAGATGCGCGGCGGTTCATTATTGAGCCTGGCGAAACACAAGATCATCTTTTATCCCCTGGGGGTTTCCCTCTCCATCAAGAACCTGTTTGGCCTGATTCCCGGCCCGAGTCGGGGAAAATACCACGGCAAAAATGATACCTTGCTGGATCAGAGCATTGTGGATATCAACAAGATATACCGCAGCCTGTTTTCGCTCAAAGGGATAGTCGAAGTCGTGCATTCCTTTGGCCGCCTGGAGACGGCCACGGATAGAACTCACGTGTATCCCGGGTTAGGCCTGGCTATGGCCAGCGAAGACACGGTTTCGCTGGATGCCTTTGCAGCCTTCGCCGGAGGGCGAACACCGGACAGCGTCGGTCACCTGCGGCTGGCGGCCCAGACTTTCGGCGGCTGGGACCCGCATATTGGGGAAGAAGTGGAACAAAGCGGTATCCAGGTACTGGGGGTATAACCTGGCGCCCATCACGCTGGCGGGGTCAGTCCCACCTATGGATGGGTGATCATGAAAAGCGCCAGCGGGTGGGAGAATAGAAGTTAACCGGTATAATAACCGCTCATGAACAGACGTCGTGGGTATGTGGCTCTCTTTGTCACCCTTTTAATCTGGGGATCGACCTTCCTGGTCACGAAGGTCATTTTGCGTGAAATTGGCCCGTTGGTGTTAACCGGGCTGCGCTTTGTCATTGCTTTTATTGCTCTGTACCTGGTTTCTGCCCGGCGGGGTTTTCGCCTTGCATCCATCCTCCGTCCCAATTACCTGCTCCTGGGCCTGACAGGAACTGCGCTTTTCTACACCCTTCAAAACGTGGGCTTAAATAATACCTCCATCAGCAGTACCGTGCTGATCCAGTCCTGTACGCCCGCCCTGACGGCCGGCCTGGCGGTCGTTTTTCTCCACGAGCGTCTGAACCTTCGCCAGATCCTGGGGCTGGCGCTGGTCACGGGCGGCGTGATTGTGGTGGGGCTGACCAGCCCTGTTGGGGGTGATAGCCATCAGCCACTCTTAGG
>JAJYIW010000183.1 GCA_021789855.1 Chloroflexota bacterium | reverse complement strand
AATCCTGGATCGCTGCACGCCGCAAGCGCCCGCTGGCTGGCGATGGTATTGTGGTCGGTCAGAGCCAGGAAATCCAGCCCTTTGCTACGCGCAAGGGCAACCACTTCATCTGGACTTAATCGGCCGTCGCTATGGTAAGAATGGCAGTGAAGCTCACCTCGCAGCCACGGCGCATGATGCTCGCCAGGGATGGGCGAAGCCGGGAGGTCGCCGGCTGGCAGGTCTACCGGCGGATCGACAGGTATTGAGGCGCCTTCAGTTAACCTGACCTGGATGCGGTAATGGCATCCGCGAGGCGCTAGCTTGTATAGGCCCAGGTGGACAACCCACCGTCCCGGATGGATCGGCCCAGCCAGGTAGCCGGGCGTCGCGTCGTTTTCTGAGATAAAGACATGGAGGCGCTCACTCCCGCTCCATCCGCGAAAGCCAGGGCTCATCCAACCATTGCCCCTTTCATCAAAAAGGCCCAGGTCGATCGTGTTGCCGCCCTCGACCATCGGTTCAGCGCTGATTTTATCGGTATACGCTATCTCCACATCCAGGCGCGTGATGCCAGCCGGGATGTCGAACGGGAGGTGTACGTACGTTTTTTCTTGGTCGGGATGGAAATCGCCCTCAATGAGGATAGGGGAAAGGGTCATGGCAATGCCTCTTCTTGTCAGAATATTTTTTACTATTATAATCGTGGAAATGATCGGACCAAGATGGCGGTATAAAAAACGATATGCGCATCACGACCTGGAACATTAACGGACTGCGAGCGGGCTTAAGCAAAGGACTGCTGGCCAGCCTTCCCATTTTAGATGCTGATGTGCTCTGCCTGCAAGAAATTAAGAGCCGGCCGGAACAGCTCGATCCGGCCAGGCTGGATGAAATTGCCAGGGCTTATCCGCACCTGGCCTGGAACCCGGCCGACCGGCCAGGGTATAGCGGCACGGCGACCTGGGCGCGAATTAAACCTGAAACTAATTCGATTGGCCTGGGAATTCCGGAGTTCGATGTGGAAGGCCGGGTAATCGGGTATCGTTATCCCGCCTTCTGGCTGTATAACATTTACTTTCCCAACGGACAACGGGATGGGGGGCGCGTATCTTACAAGCTGGATTTTTACGCCAGCCTGCTCGATCGGGTTGACCAACACCACGCCCGCGGAGAAGCCGTCATCCTTTGCGGCGATTTCAACACCGCACACAACGAGATTGACCTGAAGCATCCCAGGGAAAATGCTAAAAATACCGGTTTTTTACCCGAAGAGCGAGCCTGGATCGACATCTATTTGAACCACCAGCTGGTCGATGTATTTCGATCGAGGTATCCCGACCGGGTAGAATACACCTGGTGGACTTACATCACCAACGCGCGGGCTAAAAATGTCGGCTGGCGCCTGGATTATTTCCTGGTTTCTCAGCCCATGGTGGATCGGGTGGTGGATGTGGTGCACCACACCCAGGTGATGGGATCTGACCACTGCCCGGTGACCCTGGTTCTGGCGGACTGATTGGCATGGCTCGAAGGGCTGCTTACGAAACGCGCGGCTACCTGCTGGCGGTGTGCAGCGCGGCATTTTTATCCACCACCTCTATTTTCATCCGGTACCTGACCCAGTCCTACCAGGTTTTACCGCTGGTGCTGGCGCTCTGGCGGGATATTTTCGTGTTTCTGACCCTGTTACCCATCCTGTTTTGGGGGAAAGCTGGCCTGTGGCGAGTCCCGCGGCGACACCTGCCCTACCTGGTAGGATATGGCGCCGTCCTGGCCGTGTTCAACGCCTTCTGGACGTTATCGGTAGCCATCAATGGGGCCGCTGTCGCGACGGTGCTGGTTTATTGTTCGGCAGGATTCACTGCCATCCTCGGCTGGTGGCTTTTGAAGGAAAGAATGAGCTGGGGCAAGGCTGTTGCCGTGCTGGTCAGCCTGGCCGGTTGCGGTTACGTGTCAGGCGCCTTCCTGCCAGGAGCGTGGCAGGTAAACGGCCATGGAGTCCTGGCTGGCGTCGTCACCGGCGTGATAGCCGGGCTGTGCTACGCCTTGTACAGCTTGCTCGGCCGGTCAGCATCCCAACGCGGCTTAAACCCTTGGAGCTCACTGCTCTATACCTTCGGATTTGCCTCCCTGTTCCTGCTTGCCATCAACCTGGTAGGGGGTGGCCGGATACCAGGCACCGCCGCAGCCCTCAATGGCTATTTTTCACTTGGCCAGGCCTGGCAGGGTTGGGGGATATTGTTTTTGCTGGCGGCTGTGCCAACCCTGGCAGGTTTCGGCCTGTATAACGTCAGCCTGACCTATCTCCCTTCCAGCGTGGTCAACCTGATCGCCACCCTGGAACCGGCATTCACCACGGTCACGGCTTTCCTGGTTCTGGGGGAAACCTTGACGGCGACCCAGGTAGTAGGAAGCCTGATGACCGTGGGCGGCGTGGTCCTTCTCAGGGTATACGAAGGCTGGCTGGCGCCAGAAGCAGAGCCGGGCCGCGTCTAGACCCAGAGGGGCGAAGCTTTCTGGGCTTGCAACATGGCCTGCATGGCTTCAGCGGATGGCGGGGTGGTAAACCGGCTGGCGGCATCCAGGAATTTGGGCAGGACATGGATATCACCGGAGGTATTGAGAAATACCCCTTCACGTCCCATGGCCCATTGAACGGATAAATCGATGGCAGATTGATCGGTAAAAGGCTCGTACCAGGTGGCAGCGAAATGCGAGGATGAATCTTCTGGACGATCCCAGGGGCGGCGTTGGGCGGTTTTAATCAACTGGATCGCGACATTTTTCGACCGGGCAAGCTGGTAGATGGCCTCAAAATTAGCCGCGTAGTCCGGGTTTTGCATCAGCATAAAGTTATAGGGCAGCAGAATCGAGTCGAAATCAAACCTTTCCAGGCTCTTTTTGTGGATGAGGGGGGCGCGTAAGCTATGGCTGGTGATGCCGATAAAGCGTACCAGCTTTTGTTGGCGGGCTTCAATCGCGGCTTCCAACGCCCCGCCGGGGCCTAAGGCGGTTTCCCATTCCTCGTCTTCGATGACTGCATGCAACTGGATCAGATCCAGGTGATCGGTTTTCAGCCGATCCAATGAGCGATGGATAGATTCCCGGGCTTCTTTGTAAGTGCGGTCGCCGGTTTTTGAGGCCAGGAAGAATTGATTGCGGTAACGAGGCATCCAGGGGCCAATGCGTAATTCTGCCTCGCCGTAAGACGCCGCGGTATCGATGTGGTTAACGCCATACTTCAATAACACTTCCATGGCGTGGTCAGCCTCGGTCTGGGTTACTGAGGATAATGCAGCAGCTCCGAAAAGCGTGCGGGTGCTTTCGTGTCCGGTACGGCCAAAAGTCAATTTGGGTATCATTGTCAATCCTCCGTATTCTAATTTGGATGATGATTTTTTCACCTGGCAGCGCCAGGTTTATTCGAGCGTTAAGACCTGTGATTATTCACCGAAACAGGTGCCAACCCGCCTGGCGCTCAGGATCCAGGGGTGATTGATAGGCACCGGTTTCGGGACACCCACCACCTGTTTAAGCGGCACGGGGACAGGAAGGCCCTGGTGGATACCCACCATGACGCCATATTGGTGATCGGCGACCAGAGAGATACACGCCGTGCCCAATTGAGTTGCCAGCAAGCGGTCGCCGGCTGAAGGCGCCCCGCCCCGCAGGATATAACCCAGGATGGCAACACGTGTTTCCAACCCGGTAAACTTTTCAAGGCGATTGGCCAGGTAGGCGGTGCTGCCACGATACTGGTTCTTGAACCCCTGGATTTGACCAGAAACACTCTCGCGTTCCCGCCCAACGCGGATGCGAGCATTGGCGCTTTCCAGGCGACCAAAAAACGAGACATATTCCTGGGGGATGATATTTTCAGCGACCGCTATGATGCTGAAATTTTTTCGTGCATGGGTGCGCACGGAAATCGCTTCAGCGATTTTTTCGGCGTTATAGGGTATTTCCGGGATGATGATCACATCCGCTCCGCCGGCCATCCCTGCGCCCAGGGTGAGCCACCCGCTATTTCGCCCCATCAGCTCGACGATCAAGATGCGGTGATGGCTGAGCGCCGTGCTGTGAAGGCGATCGATCGACTCCGTGGCAGTTTCCAGGGCGGTGGCAAAACCGATGGTCGTTTCTGTCGCGGCGATATCATTATCAATCGCCTTGGGCAGGGTAATCACATTCACCCCTTTGCCCATCAGGTAATAAGCCGTCTCCTGGGTTTCCTTCCCTCCAATGCACACCAGGCCTTCCAGGTGATGCTTTTCGATGGTCTGGAGAGCATTTTCAGTCCCATCGATATCTCCTTTGCCTGCCACAAACAGGCGTTGCGGCCGGTCGCGGCTTGTTCCGAGAATGGTGCCCCCGGTTGCCAGAATCCCCGAAAACGAAGTGTCGTCGATGGGGAAAATGCGATCCTCGACCAATCCCTGGAATCCATCCTGAAAGGCGACCACTTCCATGCCAAGCGTGGCTTTGACTTCCTTACCAATAGCCCGCACGGCTGCATTCAACCCAGGACAATCGCTCCCCGCGGTCAATAAACCCAATTTCTTCTTCATAAGTGGATATTACCTCCCCGGATCATCATGGTAAGTTAACTATACACCATTCTGGGGAAAATTTAAAAACCATCTACAGCCCGAATCACAACGGATTCTAAATATCTCAGGATTCCATGGTTCATCCAACCGCCAGATACGCTAAAATATATCAGGTGAATCCTGTTGTTCAAAAGTAACCGTCAAGGAATCCTTCCGTGTTAAAACTCAATGATTTTTACCATCTGCCCGCTCTTGAACGCGGCCTGGACGCTATCCTCGACGATCCCCTGGCGATGGTGATCGTCTGCGGCCCGGAAAACCGTTCCTCCCTGGAGGGAGCAGTCGCAGACCTGCTGCTTCCCGGCGGGCGATCGACCGTGACCGGGATTCTATTTCATAAGCTGATGGCAAAGTCCCCGGAGGCCCAGGCCAGCGTGGTCGCCCGTGACCGTTCCTCCATTCATGTATCTGGCCGGTTAAAAAACCGGGTGCGCTACCTGATTCCCAATCCGCCTTACACCTATACCGGCCGGATCATCGATGTGCAAAAGGATCGCTCATCGATCCTGCTGGTGGACTGGTTAGACCTGGAATCTGCCCATGCCATTTTCGATACCGTCCAGGCCGGGAAAAGGGTCATCACCCAGTACAACACGCTCTTACGGGGCGCCTCCGTGATCGATGATCTGCGCCTGCAAGGGATCTATCCTGGCGACCTGCCGGTACCTGTCTGGATTCTCGCTGTGAAGCGACTGCCAGCTTTATGCCCTGAATGCCGCCAGCCGGTGGAGATAGGTAGTGAAGATTTGACCTCTACCGCCTGGGGTGCGCTTGATGATGAAGCGCGTAACCTGCTTCGCTCCGGCGTATTCTACCGCTCCAGCGGGTGCGACCACTGCCAGGGCCATGGCAGAGCCGGGGACATCCTTGGTTTTGATATCTTTCATTACTTACCCGACCATCCTGCCAGGGGCGTTTCTCTCATCAGCCTTGAATCCTATATGCTGGGGCTGGCAAAAGAAGGCTACCTGTCTCTCACAGACGTGATAAATTATGATAAAAACTTGTTGTTAGCGCTCAACCGCTGCCTGGCTACCACGGAGGCGGCCTTAACGGAGGCTAACCGGCAAATGACAGGCAAAATGGCTGAGCTGGAAGCCGCCCACCGCGTCCTGATCAACCGGACTGAAGTATTGGTGTCTTTACAGACCATGAGCCGTGATCTCATATCCACCGTTGACCTGGCAGACCTGGCCCGAAAAATATGTAAACATGCCTGCGACCTGGGCGGTGCCGACCGAGCGATCTTGTACCTTCATAATGAGGATGAAGACGGGGATGCGGTGGTGCTGGCTTCTACTGGCTGGGATACCAGTCGCATCCTCAGCCCGGTGAGTGGGCGCCTGGTATTTGGTCCCGCCGTTTCCAGCGCGGACGCCGATGACTCAAGCGGAACATACAATGCTCAGGCCAGTTCTTTCCAACTCTTACCACCCGGTATCCTGCCGCTCAGCCACCCGCTTGGCGGAGGAGAGTCCCCCGGGGAAAAAATTATGGCGGGGTTGCGTTTCCCCTTGGTGGCTCAATCCCAGACGGTAGGAGTGATGATTATCCAATCGACCCGCAAAGAAGCATTCTTGCCGAGGGAGATGGCGGTGTTACAGACCTTTGGCAACCAGGCTGCCCTGGCCATTCAACGGGCGAGGTTAATCGACGAGCTGCGCGGAAAAATTACTCAATTGGAACAGGCGCAAATCGAGCTGGTGCAAAAAGAAAGGCTTGAACGCGAGCTTGAGCTGGCCCGCAACGTCCAACAAAGCGTCATCCCAAAGTCTTTCCCATATATTTCTGGGTACACTTTTAGCGGGCTTTACCGGCCGGCGCGCCAGGTAGGAGGCGACTTCTACGACGTGATCGTGCTGGATGAGGACCACTTCGGTATATTAATTGCGGATGTATCCGATAAAGGGATGGCAGCCGCCCTGTACATGGCCCTGACGCGCAGCTTAATCCTGGCCGAAGGGCATCGCAGCTTCTCTCCCAGCGTGGTCTTGCAGAATGTGAACCGCCTGCTCAAAGAACTGGGAGATGCGGAAATGTTTGTATCGGTGTTTTATGGGGTGGTCGATATCCCGGAGCGCAAACTGGTTTTTTCGCGGGCCGGCCATGAATATCCGATCCTCTTGCGCAAGCAACCAGTCGAGCTGGTGGGAGGAAAAGACACCGTCCTCGGCATCCTGGATGGCGATGAGTATAATTTACACGAAGATACTGTCCAGTTGTCCCCAGACGACCGCCTGGTCTTGTTTACCGAT
>JAJYIW010000182.1 GCA_021789855.1 Chloroflexota bacterium | reverse complement strand
ATGTCCGCCAAATACCTGGGCACGTTCTTCGACATCCACTGCGGCGGCGAGGATCATATCACTATCCACCATACCAACGAGATCGCCCAGACCGAGGCCTGCCATGGCACTCACCTGGCCAATTTCTGGATGCATGGCTATTTCCTCCAGATGAGCGACGATACAAAAATGTCCAAATCGAGTGGGGATTTCCTGCGCGTGCAAACCCTGATCGACCGGGACATCGATCCGCTGGCCTACCGCCTGTTCTGCCTCAACGCCCATTATCGCGCCAAGCTCAATTTTAGCTGGGAAGGCCTCGAAGCCGCCGCAAAGTCGTTGGAGCGATTACGCACGGTATCGTACGAGGGGGGTCAACCCGGCACAGTGGACGAAGAATACCGGCAGCATTTCATCGAGACGATCAATGACGATCTGAACATGCCCCGCGCCATGGCGGTGACCTGGGACATGGTGAAAAGCGCCCTTCCCGCCGCAGTCAAAAAGGCCACTCTATTGGAGTTCGACCGGGTGCTGGGCCTGGGCCTGGCAGCCTGGGCGCCGGCAGAAAAGGCTATCCCGGCGGATATCCTGGCGCTGGTCGACCAGCGCCAGGCCGCCCGGCGTGAAAAACGCTGGAAAGATGCAGACGCCTTACGCGACCAGATCATTGCCGCCGGCTATATCCTTGAAGATACGCCGCAAGGCCCTCGCGTCAAAGCCAGTTAAGGGCGAGGATAAAGCGAGCTTAAGCCAGGATTATCGCGGCTGTACAGCACATAGACCTGCCTGCCAGGTTGCAGCCTGTCCCCGGGCTGGTTGAGGGTGCTCAGCTTGCCAGAATACTGATAACCTCCAACCTCATAATGGTAATCGATCGACCAGGGGTGCCTGTCATCCACCATCACAGAGTAATTTTCCTGCAGGCCGGCCACGCTCCCCAGGATCGCATCTCCCCATTTTAAAACCAGGACCTGCTTCTGGAACTCCCGGTAGCGCCAGAATAAAACGGCGGCGCCAGGGATAAAGAATACCAGGCCGAGGAGCAGGAAGGGAATGCCCACAAACGCTGTGACAATGGCCAGCGTCAGCGCCAGGCCCAGGCCGGTGAAGATCGCGCCGATAAGGGTTAGCGCCAGCGAGGCAATCGACCAGCCATCGCTGAGCATCAGCCGGAAAGCATAGGTACTGGAAATATCCCTGGGGGCACCAGGCGGCGCCAGGAGAGTTTCCTCCACACCCTCAGTGACATGCGGCGGGGGGATCGATCCACCACACCGGCTGCAATTCGATTGAAAGGCCGGGTAACTGGTACCGCACCAGGGACATGTGATCATAGCGATACCTCTGGGCAAAGCGAATGAATACAACCGCGCCGATCAGCCGTTTTTGCGTTGAAAATCGACCATAAAATCGGTCAGCGCTTTAACGTCCGAAACGGTCACCGCGTTATATAACGACGCGCGTAAGCCGCCCACTGAGCGGTGCCCTTTGAGTCCGATCAAATCAGCCTTAGTCGACTCTTTGGCAAAGGTGTTTTCAAGCTCTTCGGATGGCAGGCGGAAGGTGACATTCATGATCGAGCGTGCGTCCACCTGGGCATGACCGCGGTAGAAGCCCCCGCTGCGATCGATCACGCCATACACCAGGCCAGCCTTCTCCTGGTTGATCCGGTGCATCGCAGTCAGACCTCCCAGTTCCTTGAGCCATTTCAGCACCAGGCCCACCATATAGATCGAATAGCAGGGCGGCGTGTTGTGCAACGAGCCGCTTTCCGCCAGGAGCTTGTAATCCAGCATAACCGGCATTTTTTCCGGTACCCGCGCCAGCATATCTTCACGGACGATCACGATCACCACGCCGGCCGGGCCAGCGTTCTTTTGCGCACCGGCGTAAATCATGGCGTATTTCGAGACATCCACTGGCTGGCTGAGGAAATCCGAAGACATATCACACACCAGCGGCACACCCGCCGGGGGCACCGGTTCGCTCTTGTATTCCAACCCGTGGATAGTCTCATTGTGACAAAAATGGACGTACGCGGCCGCCGGGTCAAACTGGTATTCACTGGCCACCGGAAGGCGTTTGAAATTCTCCGCTTCGCCGTTGAACGCCAGGTGGGTCGCGCCCAATTTGGCCGCCTCTTTCCAGGCTGTTTTACTCCATGAGCCGGTCACGATATAGTCAGCCGAGGCGCCAGCCGGGCGCAGGTTCATGGGCAGCATGGCAAACTGGAGACTGGCTCCACCCTGTAGGAACATCACCTTATAATTTGCAGGAATACCCATCAGGTCGCGTAAATCTGCCTCAGCCGTTTGGATGATCGCTTCAAATTCCTTCGAGCGATGGCTGATTTCCATCACCGACATGCCGCAGCCCTGGTAATCGAGCAGCTCTGCCTGGGCCTTTTCCAAAACAGCCAACGGCAGGCCAGAGGGACCGGCATTAAAATTGTGGACACGTTTCACTGGGCTCATCTTTTTTTGTTCTCCCTTATGGAATAACGATACGGGTAACTACTCCGGCATGAGATGAAAAGCTTTTTTCACTCAAGCCTAGCCGTTTACTTCCCTGTATTATAACGCTTAGATTAAAATCAATGCGCAGGCCAGGTACATCAGGACGAGGCAGTTGGTATGCCGGATGATCGCCTTTCAGGATACTTTTGGCCCGGCGTAGACCACTTCAAACAGGACCCGGTCGGGCGACTCGAACATCACCTGGTAGTAGGTATCGTCCGGCCCGGCGCTGAATTCAGGCCGGTGACGCGGGGTATCAAACAAAGACTGGACCCCATGCGCCTTCAAATAAGCCACCGTCTCATCCACGTCAACTTGCGCCTTGACTGAGATTCCCAGGTGGTTCACCCCTGGCCCATCATAATCGTTTTTAACCGCTTTCGCAGGGCTGACGAACCACACGCTGGCCCCCTGGGCGCCGCCGAGTCCCAGGGTATTGTCGTCTTCATATAATACTTTCCAGCCTAACATCCCAAAAAGATCCTTGTAAAACGTGACATTTTTTGGAGTAATATTAATCTGAAGATGGCCCAATGAGGATTGATTCATTTTTCCCTCCCGGAAAGACCAATCATAGAGAAGTGATTAATTATACAATACAACAAATGTTCTATACCGTCAAGGAGTCAATCAAGGAATGGGTTGCTCGTTCTTGCTATTATCGTTGTCGTAGCCTCGGAAGGCCCCCTATGGAAGGGTGAGCTTGAGGTTTCCAGGGCGCGTAAGCTGACTTGGGCAGGCGGCATTCGCCTTATACCGCATCCATCGGCTTTCTCACGTGTTTTTATTGATAATCTGATGTGCCGGGAAAACGCCGCATGCCATTAAAACCACTTATTATCTATAATCCTGTTGCCGGGAAAGGCAGCGCCTACCAACACCTGCCGAAAGTCCAGGAGCTGCTTCACCAGAAGGGTTTCGATCACGATCTCATCCTCACCCAGGGGCCAGGTCATGCCCTGACCTTAAGCCGGCAGGCGGCTGAAGAGGGGCGGGATCAGGTCGTTGCCGCCGGCGGAGATGGCACGGTCAACGAGACGATCAATGGCTTGATGCAGGCTGACCAGAAAAATGGAAACGGCCGCCCAGCCTTAGGCGTGCTACCCGTCGGACGGGGCAACGACTTTGCCTTTGGCGCCGGTGTGCCCACGGACGTGGCGCAGGCCTGCGAGACGCTGGCACAGGGGCGCCGGCGGAAGGTGGATATTGGCCTGATCAACGGCGGAGACTATCCCCAGGGGCGTTACTTCGGCAATGGCGTGGGGCTGGGTTTCGACGCAGTCGTGGGTTTTGAGGCCGACAAGATCAAGTGGCTGCACGGCGCGGCCTCTTACCTGGTAGCGGTGGTCAAGACCATTTTCCTGTACGCCCGCGCCCCAATTTATGAGGTGACTTATGACGATACCACGGTCACCCAACCCTTCCTGATGGTATCGGTGATGAATGGGCGGCGCATGGGTGGCACCTTTATGATGGCGCCGCAAAGCCAGCCGGGGGATGGCGTGTTTGACCTGTGCCTGGCAGGCCAGGTGAGCCAGATCCGCATCCTGCCGCTGGCGGTCACGTTTATGCAAGGTAAACAGGCGGGCCATCCGGCGGTTAAGATGGCGCGCGCCAGGCGCATCCGCATCCGGGCCGTCCAGGGCACTATCCCCGCCCATGCCGACGGCGAGACCATCTGCAAGGCCGGCCAGGCCTTGACCATCGAGTTGATTCCCACAGCCCTGGACGTGATCGTACAGGATGGCGAAGTGCAATCGTGAGAAAAAATACCGGGATGGTCAACTGGTGCCTGAGGCGGGTATTTCAAGCCACATGCCGCATCGATGTGAATGAAATTCAAAAAATACCCCGGTCTGGGCCGCTGATCCTGGTGGGCAACCACGTCAATTTTTTGGAAACCCCGGTGTTGATGCCGCACATCAACAACCCACGCCTGACCGGCCTGGCCAAGAAGGAAAGCTGGGATAATCCCCTGTTTCACTTCCTCTTTAATCAATGGGAGATCATCCCCATCGACCGGGACGAGGTCGACCGCGAGGCTTTCCGCCAGGCCATCCAGACCCTGGCGCAGGGAAATATCCTGGCGGTCTATCCCGAAGGCACACGCAGCAAAGATGGCTGCCTGTTAAAAGGCCGGCCGGGAGTGGTCGCCCTGGCCTATCGCAGCCATGCGCCCATCTTGCCCCTGGCTTTTTATGGACACGAAACTTTCTGGGGCAACCTCAAACGCCTGCGCCGCACCGATTTCCACGTGGTCATCGGCCAGCCCTTCCGCCTGGATACGCGGGGCGCTGCCTTGTCCAGGGATGTGCGCGAGACGGCCACGGACGAAATCATGTACAAGATCGCCGAGCTCCTGCCTGAACGGTATCGCGGCGCTTACCGCGATGTGAGCCTGATCAAGTACCAGTACCTCGCAGGGATTTAAAGCCTCATTAATCGCATCCGGAATTTTCCCAACGCAACCTCTTGGCTTTATTTAGCCCTTCAACCTGGCCAAAGCCGCCTCGAGCGCTGGCAACAACTCCCCCGCGCCGGGTGTCAACCCGATCGCCTCACGCAAGGATAAATTTCGGGCTTGAGCCATCATGGATTCGGCAGAACCGGCGAGCGGGGTATGGGCTAGCACGTCCATCACTGCCTGGTGGGCCTCTGTATCGCTCAAGATGTCGCCGATCAAGTCATCCACGGTGAAACGCGGGTGGGAAACCGGCGGCTGGTATGGCAACGACCAGTGATAGGATCCGGAACCAACCTCTACTGGCTGGGCATCTCTACCCGGCAGCGTGACTATCGCGGTGGTGTTAGGTGGAACCATGACATCCACCCGGATCGCGCCGCCCTCGATTTTCCAGGCGCACTCGGCCATGCCATAGGGCGTTTGGTGACTGGCGCGGGCAGAGGTCAGAGAATTGCCCGGCTGCGGGTGTATCTCGATGCGGCGATAACCTGGTTCCAATGGCGCCAACCCACCGATCGTTCGCTGGATCCAGTCAGCCACCGCGCCCAGGGCGTAGTGATTGAAAGAGGTCATCTCACCAGGATTGACCGAACCATCCGGCAGCAGGCTGTCCCAGCGCTCCCAGATGGTGGTCGCGCCCATCGTCACCGGATAGAGCCAGGAAGGGCAGCGGGTCTGCAACAGCAGGCGGTAGGCCGTGTCCAGGTGGCCCGTGCTGGTCAGCGCATCGCAAATTAAAGGCGTGCCCACAAAACCGGTACGGATGGTGTAACCGCTCGCGCGCACCAGTTCGGCCAGGCGCTCCCCGGCGCGCCGGCGTCGTTCAGGCGTGGGTAACAGGTTAAACGCGATCGCCAGCGCATAAGCCGTTTCGGCATCGCTGAGCATGCGCCCGGCAGGCGTCACGTACTCGTGCGCAAAAGCCTTACGCACCTCGGCTGCCAGGGCCAGGTAATGTGCCTTCTCCTTAGCCTTGCCCAACACACCGGCCGCCAGCCCCGCCAGCTCAGCGGAATGGGCGAAATAAGCTGTTGCAATGAGCGCTTTGTCGGTGCGTGCCTGTCCTGGGTTATCTGGCGGCGCGGTCGGGTCGAGCCAGTCGCCAAACTGAAAGCCGTGATCCCACAGCCGTTTCTTCCCGGCGACCGCCGCCACGTGATCCACCCAGGAACGCATACTCTCAAACTGTTCAGCCAGGATGCCCCTATCCCCAAACCTTTGGTAGAGCACCCAGGGCACGACCGTGGCGGCGTCTGCCCAGGCTGCCGCCCCCATGGCCAGCTCCATCCCGTTGGGAACAATGGGTGGGACGAGGCCGCCCAGTTTCTTTTGTTCAGCCGCCAGGTCTGCCAACCAGGAGCTAAGAAAACCACTCACGTCGTAAAGGAAAGAAGCCGTGGGTGAAAACACCTGCAGGTCGCCAGTCCAACCCAGGCGCTCATCACGCTGCGGGCAGTCAGTAGGCAGGTCGAGGAAGTTCCCGCGCATACTCCACAGCGCATTTTCGTGCAGGCGGTTGAGCAGCGGATCGGAGCACTCGAACCAGCCCGTGCGTTCCATATCCGAGTGGAGCACCACAGCATGGATGTCTTCCAGGGAAAGCTCGCCAGGCCAGCCTTCCACCTCCGCATAACGAAAACCATGGAAGGTGAAGCGCGGTTCCCAGGTCTCTTCCTTCCCACCGCGAAGGGTATAGCGGTCGGTAGCTTCAGCCGTGCGCAGCGGGCGAGTGCACAGCTCGCCTTGCTCCAATATCTCGGCGTGACGTAAAGTGATGGTCTGCCCGGCCTCTCCCTGGACTCGCAGGTATAACCGGCCGACCAGGTTCTGGCCGAAATCCAGGAGGATCCGGCCTGAAGGGGATCGAATGATACTTTTCGGCGTGATCATCTCCATGCGGCGCAC
>JAJYIW010000181.1 GCA_021789855.1 Chloroflexota bacterium | reverse complement strand
GCACCGTGGCTGGCAGCTTGTTGTCAAAAATCAACCGCGTCGGGATGAACACCCCCCTGGGCGGTAGCAAAGGTCGGCCCATAATCCTCCTTGAAAATAGAATATTTGTTCTATTATCCGTGTTTTGACATGAAAATACAAGGGTGATTCAAGGGGGATGGGGCAGATTCAGCCATCCCCTGAGGGGGGATGATCTCTCGCAATGCCGCGCGCCCCTCTCCCGATGCCAGGCGAGGGGCTCTGCTCCCTTCTCCCATTTTTGGGATGAAGGGGCGCGATGGAATCGCGGCGGGGATGAGGGCGATGCCGGGAGCGTGGGACCGGCCAATCCAAACCTTGTACATTGTTTAGAAATGCCCTACCAGGGTTGCTATGATATGAACATCAATTGGAATCCTTATTGGCTGAAGGTCGCAATAAAAGTATCCATTCTCCCCTCCCCAAAGACCTTAACTCCAGATCAAGCCTCTTCGATATAACCAGGTATCTACCATGAACCGACGGGTATTTATCAAATCGACACTCACCTCCGCGCTGCTTGGGGCGGCGGCCATCACTTTACCTTTCCTGCGCGGTAGCGCCAGCCCCGATCCCTCCCGCCTTTACCTCAAGAGCCCAACGTTGGGGCGAAGCTTCCAGGGCACCGTCGACGGGCGGCTGTACGAGTCGCTGGATGGCGGCCGGTCCTGGCGCCAGGCGTTCAACTTCGGCAGCCAGGTCGCGGTGCTGGCGTTGGTCGAACGCCAGGGCAGCCTGGCCGCCACGCTGGGCATCGACGCGTACACCTTCACATTAACTTCGCCGGATGGGTACACCTGGTCTTCCCTCGCACAGGCAGTCACGGATGAGCGAGTTCCAGCATGACGGCGGCCGTTACCCTGCGCCCCGCGTTCCCCGAGGACGACGCCTTCCAGCAGGCGGTGTTCGCCAGCACGCGCGCTGACGAGTTGGCGCTGGCCGGCTGGAGCCACGACCAGGAGGAGGCTTTCATCAAGATGCAGTTCAATGCCCAGCGGCAGCATTACCGGGCGCAGTACCCGCAGGCCGAATGGTCCATCGTGATGCGCGAAAACGAGCCGGTCGGACGGATGATCGTGGACCGCTCAGGAGGCGCGTTGCACTTGATGGACATCGCCCTGCTGCCCGAGCACCGCGGCACTGGCATCGGCACCACCCTGATCAGGGCATTGATCGAGGAGGCCTGCCGGAGTGGCCAGCCGGTGCGCCTGTACGTGGACGCCAACAACCCCGCCCAGGCTCTTTACCGGCGGCTCGGCTTCACCCCGGTCAGCGACGCGGGCATCCGCTTTGAGATGGAATGGCAACCCGGCTTGAAACGGGAGGTTTACCCCCAGAGGTAAAGTAACCTGCGCCACACAGAAAGGTTTAATCCATGGAACCACAGCGAATTCCCCCGGAAATGCGGATCTGGCAGTTGGGTTTGGGCTTTTCCAACACGGCCGTGCTCTATGCCCTGGTGAAAACCGGCGTGACCGAACAAATGAGGGACCATCCCCAGCCGCTGCTCGCGCTGGCGCAATCGTGCGGGTTGAATCCCGACACGTTGTTTCGGGTATTGCGCTTCGCAGGGGTGCTGGGCGTGGTGGGCTACGACGGTAGCCAGTATTCCCTGACAGACACTGGGAGGCTGCTCCTCAAAGGCGTTCCTGGCAGCATGGCCGCCGGCATCTTGCTTTTTGGCAGCGATGCATGGCTGCGAGCCTGGCAGAACCTGGATTACTCACTCACCACCGGCGGAATCGCCTTCGACCAGGTGATGGGCGAGTCGTTTTTCGCCTATCTGGATAACCACCAGGAGATGAATGCGGTCTTCAACCAGTGGATGACGTTTTCTACGACCCTGGCGGCTCAAGCCCTCGCCAGCGCATTTGACTTCACGCCCTATAAATCCGTCTGTGACATCGGCGGGGGACAGGGCATTTTGCTCAAGCATGTTCTCACCGCCAACCCCCACCTGAGAGGCATCCTTTATGACCTGGAGCCAGCGGTGAAAGACCACAGCCTGGCCGGCATGGATGGCCGCGTTGAAATTCAAACGGGCAGTTTCTTTGACCGCGTTCCCATCGCCGATGTGCTGATGATGAAGAGCGTGCTGCATGACTGGGACGATGAAAAATGCAAGGTTATTCTGGATCACTGCCGGGAAGTGATGCAGCCCTCCTCGCGCCTGCTGATCATCGACCGGGTCATCGCCTCGCCCACCGACCCGATGGGAGCCTTCTTCGATGTGCATATGCAGGTCATGTCTGGCGGCAGGGAAAGGACCGAGGAAAATTTCACCCAGCTTCTCCAGGGTTCAGGCTTAAAACTGGACCGCGTGATTCCGACGCAATCCTTCTGGAGGCTGATCCTGGTAGCAACCCCGTGAGGAAAAAAAATGACCGCTTTTCTCGGAGAAATTCGATTGTTTACGGGTAACTTTGCCCCGATGGGCTGGTCGTTTTGCGACGGGAGCCTCCTTTCCATTTCGCAAAACACCGCGTTATTTTCCCTGATCGGCACCACCTATGGGGGCGACGGGATCAGCACTTTCGGGCTGCCCGACCTGCGCAGCCGCGTACCGATCCACGCCGGGCCCGGCTACCCCCTGGGGCAATCCGGTGGGGTTGAAGCGGTGACCCTGACCACCGCACAGCTCCCGGCGCACACCCACCTCCCCCGAGTCAGCAGCGCGGCCGGCACGCAGACCAGCCCGGCCGGCAACGTTTGGGCCTCGGGCAGCGGGTTTCCTTACGCGGCGCCTTCCGTCGCTCCCAATGTCACCCTGGACCCGGCGGCCGTCCAGCCCAGCGGCGGCGGCCAGCCGCACGACAACATGGTCCCGTTTCTGGCAATTAATTTCATCATTGCCATGAACGGCATCTTTCCATCCTCCACATAACCGGGTGGAATGCCGCTCCCTGATTGGATTGGAGAAAAATGAGCACACCTTATCTTGGCGAGATCAGGCTGGTCAGCTTTACCTTTGCCCCCAAAGGCTGGGCGCTGTGCAACGGGCAGCTCCTGCCAATTTCTCAAAACCAGGCCTTATTTTCCATTTTGGGCACCACCTACGGAGGAGATGGCCGGGTCAATTTTGCCCTGCCCAACCTGCAGGGGCGGGTTCCCCTTCACACCGGCGCGGGGATTACGCTGGGCCAGGCCGGGGGCGAGGCCGTCCACACCTTGACGGTGGCCGAGCTACCGGCGCACACCCACACCGTGGTCGCCAGCCTGGATCAGGCCAGCGCGGCCAGCCCGCAGGGCAACCTGTGGGCCTCCCCGGACGCCGGTGATTACCTGCCCACGCCGGACGCGACCCTGTCTGCTGCTAGCCTGGCCTCCACCGGCGGCAGCCAGCCGCACGAAAACAGGTCGCCTTACACGACGCTGAATTTTATCATTGCACTCCAGGGGGTCTTCCCCACTTATGCGTGAGCCAGCGGCTGGAAAGATGGCAACCAGGAGAGTCCTATGACAGACCAATATATCGGTGAAATCAGGCTGTTCGCGGGCAATTTCCCGCCCACGGGTTGGGCGCTGTGCAACGGGCAGATCTTGTCCATCAGTTTGAACACCGCCCTTTTTTCAATTCTCGGCACCACCTACGGTGGGGATGGAAGGACCAATTTCGCCTTGCCCAACCTGCAGGGCAGCGCCCCGTTGGCGGCCGGCCAGGGCGCCGGCCTCAGCCTGAGAAGCCTGGGTGAAGCAGGCGGTGGGCCAACCGTGACCCTGCTCGCCTCCGAGATGCCGGCCCACACCCACGCTGCGCAGGCGTTTGCCGGTCCAGGCGGCGCGACCCCAACCGGCAGCGCCTGGGCCGAGGCGACCGACCGCGGGATCGTGCAGTACGCGCCCTCAGTCCCGGCGGACAACGTCGCGATGAGCCCCACTGCGCTGGCCCCCTCGGGCGGCAATTTGCCGCATAACAACCTGCCGCCCTACCTGGGCCTGACGTTCATCATCGCCCTCCAGGGCATCTATCCACCGCGCGCTTGACCCTACTTTGGCTTCTAAACGGGACACAAAGGCTATGAACGGTACCAGTTTAATGAAACACCCACAGGCTGCCCGGCGCGGCAGAGCCGTTATCGCCAGCCTGGCGGCCCTGGCAGCGCTCCTGCTGGGCCTGTTCGCCGTGCCCGGGCTGCACCCGGCGTTTGCCGGCGGACCATACACCGTCGATTCCACCACGGATGCGCACTGCCTCGGTTTTGTGAGCCAGACCGCGCCCGGCTGCACCAGCATCACCTATGACGGCAACCACATCTCCCTGCGCTCGGCGCTCGAGTACGCGTCGACCAGCGGTGGCGCCACCATCATCGACCTGCCGCCGGGAACGTACAACCTGACGCTGGGGGACCTGATCGCCGGGACCCGGCCCAACACCGCCATCACCCTGCACGGCCAGGCCACCGCGGCCAACACCACCCTCCACCAGACCCAGGCGCACCGGCTACTCATTAACATCGATGCCAACCTGATGCCAGCCGTCCAGTTTACCCTGGAAAATGTCACCCTCTCGGGCGGCAACGAGGACAACACGGACCCCAATGGCTTTGGCGGCGACGGCGGGGCCATCCTGGCCGGCGGAAGCGCAACAGCCACCGGCAACAGCCTGACCATCCATAACGTAGTGTTCACCGGCAATACCACCACCGGGAACGCGGATGGCGGGGCGATCGCAATGACCGGCGGCGGGGACCTGACCGTATCCGGGAGCGAGTTTGACCACAACCAGGCGGGCGTCGGTGGGAACGGCTCAGGCGGGGCGATTTATTACGATAACCGAGCCAACCCCGGCGCCGTGTCGATCAGCCAGACCCTGTTCAGGCTGAACCAGGCATACGGCACCGGCGGCGGGCAGGGCGGGGCGCTCTACCTGGCCGGCGGGGCGGGCGCTTCGTTCAGCCTGACGTTGAACACCTTTACGGGCAACCAGGCTGCTCAGGAAGGTGGGGCCATTTACCTGTCCAAGGGCTCGCTGGTGGGGAAGGCCAACACGATCAGCGGGAACACCGCAGTGGCCAACGCCAGCGGAGGGATTTACGTGGCCAATAATGCGGGCTCAACGGCGGATATGCGCGAGAACTGGTGGGGCTGCAACTCCGGCCCCGGCACGCCTGGCTGCGACGGGGCTTTCCCGGCGGTCAGCAGCCCGCTGCCGCTGTCTGCCGGGCAGATTGCCTTCGAGCCGTGGCTGCGGCACCTCGCTCTGCCCATGATTTTCAAGAACTAAACCGCGCCGACCCTCACCCCCGCGGCAGCGCCCCGCTCTCCCTTCCCCCCTCACCCCCGCGGCAGCGCCGCGCGCCCCTCTCCCGATGCCAGGCGAGGGGCTCTGCTCCCTTCCCCCGGGTTTGGGATGAAGGGGCGCGATGGAATCGCGGCGGGGATGAGGGCGAGACCAGGCGAGAGGCTCTGCTCCCTTCTCCCATTTTTGGGAGAAGGGCCGGGGATGAGGGCTCGGCCTACGGCACGAGGAGCACCTTGCCTTTGGTCTCGCGGTTCTCGATGTAATCGTGGGCGGCGCGGGCCTGGGCCAGGGGGAAGGTGCGGTCGATGCGCACCACCAGCTTACCAGAAGCCATCCAGCCAAACAGGTCGCCGGAGCGCCAGGTGAATTCCTCACGGGAGAGCAGGTAATGGCCCAGGGTGGGGCGGGTGAGGAAGAGCGAGCCTTTAGCGTTCAGCAGTTGCGGGCTGATCGGGTCGACCGGGCCGCTGGCCTGGCCGAACAGCACCATCATACCGCGTGGCTTGAGCAGGTTGAGCCCCTTGAGGAAGGTGGTCTTCCCCACGCCGTCGTACACCACTTCCAGGCCTTTGCCGCCGGTCAGGCGCTGCACCTCGGGCTCAAAATCGACCTGGGAATAGAGGATGACTTCGTCGGCGCCGGCCTGGCGGGCCAGCGCGGCCTTTTCAGGCGTGGAGACGGTGGCAATGACGCGGGCGCCGCGCAGCTTGGCGATCTGCACCAGCAGTTGTCCCACCCCGCCCGCCGCAGCATGCACCAGGGCGGTATCGCCGGGCTTGAGCGGGTAGGTAGTGCTGGCCAGGTAATGGGCGGTCATGCCCTGCAACATCGCCGCGGCGGCCTGCTCGAGGGAAATAGCGGCAGGCACCTGAGCCAGGAGGCTGGCCGGCGCCAGGGCATAATCGGCGTAACCGCCCGCCCCGGAGGCGGTGGCTACCCGGTCGCCGGGCTTAAAGCCGGTCACGCCCGGGCCGAGAGCATCCACCACGCCGGCGAACTCCCCACCAGGGGTGAAAGGCATGGGCAAGCCGTAGAGGCCTTTGCGGTGGTACACCTCGACAAAGTTGAGGCCGGTCGCGGTCACTTTGACCCGCACTTCGCCGGCCTTGGGCTCGGGCAAGGTGGTTTCTTCATAGATAAGCTGGTCCGATGAACCGGTAGCATGAATTCGTATGGCGTGCATAAAATAGCTCCTCTCGATTGATCCGTGGACTCATCCAGGTGGTCGGGGAAAAGGCGCGAGCAACGAATACCTGGAGATTTTAGATGATTATAAATCCAGAAGGCGGCCCGTGGCGACCCTTGTGCAGGAGAATAGAGGGTACAATGGGTTAGCGCCGGGCGTCGTGACATGGCAGCAAGGCCCAGGAAGAAAGGCATGGCAATGATCGAGCTGGCAACATCCGGATTACCGATCACAATGGATGAGGCAACTTATAAGCTGGCGTTCCACGGCGGGCTGAGCGCCGCGGGGAGCAGCGCCAAAACCGCCGGCCAGCTCAAGGGGCTGCTGTATGCGCCGGAGGGCGTCGATGAGGATGAGCCCTGTTACGAGGCGTACCGCGACGTGGCTTTTCCAGCCGACCGCGCCCGCTTCCAGGCGCTCGGCTTGCGCTACGACCTGACCGTGATCCAGCCGGGA
>JAJYIW010000180.1 GCA_021789855.1 Chloroflexota bacterium | reverse complement strand
GGCATTCCTGGGAGGGGATTGTGCCTGGCTTTGCGTATAGCCGACGGTTTTTCAGCCTGGCTCTCATCCTTCGACGCTGTGTCTGCCTGGCTCTGGCGCACCCAATCGTCGTAGCCCCCCACGTATTCGCGCACGTTGCCCTGCCCGTCCAGCGCCAGTGTGCTGGTTACCAGGTTGTTCAAGAACGCCCGGTCGTGGCTCACCAGCAGCAGCGTGCCATGATACACCATTAACCGGTCCTCCAGCAGCTCAAGCGTCTCCAAATCCAGGTCGTTGGTGGGCTCATCCATCACCAGCAGGTTGGCTGGCCGGGTGAACAACCGCGCCAGCAGCAACCGGTTGCGTTCCCCGCCCGATAGCCGGCTCACTGGCATATCCAGCCGGTCAGGCGTGAAGAGGAAATCTTCCAGGTAGCTGATCAACTGCCGCGTTTTGCCGTGTATCGTAACCGTGTCGCGCCCCTGCCCGACGGCTTCATAGGCCGTTTTCGTCTCGTCCAGGCTGGCGCGCAATTGGTCAAAATAGGCGATCTCGAGGGCGTCCGAACGGCGCAGGCGGCCTCCTTGGGGTTGCAGCTCGCCGATCAGCAGGCGCAGCAGCGTGGTTTTGCCCGACCCGTTTGGCCCGATGATGCCGACCCGGTCCCCGCGCAGGATAGTGGTGGTCAGGTCTTTGACGATGGGGCGGCCGTCGTAGGTGAAAGCCAGGTCTTCCGTCTCAATCACCAGCTTCCCGGTACGCCGAGCCTCCTCGATCATCAGGCGCACCATGCCCGGCTGTTCGCGCCGCTCGCGCCGCAGCTCGCGCAGGTGCTTCAGTGCCCGCACCCGCCCCTCGTTGCGCGTGCGCCGCGCCTCGATCCCGCGCCGGATCCACACTTCTTCCTGGGCCAGCTTTTTATCGAAGCGCTCGGCCTGCTTCAGCCCCGCCTCCAGCGCCGCTTCTCTGCGGTGCACAAAGGTGGTGTAGTCGCATTTCCAATCGTACAGCAGCCCGCGGTCAATCTCGATGATACGGTTGGCCAGTCGCTGTAAAAACGCCCGGTCGTGCGTGACGAACAGCAGCGTGCCCGTCCAGCGCGCCAGGAAATCCTCCAGCCAGGTGATCGCCGCCAGGTCCAGGTGGTTGGTCGGCTCATCCAGCAGGAGCAGGTCCGGCTCGCGGGCCAGCCCCTGCGCCAGCAGCACCCGCCGCTTCATCCCGGTGCTCATGTCCTCGAAGCGCGCCTGGGGGTCCAGCGCCATGCGTGAAAGCGCCTTCTCCACCGCTAATTGCCCGTCCCAGGCTTCCTGGGGCAGACGGCCCGGCGCATCGGCCCCTTCCAGTCCCCGCGCGACAATTTCGGCCACGCTGCCCGCCAGCCCCTGGGGCACCTCCTGGGGCAGGTAAGCCACGCGCAGCCCCTGCTGGCGCGAGATCGTCCCGCCATCCGGGAGCAGCTCGCCGTAGAGCAGATTGAGCAGGCTGGTTTTGCCTGCCCCGTTGCGCCCGAGCAGCCCCACCCGCTCGCCGCTTTCAATTACCATGTCCACGTGGTCGAGGATCAGCGGCCCGCCGAATCCCAGCGCCACCTCCTGAAAGCTAATCAATGCCATATATGATCAATTCCTCAATGAGGAACTATACCATATCGACCAATCTCTCGCCAAGCCGCCAAGCCCGCAAAACTGTAGGGTGGGTGGAGGGGCTCGTTGGATGCTGGCTTCCCCGATCCCTTGTGCCCCGTAACCCACCATCGGCGGTTATTCTCACCGGGCTACCCTGGTTGGCAGAGCTGTAGGGTGGGTGGAGGGGCGTGTTGGATGCTGGCTTCCCCGATCCCTTGTGCCCCGTAACCCACCATCGGCGGTTATTCTCACCGGGCGACCCTTCCCGTTCCAATAATGGCTCACACCCGATCAAAGCGGGTCGCCCCTACCAAAACCTTTGCCTCCTTTTGTGGGGGCGATCCACCATGGACTGCTCAGGCTATTGCGATTCGTATTCGCATTTGGTTTTTATGCTATACTCCAACATAGAGAGATAGCCATGAAAACCATTATTTTCCTATGCATCCTGGGTCCGCTGACCCTGTTTTCCACCGCTTGTGTACCGGCTATTCCTAATGCTACCCGCGAGGCGGCGGGTACCGTGACGCCAAACCCTATAACATTAACCCCGACGCTTGATCCATCCCCCACGGCGATGCCGGCTACAGCCACGCCCACTCCTCCGCCTCAATCTACGGCTACGCTGTGGCCGACGATTACCCAGACCTTCACCGAGCAACCTACCAGTACACCCATCCCCAACCCGGCCGGCCTGACCATCATCGAAAATGAGCTGGTAGGTCTGGTTAATCTGGATGTCCAGTCCTTCACCCCACAGCAGGTGATGGCGTTCCGAGATGCCCAGCAGATGGTACAGCCCGTATACCAATATTCAATGGCCGATCGGCCTGATTACGTCGAAGCCCAGTATCCGATGACCGGAGGTACGCAATACGAAGCGCTCTTGTATGAATACAACGGGGACATAAACGACATGAGAGTCAGGCTTGAGCATAATGGAAAGGTCATTTTTCAAGCAAACGCCGGGAATAACAGTCCAGTTCAAATGATTCGCGGCTTATGGGTGAGTGGTGATCATTGGACCCTCGAAATTGCCTATACCGTCAACACCCTCAGTGGCAACACGGTTAACGTTAATGCGACCGGACAGATTTACCAGGATGGCGTCCTGCTCAATCAAAAATTCGGCTACCAGGAGATGTTTGGCTACCAGATCCTGGATGGCAAGTCCTTCTATTTTTACAAGAAAGATGGATTGATCCACCTCTCTTACGATGGTCAGGATTTACCCATCACCTATGATGCAGTACAGCATTACGGCTGCTGCGATGCTGGGGGGGTAAACCCGTTGCAGTCGCCCGGGTGGGTGGTCTTTTTTGGCCAGCGAGCTGGAGTGTGGTATTTGTCTGAAATCGGCAAGAAATGATCTTGCCTTCTAAATAAAAACCGATCTCTCGCCAAGGCGCCAAGCCCGCAAAGGAGAAAAGAGAAGAACGAAGAGAGCTTTATATTTTCTTCTTGTTCTTCCTTGGCGTCTTTGCGAGAGATTCCTCTTATCTTAAATCTCTTGTTCTTCCTTGGCGCCTTTGCGAGAGATTCCTCTTATCCTCCCAGGCGCAATCGATACCCCACGCCCGGCTCGGTGAGGATGATGCGCGGTTGTGCCGGGTCAGCCTCGATCTTCCCGCGCAGATTGCTGATGTTCACCCGCAGCAGGTGGGCCTGGTCCTCGTAAGCCACTCCCCACACCTGGCGCAGCAGTTGCCGGTGCGTCATCACTTTCCCCGCGTGCTGGATCAGCAGCTTCAGCAGGTCGTATTCCGTGGGCGTAAGCGACACCTCGCTCCCGTTCAGCGTCACTACCCGGCGCGCCAGGTCCACCTTCAGCCCATCCACCTCGAACACCGGCTCCTCCTCCACTGGCGCCGCATGGCGCAGCGCCACCCGCAGGCGCGCCGTCAGCTCGCCCACCCCGAAAGGCTTGGTCAGGTAATCGTCCGCCCCTGCGTCCAGCGCCGCGATTTTATCGCTCTCCTGGTCGCGCACCGAGAGGATGATCACTGGCGTCTGCGTCCACTCGCGCAGCCGCCGCGTCACCTCGATGCCGTCCAGGTCAGGCAGCCCCACATCGAGAATGATCAGGTCGGGGCGTTCCGCTGCGGCCAGGCTCAACCCCTCCTGGCCGCTCTCCGCCTCAACCACCTCGTAGTGATGCGCCGCGAGCGCCGTGCGCAGGAAGCGGCGGATAGGCCGCTCGTCGTCAATCACCAGAATGCGTGTGCCGGGGGTCATTCCTTCCTCCCCTCTTGATTCGACTCGCCTTTAGCTTCCGGGCCTGGCCGGTCTTCTTCTGCCGCTGGCAGGGTAAAGCAAAACAGCGTCCCACCGCCCGGCCGGTTTTCCGCCCGGATGTGCCCCCCATGCGCTTCAACGATGCCCTTGCAGATGGACAGGCCAAGTCCCGTGCCGCCCACCTTCTGCCGTCCTTTCCCTGCAGTGCTCTGTGAGCGGAAGAACTTGCTGAACAGCTTATCCAGGTCGGCCGGAGGGATTCCACTGCCCCGGTCGGCCACGCTGATTTCCACCGTCTGGCCGGCGCGCTGCGCGCTGATGGTCAGTGGGCTGCCCGGGGGGGAATACTTGAGCGCGTTGTCCAGCAGGTTCACCATGACCTGCTCGATCAGCACAAAATCCATCATCACCCACGGCAGGCCAGGTGGGATGAGCGTCTCCAGGGGGCGCCCCTGCAGGCGGTCTCTCAGGCGGCCTAGCGCGGCGCCGACCACGTCCACCACGTCCCCGCTTTGCAAGCGCAGCTTGAGCGCGCCGGCTTCCAGCCGGGTAATGTCGAGCAGGTTGCCCACCAGCCGGTTGAGCCGTTGCGCCTCCTCCCAGCCAGTCTCGATCAACTCGCGCCGGCTGGCATAATCCAGCGCGCCTTCACCGCCCTGGAAAGCCGGGGTTTCAGCGGCCTGTGGTTGCACAGCGTGACCTCCCGGTTTTTCGGTGGGGGTAACCTGCCCCGCGGCCTCCTCGGCCTCGGCCAGGCTGCTGAACACGCCGGTGATAGTGGCCAGCGGTGTGCGTAAATCATGCGAGATAGAATTGAGCAACGCCGTTTGCAGCTTTTCAGTAGCCAGGGTAAGCTGGGCCTGGGTAGCCTGGTCGGCCAGGTAAGCCCGCTCGATGGCCAGCGCGGCCAGGCTGGCGTAGGCATTTAGAAATTCACGTTGTTCGGGGCTGAGGAGGCGGCCCATGCCGGTGGGCCTGACCCCCAGCACGCCGGTGATGCCGCGTGGGGTGCGCAGCGGCTGGTAGTGCAGCGACACCTCGGGAAACGTATTGGTGCCGCGCCCGGCCGCCTGGCCGTGCTCAAAAGCCCACCCCGCCGCATCCAGGTCCGGCTGGCTCAAGATCAGGCCCTGGCTGGCGGCGCGCACCTCCAGCCTGCCATCGCGAGGCAGCAGCACGGCGCTCTCGCGGCTGAAGGTCTGCGCGATGTGCTGGATCACCGTGTTCAGGATGGCATTGGGGTCGACCAACGTGGTCAGCTCGCGGCTCAGGTGGTACAGCGTGGTCGTCTGCTCCTCGCGGCGCCGTAAAACCGTCACCTGGTCGCGCACCATCCCCGATAGATAGCTGATCACCAGGCCGACGGTCAGCAGACCGAAAAAGGTGATCAAATATTGCGTGTCGGAAACGCTCAGGCTGAAGGTAGGATGGATGAAGAAAAAGTCGTAAGCCAGCACGCTGAGGAAAGAGGCCAGCATAGAAGGCCCCCGCCCGGCGAAGACCGCGCTGATCACGACCGCCACCAGGTACAGCATCACCAGGTTAGCCGGGTGGATCAGCCCATCCAGCGGCAGGCCCAGCAGCGTGGCGCCAGCCACCAGCAGCGGCGCCGCCAGGTAACCGGCCAGGCTGCCGCGCGGCCTTAAAAAATGGGGGAGCCGCGCGCCTATCGCAGGGCGTTCATCGCTAATCACATAGACGTCAATCGCCTTGCTCTCGCGGATGATGTCGTCAATCAGTGAGCCGCCAAACAGCTCCTGCCAGCGCGGCCGCAACGGCTTGCCCACCACCAGCTTGGTCACGTTATGGCTGGCGGCGAAATCCAGCAGGGTTTCGGTGATGGTGCGCCCACTGAGCCGCACCACGGTGGCGCCCAATTCTTCTGCCAGGCGAAGCGTGTTCAGCACCTGCGCCTGGTACCTTTCCGGCCCTGCCAGGCGGTCGGGGGTTTCCACGTACACGGCGTACCAGCTCGCCGACAGGGAACGGGCCAGGCGATGCCCTGCCCGCACCAGGCGCTCGCCCATCGGGTGGGCGCTGATGCACACCATCAGCGTTTCACTGGCAGCCCAGGGCCCTCGGATGGCGCGAGCGGCCATGTAAGCCTGCATCTGGTCATCGATCCGTCCTGCGGCGCGCCGCATGCTCAGCTCGCGCAGCGCGATCAGGTTGCCAGGCCGGTAGAACTGCTCTGCCCGGCCGGCCAGAGAGGAGGATACGTTCACCTTGCCGGCCTGGAAGCGCGTGATGAGCTCATCGGGTTCCAGGTCCACCAGCTCAATGATGCTGGCCTGGTCGAACAGGCTATCCGGCACGCTCTCTTCCACCTGCACACCCGTGATTTGGAAGACCACGTCCTTCAGGCTTTCCATGTTCTGGATGTTCAAAGTGGAATAGACGCTGATCCCCCCGGCCAGCAGGTCTTCCACTTCGTGATAATGCCTGGGATGGCGCGCGCCGGGCGGGTTGCTCTGGGCCAGGTCATCCACCACCACCAGGTCGGGTTTGGCCGCCAGGATGGCGTCCACGTCGATCTCGGCTCCGCCATGCGCGCCAGGGATGGGATGGGGCGGCACGATTTCGAGCCCTTCCAGCATGGCCGAGGTTTCGCCCAGGCAGCAGGGGTCGATCCAGGCGACGGCTACCCGGCTGCCTTCCGCCAGTCGCTGGTGGGCGGCCCGCAGCATGGTGTAGGTCTTCCCCACGCCATCTGCGTATCCCAGGAATATTTTGAGCCTGCCCCGCTTTGGTTGGTTCTCCATTAAATTTGCACTCCCCATAAATTATAACTCACCCGCCGAATCCATCCATTCTCAGACTCCCTTCCCCCGGATCGGGGGAAGGGCTGGAAATGAGGGCGAAGCTGGCCGGGGATGAGGGCATAGCTGGCCGGGGATGAGGGCATAGCTGGCCGGGGATGAGGGCGAAGCTGGCCGGGGATGAGGGCGAAGCTGGCCGGGGATGAGGGCGTAGCTGGCTGGGGATGAGGGCATAGCTGGCCGGGGATGAGGGCATAACTGGCTGGGGATGAGGGCGAAGCTGGCCGGGGATGAGGGCATAACTGGCCGGGGATGAGGGCATAACTGGCCGGGGATGAGGGCGAAGCTGGCTGGGGATGAGGGCGAAGCTGGCCGGG
>JAJYIW010000179.1 GCA_021789855.1 Chloroflexota bacterium | reverse complement strand
ATACCGCACTCAGGAGCAAAACCGTTTCGATGCTACGCAACGTTTGATCACCTGGATCCAAAAGGCGCTCGAAAAGCCCAAGATGCGAAAAGCCACCCGCCCGAGCGTTACCGCCAGGGCGGCCCGGGTGGGTGAGAAGAAGAAGCACGGTGATATCAAAAGAACTCGCCGGTATGTTCCGGATGAATGGGAATAAATTCCCATCGGGCCAGCCGCTTGCCACCAGGGAAGCCGGGTTATTTAAGACCAGAATGCAGAAAGCTGTTGATGAATTGGCGCTGGAAAATAAGGAACAGGATCAGCAATGGGCCAACGACGATGACGGTGCCGGCGGTGACGAGTGGCCACTGCGCGCCAATCTCGCCCAGCGAGGTGAGGATAGCCAGGCCAACGGTCAGTGGGCGGCTGGCCGTGCTGTTGGTAACGATGAGCGGCCAAAGAAAATCATTCCAATGGAAGCTGATTGAAGAAAGAGCAAAGGCGACCAGCGCCGGCCTTGCCGGCGGGATATAAACATACCACAGGGTCTGCAGCCAGTTAGCTCCGTCGATACGGGTGGCGTCGTCCAGCTCTTGCGGTACGGTCTTGAAGGTCTGGCGCATCAAAAAGGTGCCAAAAGCCGAACCGAAGAAGGGCAGCATCACAGCCAGCAGGGTATCAAACAGGCCTAATTGCCGGATGGTGGTGTAGTTGGGCACGATCAGGGCGCTGGAAGGCACCATCATTTGCAACATAAGCAGGAAGAACAACACATTCTGACCGCGGAATTTGAAGCGGGCAAAGGCGAACCCCGCCAGGCTGATGGTGACCAGTTGAAAAGCCAGAATCCCAAAGACGATGAGGATGGTGTTAATGTAATACTGGCCAAAGGGCGCAATCTGCATGGCTAGCGCGTAGTTGGCGGTGGTGGGATGGCTGCTCCACCACAGGTTGGTGGCGCTAAGGGGCTCATTGGGAGAGTGGAACGAAACTGCGAACGTCCAGAGGATGGGGACCGTCCAACCGATGGCGACGAGCCCCAATACCGCCAGTCCAAGGGTATTAAAAAGGTGGATAGGGCGCCGTCTATTCATAGGTGATCCGCCGGTCGGAGGTGGTGAAATTGATCACGGTAAACACCAGCAGAACAAGAATGAGAATGACGCTCAAGGCACTGGCCTTGCCCACATCCAGGTAACTGAAAAGGGTCTGCCAGATATCGAAGAGCAGCATGTTGGTGGCATTGACCGGGCCGCCACCCGTCATAATGTAGATTTGATCCACCGTTTCAAAGGCATTGATGACGGCAATGGTCGTGACAAAGAGGGTGGTACCCATGAGCATGGGTATAGAAAGGAATCGGGTCGATTGGATAGCATTGGCGCCATCCAATTTAGCGGATTCAAAGATTTCGTGGGGCAGCCCCTGCAATCCTGCCAGGTAGAATATCATAAAGTAGCCCGTCTGTTTCCAGACGCCGAGGATCATCAGGGCGATCAGCGCCAGATTAGGGCTGCCCAACCAGCTCTGGCTGGGAATATGAAAGAATTGGATAAAGACATTGACCAGTCCATAGCCGGGGGTATACATGAATAGCCAGATGGTAGCGGCGCTGACCATGGGCAGGACGGTGGGATAGAAGAATGCCAGCCGGTAGAGGCCCAAAGCGCGAAATTTTTGGTTGAGCAAAAGGGCCAGGATCAGAGAGAGGAAAACGCTGATAGGAACCGTGATCACCACGTAGATCAACGTGTTGAGGGCAACATGCCTGAAGCCTGGGTCGTTGAACAACGCCAGGTAATTTCCCAAGCCGGTGAACCGGGGCGTCTGTATGGCCTCATTCTGTACGAATAAACTGCCATAGCCCACGTATAGCAGCGGCCACAAGGTAAAGGCTGCCACAAAGAGAAAGGTAGGAGCGATCAGTAAATAGGGCAGAGCAGCGGCCCAATAACGAGACCGCCGCTCTGCAAAATGATCGACTTTCGCCTGAGGATTCACCCCCTGGCCCTTATTGGCTGAATTGAGATAAGACCTGATCAGCCTGCTGTTGAGCATTCTTGAGCGCATCCGCCACAGAGCTCTGCCCGGTTAAGGCAGCCTGGACGGCATCGCCAAGGAATTTTTGGATTTGAGCATTATCATGCGTGGCCAGCTCAGGCCCGGCATACTGTAAGCCGGCGGCAGGGATTGCAGCTTGCGGAACTTTGGCAATGTAGTCTTTCATCGCCTGGGTGCTATAGGAGGATTGGCGAGAAGCGATGTAGCCTGTGTTGATGCTAAAATCTGCCTGGATATCCTTGGACGTCATAAACTGGATGAATTTCCATGCAGCCGCCTGGTGGTCGGCAGGAATCCCGTTCAACATGTACAGGTTACCGCCGCCCGTGGGGGCGCCATATCCCTTTTCACCCACCGTATAGCTGACGCCAACATTAAACTTGGAATTCTTGAGGATATTGGCTAAAGCGCCGCTGGATTGGTAGATCATGGCAGCGCGCCCATTTTCAAAATCGGTCGGCGTATTGGCCCATAGGATGACGCCCGTGGGCATGACCTTGTATTTATTGGCCAAGTCTACGAAATCCTGGAGGCCTGAAATGACCTGTGGCGTATCAAAGGTAACTTTGTTGGCGGCAGTAAATACATTCGAGCCGTTGCCGATGACAAAGGATTGGAAGAGCCAGTAGGGGATGCCGTCTGAAGATATTTCAATACCCCATTGGCTGCCGTCGGACTTGGTCAATTTCTGAGCATCGGCGACCAATTCGGCGTAATTGGCAGGTCCCTTGGTGGGATCGAGACCTGCAGCTTTGAAGAGATCTGCGTTGTAATAAAGCACTGGGATGGAACGCTGGAAGGGTAGGCTCCAGGTGTGATTCTGGTAATTGGAGTTGGCCAGATAAGCAGGGTAGAAATCTGAGGTAAAGGAGTTGCCGCCGGCAGCCTGAATGTAGCTATCGAGCGGTTGAATCGCCTTGGCATCCACCAGGGAATAAAGGTCGGTGGAAAGGCAAACTGCTACATCGGGAGGCGTGCCGCCCCCTTTGATGGTGGTAAGGATCTTCGTCAGGGTATCGGGATATCCCCCGGAGAGAACCGCTTTAACAGTGATGCCGGGGTTGGCTGCTTCAAATTGAGAGATGTACCCATTGATTAATTGAGTGATCGGGCCAGGAACAGCTACCGGGTAATAGAAGGTCAGGGTGACTGGCGCAGTCGTTGGGGTTGCCGCGGGCGCAGCCGTTGCGGGAACAGCAGTCGCTGGAGCGGACGTTGGCGTTGCAGCCGGCGCACAACCTGCCAGCGAGGCCAATAAAAGCCCTAAAGCCATCGATATGGCGAACATCCATTTTGTTGAACGGCGATTAACCATTTCTCTTTTCTCCTGAATATTTAAGATATTAATCCCTTTACCAACCCATGGTGAAAATCATGGTCAGGTTTTGGGGATCATCCGCAAGAAACTTAATTCAACGATATTCGAATTGAAGGCCATTTTGCTATACAGTATGGGCAGGTTATCCTCCTTGTAAATGATTGAACGCACGCTGAGTATGGGCGTATTAACATCCAATTCCAGGTACGGCGAATATTCAGCAGCGAGCGATGCGGCCCGGATGTGAGACAAAAAATGATGCAGGGGGTGGTCAAGTGAGCTGGAGATGAATTGCACCATGTTGCCATCAAAAGAATCCCACTGCAGTCCCGACCAATCCATTGCAGGGCTTAAGTAATCTTCAACATAAATGACTGGTTGGCGGTCAGCAAGAACAAGCCTCTTGATGCGATGGACCTTTTGAGAGGCAGGGGAAGAAAAAACATTGGAAACGTCGAGGGGAGCACGCTCATAATCGATAGCGATGGTCTTAAAACCAGGGGTAAAACCGCTCTCACGGATGATCTGGGTGAAGGGGGAAAAATCATTCAATGAATCGTGAATGATGGGGGAGCGTGCTACGAAGGTACCCAGCCCATGACGGCGGATGATAATACCTTCGGATTCCAGTTCAATGTAAGCCTCACGCAAAGTATTGCGGCTGACGCCCAGCGTTTTTGCGATGGCAGTTTCCGAGGGAAGTTGATCTTTGGCTATGAGCCCGTGTTGATTAATATAATTGAGCAGGTAAACTTTCACCTGATCCAAACGCGAGCTCGTATCAATTACCATGGGCAACGACACTACTTTCGTGAAATCAGTTCATACCGCACAAGAAGTCATTGGACGTCCAACAACTTAACTATAGCGAGAATTATAATGGAAGTCAATAGAAAATTTTACTTTTAAGCCAAAATTAATCGTGATATAATCTTTTTTGCCAAGGAATTTTATAATTTAATATGGCTAATGACACCAGGCAGACTCCATTCCAGCTTATCTTCACCTTCGCCCGTAAGTATGTGCGCGATCTGGTCATCACCGTCATCAGCATGTTCTTGCTGGTGGGGGTACAGTTGCTTATCCCATGGATCATTACCCGGCTGATCTCGGCCGTCACGACAAATGAAACATCCAGCCAGGTGATGAACCTGATCAGCCAGTTAGCCCTGGCAGCGCTGGCCGTATATATCCTCCGTGCGGTGCTTAGCTTCCTGCGCAGCTACATGGCCCACGTGGCCGGCTGGGGCGTGGTCGCTGACGTGCGTTTATTCATCTACGAGCACCTCCAGCGCCTTTCTTTACGCTTTTACGAGGATATACAGACTGGCCAGCTCATGTCGCGGGTTGTAAACGATACAGATTTGTTCGAGCAGCTCATCGCGCACGCCGTGCCGGATATGGTGGTCAATGTGATCACCCTGTTTGGGGTGCTGGCCGTGCTGCTCTCCCTCAACTGGCGACTGACTTTGTTCAGCGCCGCCCCTATCCCACTGGTGATCGTCTCCCTGGCGGTTTACGCCCGGTACGTGCGGCCGGCCTTCCGCGTGCGCCAGAAGGAGCTTGGCAATCTGAATGCCCTGCTCAACGATAATATCTCCGGTATCCGGGAAATTAAAGCTTTTACCCGGGAAGACCTGGAAGTGCAACGGGTAAATATCGGCATCGACCGTTACCGGCGTTCCCTCCTGGGAGCGCTGCGCCTGATGGCCACCTACCAGCCCTTCATCGACTTTACTTCCTCCATAGGCCAGCTCGTCGTCATCTATTTTGGCGGCCAGCTGGCCTTGCAGCACACGCTGCCCGTGGCAGACCTGGTAGCCTTCTTCCTCTACCTGGACCTGTTCTACCAGCCCATTCGCAACTTGAGCAACGCCTGGGAGCAGGTGCAGGGAGCGCTGGCCGGCGCAGACCGGGTCGCCGATTTGATCCAGCAGGAGCCCGAAGTCAACTTTCACCCCCAGGCCAGGCCGCTGGCTCACCGTTCGCAAGGGAATATCGCCTATAAGAACGTCAGCTTCTGGTATAACCAGGGCGAAACGGTGCTCGAAGACATCACCCTCGATATCCCCGCCAGGCACGTCGTTGCCCTGGTTGGCCCTACCGGGGTGGGGAAATCCACCTTCGTCAGCCTGATTCCCAGGTTTTATGATGTGTGCAGCGGGTCAGTGACACTGGATGGGGTGGACATCCGCGATATCGAGCTGGACAGCCTGCGCCGGCAAATCAGCATCGTCTTACAGGATGTTTTTCTATTCCACGGCACGGTGCGCGAAAATATCCTTTTCGGCCGGCCGAACGCCACCGATGAAGAAATGGTCGCTGCAGCTAAAATTGCCAACGCCCACGACTTTATCACCGGATTGAGCGAAGGCTACGACACCTTGATTGGAGAGCGCGGAGTCAAGCTCTCTGGCGGGCAAAAGCAGCGGTTGTCCATCGCCCGGGCTGTGCTTAAAGACGCTCCCATATTGATCCTCGACGAGGCTACCTCCTCGGTAGACACAGAGACTGAGCTGCTCATCCAGGAGGCCCTGGAACGCCTGATGGTCGGGCGCACCACCATCGTCATTGCCCATCGCCTGTCCACCATCCGCAACGCCAACACCATCGTGGTGCTGGAAGGGAAGCGCATCAAGGAAATGGGCACCCATGACCAGTTGATAGAGCTCAACGGCCTGTACCGCCGGCTTTACACCGTACAGAAAAGGCTCGATCCCCATGAAGCGCAGGTACAAGCTGGAGAAACCCTCCAGGCTATCCCGTAATCGCCTGTACTTAACTTCCGCCTTTGAGGTCGGCGATCAGAATCCAGCCAATGGTCGAACTCGTCGGGCCCTGGTATTCAACCAAAACGCATTCCCGGCCAAAATTATCGAAGCGACGCTCAGAAGGTAAGAAACGCACCACCCCATCCTTGGGCAACTGGCCGATGGCGGTGTAGGATTCATAACACCCATTGCGCGCCCAAATTTGCCGCGCCACCTCGCCATAGATGGGGGTGGCGGTGAGGGTAGGCGGAATGGTCGCCGACGGCACCGGCGAGGGGGTCATGGTCGAGGTCGGCACCGGTGTGCGCGTGGGTGTAGAGGTGGGGGTGGCGGTGACGGTCGGTGTCACGGTTGCCGTAGGGGTCAGGGAAAGCACATAGGAATGCACTCTTCCATTCACCCAGGCGACCAGCAGGCCGAACAAAACCAGGCCAATCAGCCCACCACCAATTTTCAGCCCTAGCATGGTGCGCCGGTAAGGCGCCAGGTAGCGGTTAAGCTCGATCACGCCGGGGTCGTTGGGATAGCGCTTGCGCACGTCCGCGCTTAACTGGGCCGCGGCTGCCGGCCAGCCACGGTTGTTGACCACGTTGGCCAGGGCTTGTTGTAAAGAATCATCCAGGGTTTTCAAATCCCGCAGCATCTTATCCAGCTCAGCCTGCAACCGTTCCTGGGATTCATCCGGGGGCTCAAGGATGGCGATCTGATCCATCGACTGGCGAGCCTTGCGCGCCTGGCTTTCAGCCCCGTCCAGGGTCTGAGCTCGTTCTGCCAGGTTCTTCATGGTGCGCACCTGATCCTTCATCGGGCCCACAATGCGGGGGATAGCCAGATCCATGCGGGACTTGATCCGTTGCAAGGCCAGGTTATCAGGGTGATCATCG
>JAJYIW010000178.1 GCA_021789855.1 Chloroflexota bacterium | reverse complement strand
CGGCTCGATCCTGGAGCCGGTGGCGGCTAAAGCCCTGGCGCACCTGGAAGAGTATGCGTTGTTCCTGCGCGTGTTCGGGTCTTATCCTCGCCATCGCTACACGTAAACCCTATCACTTTGCATTAGCCGGGCGCTGTGGGAACCAACAGGTCGACCACCTCATGGACGGCCATCGCTTCCAGCCTTTCCTGATCCGAAACAGCCTCCAGGATTGTCCTGACCTGCCCTGCGGGATAACGTTGCGCGAGGTGGGCCTTGAACTTGGCCCATAACCGGGGCAAGGCTTCTTCGCGGCGCCGGCGGTGGCCGAGGGGGTACTCCATTTCGACTTTTTCCGTGTGTGCGCCGTCTTTGAAATATACCTGGACGGCGTTGGCAATCGAGCGTTTAGCAGGGTCGAGATAGTCCTGCGTGTAGCGCGGGTCCTCCACCACGATTGTTTTGTCGCGCAGGGCATCGACGCGCGGGTCGGCGGCGGGGCCATCCTCGTAATCGTTGGCGGTCAGCCCGCCGTTGATCAGGGCAACCGCCACCATGTACTGGATGCAGTGGTCGCGGTCGGCCGGGTTATGCAACGGCCCTTCTTTGGTGATGATGCGCAGAGCCGATTCCTGGGTGGTGATGACCACCTTTTCCACTTGATCCAGCCGGTGAGCGACCCATGGATGCAGGATCAATGCAGCCTCGACGGCCGTCTGCCCGTGAAATTCGGCCGGGAAATCGACTTTGAACAGCACGTTTTCCATGACATACGAGCCATAAGGGCGTGAAAAATTAAGGGGGCGTCCCTTGAAATAGACATCATAGAAACCCCAGGTGGGGGTGGTAAGGGCAGACGGATAGCCCATCTCTCCCCGGGCAGCCAGCAGGGCCAGGCGTACACCGCGGCTGGCGGCGTCGCCGGCTGCCCAGGATTTGCGCGAACCAGTGTTAGGGGCGTGGCGATAGGTGCGCAGGCTTTGCCCATCGATCCAGGCGTTGGAAAGCGCGTTCAGAATCTGCTCGCGGTCACAGCCGAGCAGCCCGGCTGCCACGGCCGCAGTGGCAACTTTGACCAGCAAGACGTGGTCCAGGCCGACCCGGTTGAAGCTGTTCTCCAGCCCAATGATCCCCTGCAGCTCGTAAGCCTTGATCATCGCGGTGAAGATCGCGCGCATGGGGATAGGCGACTGCCCCCTGGCCACGGCGGCCCGCGATAGCCAATCGGCTACCGGCAGGATGCCCCCCAGGTTATCGGAAGGATGTCCCCATTCGGCTGCCAGCCAGGTGTCGTTATAATCTAGCCAGCGGATCATGGCGCCGAGGTTAAAGGCGGCCTGGACCGGATCGAGCTGGTAGGCCGTCCCAGGGACGCGCGCGCCGCCAGGTGTGACCTGCCCGGGTACTATAGGCCCAAGCAGGCGTGTGCAGGCGGGAAAAGACAAAGCTGCCAGTCCGCAACCTAAGGCGTCTACAAAACTCAGGTGTGCTGTGCGGTAGGCTTCCTGGGAAAAAGCCTGTTCGTTGAATATGTAATCAGCCATATCGGCCAGCGCCTGGTCGGGCGCTGGCCACGTATGAATTTCTCCCGGCGCCATGGTCTCTGGCGCTATACCCGTTTATTGAGTGGGACGTAGGGCCGGTCTTCCGGGCCGACGTAGGTGGCGCTGGGACGGATAATATGGTTATCCAGACGCTGTTCGATGTTGTGCGCCGACCAACCTGCCGTGCGGGCCATGACGAAGAGCGGGGTGAACAGGGGCGTGGGGATACCCAGCATGTGGTACACGACCGCACTATACCAGTCCAGGTTCGGGAACAGGCGTTTTTCATCCCACATTACATCTTCGATCTTTTCGGCAATGTCACAGACCGTCTCGTCTCCATAATCTTTGCACAGCTCGCAGGCCAGGCCTTTCAGAATGCGAGCGCGTGGATCCGACACGGTGTAAACCGGGTGGCCGAAGCCAAGGATGATTCCTTTGTTGGCCAGGACCTTGCGGATTTCGATGGCGGCCTCGCTGGGGCTGCGGTAACGCTGGATCACTTCCATGGCGCCTTCATTAGCCCCGCCATGCTTGGGACCGCGCAGTGCGCCGATAGAACCGGTGATGGCCGAGTACAGGTCCGAGCCCGTCCCGGTGATGACCCGACCGGTGAAGGTCGAGGCGTTGAACTCATGTTCGGCATATAAGATGAGCGTGATATCCATGGCGTGCTGTTGCAAATCACTAGGCTTCTTATTGGTGAGCATGTGCAGAAAGTGGCTGGCGATCGACTCATCGTCGGTATCAGTGTCAATGCGCTTCCCGCTGCGGGAGTAGTGGTACCAGTACATCAGCATGGAGGGGAAAATCGCCAGCAGCCGGTCCGCGATCTGCCGCAAGCCTTCGATACTGTGGTCATCCTTCTCGGGCAGCACGGTGCCCAGCATGGAGCAGCCGGTACGCAAGACATCCATGGGGTGCGCGCCAACCGGGATCTGTTCCAAAACTTCCCTGACGGGAGCCGGAATGCCACGCATGGCTTTCAGCTGCATCTTGTAACGCCTGAGCTGGGTCAGCGTGGGAAGCTCCCCATGGACCAAAAGATAGGCAACCTCTTCGAAAGTGGATTGGTCGGCCAGGTCATTGATATCATACCCCCGGTAGTGCAGGTCCTTGCCGCTAGGCCCTACAACACAAATAGCTGTCTTTCCGGCCTCGATGCCGGAGAGAACGACCGATTTCTTTTTTACCTCGGTCATAACCTGTTGGTCACTCATGAGTATCCTCCTTCTGAAATAATAGATCAAGTTTTCGTTCGAAAGACTCGTAATCCAAAACCTGGTATAGCTCAGAACGTGTTTGCATCAGCGGAAGAGCTAAGGCCTGGGATCCTTCCTGCCGGATTGTCTGGTAAACCCTGAGGGCGGCGGCGCTCATGGCGCGGAAGGCTGAGAGGGGATAAAGCGCCAGGCGGACACCCGCGCTGTTGAGTTCGTTCAAGGTAAAAAGAGGGGTAAGGCCAAATTCAGTCAGGTTGGCCAGAACCGGCACGGCCAGCGTGGAGGTGAAGGTGCGATAAGTGGCCAGCTCCCTCACTGCTTCGGGGAAGATCATGTCGGCGCCAGCTTCCACGCATGCCGCGGCGCGATCCAGGGCGGATTGGAGCCCCTCCACTGCCAGCGCATCGGTCCGCGCCATAATCACAAAACCGGGATCGGTGCGAGCATCCACGGCAGCTTTCACCCGGTCGACCATCTCGGCCAGGAGGACGATGGCCTTGCCCGGGCGGTGACCGCAGCGCTTGGCAGCCACCTGGTCTTCGATGTGCATCCCGGCTGCGCCCACCTTAATCAATGATTTAACGGTGCGGGCAATATTGAAAGCGCTTCCAAACCCCGTGTCGACGTCGACCAGCAAAGGGAGCGGACTGGCGTCAGTGATACGCCGCGCGTCGGTGAGGATATCCTCCAGGGTGATGATACCCAGGTCGGGGACACCCAGGGAGGCTGCCGAAACTCCCCCTCCGGACAGGTATAACGCCCGGAATCCACTGCGTTCCGCCAGCCGGGCGGCGTAGCCATTGATCACTCCGACGACCTGGAGAGGTTTTTCAAGGTCGAGAGAAGCGCGTAAACGATAACCAGGGGTGCCTGGATCGACCATAGTAACTAAATTATATCCCTTATACCTTAAAAGTGCGGATAGGAGATGAAAAACGACGGATATTTCCGGTAAGATTGTTCGATCGGGAACAAACGCCGTGTGATCTTGCATCCCACCGATGCTAAAATGAGGGTAAGTTACCAATTTTGTACCGGGGAGGCTTGAAAATGGGAGAACCATTTGAAGACCGAGATCTGTCGGGGGCTGTTTTTCGCAATACCAGATTGGTTCATAGTGTGTTTGATGCCGTTGACCTGGGTGAAGTGACACTTCACAACGTTAACCTGGGAAATGCCCGGTTTGATGACGTAAACCTGGGCGGCGCAACGATTCGCAATGCCAACCTTGGGGGGTTGAAAATTGAGGATGCCTTCATCGGCGGGATGACTGTGTTTGGCTTTCGCATCGATGAGCTGATTGAAGCTGAGCTTGATCGGCGCGATCCGGAGCGCGCCCGCTTGCGAATGGCCGATTTATACGATCCCGAATGCGTCCAGCCGGTATTTCGCCGGTTAGACGACGTGCGCGCCGGGTTTGAAGCTTTTCTGCGCTCACTGGATTGGGCGACGCTGACAGCGCAGCCTGAGCCAGGCCAATGGTCTGCATTGGAATGCCTGCGGCACATGCTCTTTGCCGAGGATCTGTACCTGAACCGTTGGCTGCTTCACAATGATCGCCCCTGGCAGCCGGCGGGATTGCTGCCGGCGTTCCTGGCCGGCCAGGATGGTTATGCGGAGGTGGGCAGCCAGCCGGGGGCAAGCCTCGAAGATGTGCTGGCGGCCTGGGAAGCGCTTCACCGCGAAACCTGGCAGTATGTGGAGACGGTGACGCCGGATGAGCTGCGCCGCGTGACCCGTGACGTGGATTTTGGCCAGGGCGATGTGGCCCATGTGCTACAGGGGCTGGCTCAGCATGACCTGCTCCACATTCGCCAGGCCGAGGCGGCAGTTGCCCGAATCCATTGAAGTTCGCCTGGCGGAGGTCGCCGATGCGCCGGAACTGGCGCGCCTGAACCAGGCCTTCAATGGCGTGGTCGAGCCGCCAGAGGAGTTGGCGGCCCGGTTGGTGGACCCGCGCCGGGTGGACTATCCGCTCCTGGCGCTGGCAGGCGGCCGGGCGGTGGGATTTGCCTGCTTGCGCCTGGCGCCGTGCGTTTTTTACCCCGAGCCCTACGCTGAACTGACTGAGCTTTACGTCGAGCCCGGTTGGCGCCGCCGTGGGGTGGGGAAGGCCCTGGTATCACAGGTCGAGTCTCTGGCGCGCCAGGCAGGTGCGGCAGAGATCGTCCTGTTGACCGGGCCGGGTAACCTGGTCGGCCAGGCTTTTTACCGCGCGATGGGATATCGCCTGGCTGACCTGGAGATGGTGAAAGACTTGAACGGCTAAGGCTCAGCGATGGGTAAGTAGATATCGAATTCGGTCTCTGGTCCGACCTCCTGATCGAGCGGCGAGCCCAGGCACTCTTCCAGCCACTGGTGATGGGCCGGCCGGTAATTGCTTCGCTCCTGCCAGAGCACCAACGCTTTCCAGGCATCGGTAATGTTGTTCAGTGTACAGCGGGCCACTGCATATAATCCGCCCCGGGACTCCTTTAGCAGGATGCCCTCGCCTCCCTGGGTGCCCACCTCCACGGTTACCCATTGCTCGTAACCGTAGTTTGGGCTGCCGGCAGAAGGGCTGGGGTTGTTGAAACCGAAGAAACGGTGGCCGACGATGGCTTTCGATAAACTGCTCTGCTGGATCCAGCTCAGGAGCTGTTTCCAGGCTAGCTCTTCCGGGTTCGGGCCATAGCCGAGCGCGCTGGCGACAAACATCGGCTCAAGGCGCACGATATGAACATCGAGGTCATTCATGGTTTTATCCCTTCCTTACCTGTTTTGAAAAGGGTCCATCCGGATGGCGACTTCGGAGTCCCGGTCATCGTGTCGACAGCCTGATCATAACGCATAATACCTGACAACTGTTGTCAGGCATTAAGATTAATCTGTATAATAGTGTCAAAACTTTATAATTGAATCTTCGCGTTCCTGGCGACTTCGCGTTAAATCATGTTTTTTATTAATATTGAGGTGACGTCACGCGGGCGGACCGGCTGCTGGTCCTGTTGATCCTGCTGCAGAAACCTGGACGTGCTCTGTACGGCCGGCGTGCCGGTCTTCGTCGAGCCAGGACGGGACGGCGGGTGCGAGCTGCTGGATAGCTATTGCACCGATCTGACCGGCCTGCAGGTTTCCGAGATGCAAGCGCTGTCCAGGCTGGCCGTTCCCGAGCCGTTGGCCCTGCCTGGGTTTAGCGAGGCGCTGAAAGCAGCCCGCGACCGCCCGCTCAGCCTGGGTGGCGCCGTTGAGGTGCTGGAACCGTTGCCCCTGCGCCTGGCTTTACAGGATTTTGCACAGCCGATCGCCATCCGGTATGGAAAGGGATAACTATGACCAATGCCACTCAACCTGAAGAACACGATATCCGCCAGCGACTGGGAATCCCGGATGATGCTCAGCGCGTCCTGATCCTGGCCGAAAGCAGCCATTGGGACCCGGATTGGCTGTATACCTCTGAAGAATATTTCACCCGGTTCGTATGCCATAATCTGGATCAGGCATTGGATGAGCTGGCGCGCGACCCCCGGCGAGTCTACTCGGTCGAGTGTATTTTCTTCTTGAAGCGCTATTGGGACGAGCGACCTGGAAGGCAGGGCGCCGTCCGCGACCTGGTCAACCAGGGACGCTTGCGCCTGACCAGCAGCGGGATGACCACGGCGGACACCCTGCTGCCATCGGAGGAAGCCCTGGAGCGTGATTTTCTCATTGGCCAGGAATGGCTGCGCGCCAATGGCATGACTCAGGAACCGCGCCTGGCTTATTTTCCGGACAGTTTTGGCTATTCACACGGGCTGCCTTCCCTGCTTAACGCGGCCGGGTTCGACCAGGCCGGGATCACCCGCATCGATGGGATGCAGTTTCCCGGCTGTGACATCGGGCTGAAGTCCCAATTCTATTGGCCGGGTTCTTCTGCCGCCGCCTTGCTCAACCAGGAAAAGACGCTGGATTTCATCTGGCGCGACGCCGACGGCGGGGAAATTCTTTGCCATTGGAACGCTTATACCTACGGGCAAGGGGATATGCTGGCTTACCGGGGGATCGCCAGGGTGTATATTTTCAATGTCTCGTCCGAGAATCGTTCCGATCGGAACGTGACCCGTCGCATCCACCAGTATATCCGGGAGCTACAGCCGTTCTCACGCACGCCGTATATGTTCTGCCCGATCGGCATGGATTTCGTCGCGCCGATCCCCGACCTGGGATCGCTGCTGGATCGTTATAACACCAGGCATTACCCCCAAAGCGGGGTATGGGTGGTCAACGCCGGCCTGGACGATTACCTGGCGCTGGTGGCCGGCTACCGTGACCGGTTGCCGGTGCTGGCCCTCGATCCGA
>JAJYIW010000177.1 GCA_021789855.1 Chloroflexota bacterium | reverse complement strand
AAACGTGGTATTTTGCGTCAGGCTGGTGGGGCCATAGAGGGTCGATCCGTCCTTAGATAGGATGACCAGGTACAGGTTGTTTACCATTTGGGATGCTTGGTAAACCACATGGTTGTAAACCAAACCGATATGCCCATCGGCAGTCACCGCCAGCGCTAACATGCTGTCAAAGGTGGACTGGCTGGTTCCATTATAGTCAGCGATCTTGCGCGGCAGCACCAGCGTGTCGCCATATTGATCCAGGATCGTGACGTAAATCTCCTGAACATACACCGTGCAGGCGCTGTTACCGCAACGGCCGATCGTCCATGCGCCGGCAAAACCGACGCCGGGAATCTCCCGGATGATAGGATTGCTCCCAACGTTGATCCCTGGCGCGAAGGATTTGATCGCCTGCCCGGTGCTCTTCGCCAGGATTAAACCTGGGGCGGTTCCCTGTTCATCCAGGTAGGTTTGAGCAAACGGCGCGGGAATAGCCGACACAAGGGTAACGGTCTTTGATAAAGATGAATCGAGCGTTGAATGGATCGTGAGTTGAGCGGAATTCGAGTTACCCACCACGGCGCTGCCTGGCGTGGATATCGCCACATAAAAAGTTTCACTTTGCTGCATGTCCAATGGGCCCACACAAGGTACGCCGCTACAATCCGGCAGCGGGGTGATCCCATCCGCCTGGAGCAACGCCCCTGACCAGGGCGAATTCAGGCTCAAGGTGTACGTGTCGATACCGTTGTCTCCAGTGTTGGTCAGGGTCAGTTTAAACAGGGCTGGGGCGTTGGCTGAGGTAAACTGGCTCTGATACAGGCTGGCAATCCCGATACGCGCCATCTTTCCAGGATAGGTAAAAAGCACATTTTTCCCCGTCACCCCGTTCATGTTGTTACACCCATGGGTGTTCCGGTAGGCTAGCCCATCACTGCCATCCTGGTTTTCGATGGCGGCGGCTGTATCGCAATACCAGTTGGATGCATTGACCATCGAGCGGTAATTAAACTGGATATCACCATTTTCGTGCATCACCACTTCAAAGGTAAATGTGCCGCCAAAATCATCTTTGGCCTGCGACCACTCCACCACCATGGAGCGATTTGGGGCCGCCCCATAAGCCTGGTAGTAGACCTGGCCTGGGTATCCGGTGGTATTCACCATCATTGGCGCCAGGTACGGGGCAATGAAATTATTCGGGGCATTGGGTGATGGCACATACATGGTGGATGCCTCGCCCAACAAGCTATCATGGGTAAAGCCCACTGCGCCGGCTGTGCTGATGTAAAACTGGGTGTAGGCCTGGCCATAAAAGGGAAAGGTAAAACCCAGGTTGATGGCGGTGCTGACGGACGCGCCCCAAACGCCCTGGCTCAAGCCGGTATTGGTTCCCCCGGTGGCGTCGATCCAGCTCATCACGCCGCCGTCATTCCAGGTGTAGCCATAATTGTCCGGGCCGCCGGTGGATTGAGCCGCCGCCGGGGCTAAGCCACTGGCCGGACTCGCCGAGACATACCACCCGTGCCCGCCTGGCCCAGGCAGGCTGCCCGGGTACCGGCTGGAAGGGGCCTGGTTGGGGGGTAAAGCCCAGGGGGTGACCTGGCCTGGCTGGGGCGTTGGACTCGGGTTTTGGGCCGAGGCAACGCCAAAATTCAAGCTTAATAAGGCTAGAACTGAAAAGACAGATACCAATTGGATTAGCTTTCTACTACACATGGATTCCTCGCATCAGAATAGATATAAAGTTTGTATCAACCTGCTCGAACGATTCCCGGTCATTCAGCCCAACATGGGTTGATGACGACAATAAAATAAACCACTTGTTGAAATATAGAATATCCACCCTGACCAATTTATCAATAAAAAGCCTATTTTAAGTATAACATCAAATATTAATCTATTGTGAAAAATTGGCCAATCAAGGGATGGATTCTATCGCCTGGCCGCCAGGGAAGAACCATGCAATCCCTTATGCACGCAGCGATACTTTGCGGTAAGATCATAACTTGCGGAATTAACCTCAATAAACAAGGGATATAAGCGATGAGACGAGACATCCGGGTCATGTTGGTCGAAGACGACCTGTACGCGCGGGATTTGATGAGCCTGCTGCTGCGCCGCGACTGGCGCACCCAGGTGGTGGCCGAGACGGGCGACCTGGCCGCCATCCCTGGGTTGCTGGCGAAAACGAGGGTGGATGTGATACTGCTGGATACCGAGTATCCTACCGACCCACACTGGGCCAGTCACATCACGGAAACCATCCCCGAGAAGCAACTCCCCATTGTGATGGTCACCGGCACCCAACCGGACCTGCAGACGTTACAAAGCCTGACGCAGCCATCTTACAGCGGGTACCTGCTGAAAAACGAGATTGCGTACAGCCTGGCATGGGCGGTGACGCTGGCGGCGGAGGGCCGTTGGGTGATCACGCCGCGCATCGAGGCGCTGGCCGACGCGGCGGGGTTCACCTTTCCGCGCCAGCCGGTGGTGCTGGACGGGCGAGCAACGGTCACCAGCCTCACGCCGCGCGAGACAGAGATCGCGCGGCTGGCCATCCTGTTCAACCTGCCGCGCCGCGACCTGGCGGATGAGCTGACCAAAAGCCCGGCGACCATCTTCGAGTCGGTCAGCCAGGTTTATGAAAAATTGGGCCTGTGGGACATCCTGGATGGCGAGGTGGACCCGGCTGAATATTTCGCCGGCCACGAGCTGGTGTTGCAGCATTTCAAGGAAAGCCTGGCCGATATATGGCCGGAGGGCAAGGGTCACAAAGGCCGCGATAAGGATACGCTGGCCTTCCATCTGTTAACCATCCCGGAGGTACGATAATGGACACATGGACAGGATTTCAAGCCGGGGCGAACCTGGGCGGGTGGCTATCGCAATACCGGCGGCGGGATAATCACCATTTTGACAGCTTTATCCGCGAGGCCGATATCCAGCGCATCGCCGGCTGGGGCATGGATCACGTGCGCCTGCCGGTGGATTACCCGGTGCTGGAAGACGATCGAGCGCCTTTCGTTTACCGGGAAAGCGGGCTGGCGTGGATCGACGCCTGCCTGGACTGGTGCCAGGCGGCCGGGCTAAAGCTCATCCTCGACCTGCACCGCGCGCCTGGCTTTACCTTCAGCGCGCCAGGTGAAAGCCGCCTGTTCGAGCGCCCTCGCCTGCAGGAACGCTTCCTGCGCCTGTGGGAAGCGCTGGCAACGCATTACCTGGGCCGGTCGCCGGATGGGCTGGTGTTCGAGCTGATGAACGAGGTGGTGCTGCCTTCCAGCGAGCCGTGGAACGCGCTGGCGCGCCGGGCGGTCGAGCGCATTCGCGCCATCGATCCCGATCGCTGGATCATGATTGGCAGCAACCGCTACAATTCGGCCTGGATGCTGAAAGACCTGGAGCGCCTGCCTTACTCTCACCTGGTGTATACCTTTCACTTCTACGAGCCCATGCCGTTCACCCACCAGAAAGCCCATTGGGTCGAGTCGCTCAAGACATTGAACCAGTCCACCCCTTACCCGGGCCTGGTTCCCGGCCTGGACGGCTTCCTGCAGAGCCACCCGGAATACCGCACCGAACTGGAGCGATTCCTGACGACGCCTATGGACGAAGCTTACCTGCACGCCCATTTAAAGCCAGCCCTGGATTTCGCCGTTGAGCGCGGCCTGCCGCTGTATTGCGGTGAATTCGGCGCCATCGACCTGGCGCCTCTTTCCTCCCGGCTGGCCTGGCACCGCGATATTTGCCGGCTGCTCAACCAGGCAGGGATCGGCCATGCAGTCTGGTCGTACAAAGAGATGGGGTTTTCGCTGGTGCACAACGACGGGTCGCTGGCCAGCCAGGAATTGATCGAGATCGTCAGCCAGCACGCTGGATCGTAATATTTCGACCGGTCACAGGGCATCCGCCGCACTTCGATTGGAAATGATCAGGCCGATCTGGTTCCCGGGTTATCACCAGCGTGGTATGATTATCCAGGAACGCCATTGTAGCCGCTTATTTCATTGATCTGCGTGGACTACCTGGAGGAATCCTATGAGCCAAGACCGTGTCGATCCTGGGGAAGTGCGATTCTTTAGCGGGAGTTCTCACCCCAAGCTGGCGGGCGACATCGCTGCATACCTGGGCCTGCCTCTCGAAAGCACGCTCATCACCCGTTTCAGCAACGATGACCTGTATATCCAACTCGGAGCCAGCGTCCGCTCGCGCAAGGTGTTCATCGTCCAATCGCTGTGCGCGCCGGTCAACGACCACCTGGTTGAGCTGTTCATGATGCTGGACATCGCTCGATCCGCCGGGGCAACCGAGGTTCACGCCATCATCCCCTATTTCTCCTTTGCCCGCTCGGACAAGAAAGACGCCCCGCGCATCTCGATCACGGCCCGGCTGGTGGCAGACCTGCTGCAAACTTCTGGCGCCACCCATGTGATGACCATGATGCTGCACTCGCCCCAGGTGCACGGCTTTTTTAGCGTGCCCACCGACCCGCTCAGCGCGCGCCCGATCTTCCGCCACTTTTTCTCCCAGGAAGACCTGAGCGGGACGATTGTCGTGTCGCCTGACATGGGCCACGCCCATTCGGCTGCGCGATTCGCCCGCGAGCTGGGGCTGCCGGTGATTGCAGGCAACAAGGAGCGCATCTCCGACACGGAGGTGGTTATCTCAGGCCTCGTCAAAGAACAGCTCCAGGGCTGTCACCGCGCCTTGCTTTACGATGACGAGATCGCCACTGGCGGCTCGATGCTGGAGACCGCGCGTTACCTGGTCGGCCTGGGGGTCGAAGAGATTGCGGTAGCCTGTACCCACGGCGTGTTCACCCGCGACGCGCTCAGCCGCCTGGAGGCGGTGCCTGAGATAAGCTTGATCGTCGCCAGCGACACGATCCCCACGCCGGAAGATGTTCCCCACCCCAAGCTGAAGGTGCTATCCGTGGCGCCGATCTTTGCCGAGGCGATCAAGGCTAACTACTTCCGCCAGTCAATCGGCCCCCTGTTCGCCTACAGCGAGGATAAATAACCCCTTTCAAGCATCGGCTGGCCCGGGCTGCCAGCCCGCAGTAGCCGCCCATAGCTCAGCCGCAGCGATGATCAAATCGCAGGCGGGGTCTTTCACCGCGTAAAAACCGTCTGCGTCACTGGCGTGGTAACGCGCCAGGGCGATTTTAACGCGCGCGTAGGCCTCTGCCGCAGCCGGGCTGGCGCGCAGGTAATCACGGAATAGCAAGGGGTAGCGCTGGTTAGGCCGGCCCGCCACGCGGCAATGCAGGTGCATGGGGCGCATGCCCTCAGGCGGATGGTAATACCACTTGGCCCACGCCAGCGGGTCGTCGGGCCCACCAGGCGGGATGTGATCCTGGCTGATGGAATCCACGCGGTGGTACCCCAACGTCCCCAGGGCCTCATCGATGGCCGGCTCAAGCCTGGCCACGGTAAGCTGGATGTCGATGATGTCTTTAGCCGCCAGTCCGGGCACCGCGGTCGAGCCGATGTGGTCGATGCGCAAGGCCAATAGCCCCAGGGCGGCGCGGATAGGCCTGGCCAACGCCTTGAATTCTTCCGGCCAGGCAGGGTGATAAGGGACGATCACGATCACGGTTCACCTCTTCCAGGGCAATAGGGTTAAAAAGCAACCACCTGAGTGAGGGGGGCACCCAGGTGGTTGCTGAGAATATTCTAGCACGCCCCCGCCAGAGGTCAAGGGGTTTTTGTCCATTCAGTAAACATGATTGAAAATGATCATTCTATAATCCGGTATAATAGGCCATAAACATGAACACCGCAGGTAAAACGCAACATGGGACACATTATGGCAGGCGGCTTAGAACACAAGAAAATCGTTAACCTCCAATTGGGACTGTGTTTCGGATTGATCCTGATCAATTTCATCGCCCAGATGCCCTACTTTTACCACCTGTACGCCGGGCGCCAATCCTTAGCGCTCGACTTGCGCAGCTTTGCGGTGATGGGTGCGGTGTTCGCCTGGTTCATTGGGAGCGCCATCTTGCTGTCCAGGGGGCGGCGAAGCGGCTACTGGCTGATGGTGGGGTTCCTGGCAACCGAGTTCCTGTTCTACCTTTACAATAACATCGGGAGCGTTCGCCATGGGTTCGGGTTGTTTTTTCAGGTTGACAACCCCGACCTCTTGCTCCGCATGGTATACAGCATCGGATATGTCAATTTGTTCGCCTCAGGTTATGGGTTGGCGCTTTTGATCTGGCAGCGGAACGTGTGGCTGAGCTAGACAGAGCTCACCTGAAAGGAATGCCCCATGCCATCCATCCTCCAGAAAACGCTCAGTGCCATTCTGTCCCCCCTGGTCAAATCGGCTGTGATGCTGCTCGACCGGGGGAGGCTGCCGCCCATCGAGGGTGAGCTGGCGATCGATGGGCTGCAAAAGCCCGTGCAGGTGCTGCGCGACCGCTGGTATGTCCCCCACATCTACGCGCAATCGACCTCGGACGCAGTGATAGCGATGGGATATGTTCACGCCCAGGAACGCCTGTGGCAGATGGACTTCAACCGCCGCGTGGTGGCCGGTCGCCTGGCCGAAATCCTGGGCGAGCCCGCCCTTTTCCCTGACCGGGTGATGCGCACGCTGGGCTTTACCCGGGTGGTGGAGCAGGAAGATAAGCTGGTCGGGGACGCCATGGGCAGTCTGGCGGATGCCTACTGCAGCGGGGTGAACGCCTGGATCGCGCAGGCTACCCGCTGGCGTAAGCTGCCGGTCGAGTTCAGCCTGCTGTCTTACCAGCCAGAGCCGTGGCAGCGCACCGATACCCTGGGGTTCGCCAAGCTGATGAGCTGGATGCTGGCAGGCAACTGGGAAGCGGAGTTCATGCGCAGCCAGGTCATCAAGCGGCTGGGGCCAGAGATCACGGCAGAACTGGAACTGGACGTGGCCGGCACCTGGGCTGCCATCCTGGATACTGCGCCGCCGTCGCTGGGCGCTTCCCGCGCTTTTTCCGGGCCCGGCCCAGCCGGCGGGGTCGGGAGCAATAACTGGGTGGTGCATGGCGCGCGCACCACAACCGGCAAACCCCTGCTGGCGAATGACATGCACCTTGTCCTGTCGGCGCCCGCCATCTGGTTTGAGAACCACGTCGTGGGCGGCG
>JAJYIW010000176.1 GCA_021789855.1 Chloroflexota bacterium | reverse complement strand
CGTAAGAGGCCAACAACCCGCTCGCCCTGTCAAAAACAACGCTGAAATCTTGACCCTGGATGGTGAACCGGCTGGCCTCATCGAGCACTTCCAGACCGCCATCCTGCCTCGACGCTGATACGGGCGGCCTTGACACCTCCGTGTTGAGGTGGATGGGGAACTGCTCCCAGGCAACCTCGTGACCCTTTTTCGCCCAGGGGGTATCCTCTTTGAGATAAAATCCAATTTTTAGATGGTATTCGGCGCCAGGGGTAGTCAGGCCGCCCTGGTTATAGGAGATTTTCACCACCTGTCGCTGGTCTGGCGCAAGACCCAACGGGGGCAGTCTGCCCGATTGGACCGGTGCGCCATCTTCTGTTAGATCCCAACGAATATCCAGGTGGTCCAGCGACAGGGTATGATATTTATTCCAGATGGTGAAACTCCCTGCCAGGATCGCCTGCAACCTGGCAGGATCGAGGGCCCGCATGATAGCATGCGGATTGGACAGGTCTGCCTCAGGGATGAACTCATGCAACCGGCCGGCCCGGTAAGCCATCATCAAGTCCGCCATGCCGGTTTGCGCGATTCCAACCGGCGCCTGGATCTTCTTGACCTCGTATGCGCCGGGATGCGGTAAAAGATCAGGGCCAACGATACCATTGCAGCACATCTGAGGATTTTCGTTGGGTTGGTGGTAATTAAAGCCATCGCCAAAATCGCCGCCGTAGGCCCAATAAGGCCGGCCTTTGGAATCAATGGCTTTTAACGCTTTATCGCTCCAGTCCCAGATACAGCCCCCCTGGAAGCGGGGATACGTATCCACCATGTCCCAAAATTTGTTAAAATTCCCACTGGCATTGCCCTTGGCGTAAGCGTATTCGCACATCATGACCGGCCTTTTTTCCTGAGAGTCGGCCAAAACAGTGCGAATCCAGGCTAAATCCGGGTACATCACTGAAAAGACATCGCTGATATCCGGCCCGGGGCGACCACCTTCATAATGGATTAAGCGCGTTGGGTCATAAGCGCGCATCCAGGCGGCCATCGCCGCATGATTAGGCCCGCAGCCCGATTCATTTCCCAACGACCAGAGCAACACACAGGCATGGTTTTTATCTCGCAGCACCATCCGCATGGCTCGATCCAGGTATGCGGTTGCCCAGGTTGGGTCCTGGCTCAGCTCACCCCCTACGCCGTGGGTTTCCAGGTTGGTTTCGTCAATCAAATACAGGCCATATTCATCACACAGGTCATACCAGCGTGGGTCGTCAGGGTAATGGCTGGTGCGGACCGCGTTGAAATTCAATTGCTTCATCAGGCAAATTTCACGACGCATGTATTCTTCGGTTAACGCACGTCCCCATTCAGGGTGATGCTCGTGGCGATCCACGCCTCGTAGCACCAGTCGCCGGCCATTGAGCAGCATCATTCCCTCTTTAATCTCAACCTGGCGAAATCCCACATGGCAGCTTTCAAAATCTACCGCCTGGCCATTCGCATCCAGCAGGGTGAGCACCAGTTGATAGAGGTAGGGTGTTTCTGCTGTCCATTTTTGGGGATGGGTGACAGGCTGAGAGAACGTGGCGCAGGCCGTCTTGATGCTGGTGGTCATCAACCAGCCCGTTTCCGATCGGACCGGTGCGATCAATGGAGCGGCGAAAACCGGCCGGCCAGGCGCATCATAGAGCATGGCCTCTACCCGATAATCAGCCATTGCCTCAGCTCGAGGGATGTACACCTCAACCGACAAAGTCGCATTGTCGTAACTCTCATCGAAGCGTGTGCGCACAGTAAAATCCCGGATACCGATCTGAGGCCGGCTGTAAAGAATCACATCCCGCTGGATACCGCTCAGCAGCCACATGTCCTGATCTTCCAGATAGGAGCCGACCGAATAACGCAACACCTCAACCGCCAGGTTATTGACGCCAGGATGTACGTAAGCGGTGATATCAAACTCAGCCGGCAGGCGACTATCGAGACTGTAACCAACTTCCTGGCCGTTGACCCATACGTAACAGGCGGAATCGACCGACTCGAATGAAATGAAGATATCGCGCCCTTGCCAGGCCGGGTCAAGGGTGAAGGTGGTGCAATAACAGCCGGTGGGGTTTTCCTCAGGCACATGGGGGGGCCGGGCGGGAAAAGGATAGGCTACATTGGTATAAATAGGCTTATCGTTAAACCCCTGGAGCTGCCAGTTCCCCGGTACGCTGATGTCTGCCCAGGCAGAGCAATCAAACCCGGGCGCAAAAAAAACGTCCGGCGTTTGTTCCGGGCATGGCGCGAGGTAAAACTTCCAACGGCCATTCAACAATGTCCGGTAAGGCGATGCATTTCGATCGCCTGCCAGCGCCTGCTCAGCCGACGCGTAAACACCCAGGGGAACGTGGCCGGGCTGCTTGTTGATCCCGGTGATCAATGGATTTTCCCATTCTTTCAACATGCCATGACCTCCCAAAACATTGTCCAAGGCGGAACATCCCATTCACCCAAATGTGAAAATCCTCAGGAAAGCGAGATATCCTCACCTGCCAGGGTTTTCAAGAAAGCATGGGCATCTTCGGGATGGAGAAATTCCTGCTCCGCGGGTTGCACCACCAGGAAAAAGCCTTTCCCACCCAGGTTACGCACGATCCGGAGCGCCCCAGCAGGGCTGACGAAGACCTGGCACAGCTTGCCGCTATCCCGAATACGCTTCAGCAACGGTAGCCACTGGTCAGGTGTGGGCTGCCCATCGCCGGGGATCCACTGGATACCCCGCAAGCGCGGGATCGAGAGGAGCAAATCCAGGTGAGGGATCTCCCCTTTACCGTCCAGGTGATAAAAACCGTGATCAAGGTGGTCACAGCAAGCCGAGATATCTGGGATGACATATCGCTCGGCCATTGCTGGTGAAATCATGTAAGAAAAATCCGATTGGAGCATATAGGTTTTCCCCGTAGACCAGATCGGCGTCCAACAACTGGTCCCGCGGCAGGCCGGGCGGATGATCGCGTCCAGTTCATCATAATAACGAATCCACAAGGATGTTATCTTCCTGGTGAGGCGTTCTACCTCATCGGGCTGATCCAGCAGGTCGTACAAAAGGCCATCCGTATTGCGAAAAGAGGCCAGGATGTCCAGGTTGCCGCCCAGGTCGGTTTCGGATATTGCCAGGTTATTGCCATAGCGCTCAACAATAGCAGCCGTCATCTCTTTGACCCGTTTCCACCAGGTGTTCTCCGGGTCGTAGGCCAGGTCCAGGTCGTGGATAGCGACCTCCTTCCGCGGGCTGAACCAGACCGTTTCAGATGGCTCGCTGACGCTGTTAACCTTGGCGCCCAGAAAACCGGCAGCGATCCCCGGCCCAAAATTGATCCACCACCAGGGGAAAGCATCCGCATAATAATGGGTAGCTGCCAGCCACGGCTCGTACAGATCAATGATAGCGTCGGCTGGCATATCCAACGGGTAATTGCTCAAAAACTCGAAAGGCTTTTTAACTGGCAAAGGATCGGTGACCAACAGGTTCACCAATGGCCGTTGCAGCTCTCCAGCCCACCAGGCCATCGTATCCCGCTCAATTCGTGCCCAATCTTCTTCAGTGAAATTGACCTGCGGCATATTTCCTCATCATTATTATGATTTCAATGCAACCCTTCGTCAGGGCAAGGACAGGGCCAATAAATCCGTACCCGGAACCATCCGGGTGTCAAAGTTCCCTGAAATATTATCATATAGGTGATCGATATAGACCGGGCGACCCGAATGAAGATCGTTTTTGATCTCTTCCAACAAACTGTCCGGAATCCGGTTAGGGCTGGGATAGGGACTGGCTTCCCGTAAGAGAATATTCTCCCGCCCCTGCTCAACCACGGCCAGGTAACCGGTGGCATAAAGCGTTTGCCAATCCAGAGCCAGGACAGCGTTATCCGGCACCGATCTGAGCCGCATTTCGGCGATCTGGCGCGGCCTGGCCAGGTCAATGACCGGGTAAGTATAAGGATCATCCACAAAGGTGCACTTACCCGCTTTAAGCGCTTCGATGCGTGAGGCGGCAAAGGGCGCGCAAAAAAGCCAGAGCAAAATTATGCTGGTAGCCCCATAAATACCGGATCCGATTCCAACCGGTATTGATTTCAAAGAGGTCCAGAGTAGTTCCAACAGAAATCCCGCCCCGGCTCCAATAAAAATGGCCAGGTAAATATATGTCACCAGGTAAAAGACATCCTTACCGCTCCCTTTATAATTGGCGATGAAGAAAAGCAACACCAGGAAAGCCAGGGCCAGAAAACCTCCAAGGCGCACACGGCGGCGCATCACCTGCCACAGCCCTACCACGCCGATCAACAGCATCCAAAGGGTAAAGTCTTTGCCGGTCATCCAGGCCCAGTAATCTTCCAGGCTTTTCCACATAAACACGGGATCGCCAGAGAAGAGCGCCCCCCGCCATTGCAGGCTCACCACCGTTGCATAGACCCGCTTGGGGAAGGTATCCAGGTCAGACAGCCTCGCGCCCCACAGGGAGCGGGAGGGAATTAACGTAACGTTGATAAAGCTGGTGGGCGTATTAATCTGGTCGATAATAAAAAACGCCAGGAAGAAAACAACCGCACCCAGGGCAGCGCCGCCAATGCCAGCCATGATCGCCTTTTTATATTCCTTCCGCTCCAGGTGACGAGAGGCCAACACCCATAGGGCAAAGATCGCAATCGCAGGCGTCAGCACCTCCACAGTGGTGTGGATGCCAATGCCTACCAGGAACGCCGCGAAAAACAAGTCTCGGCTGCGCCGGGTGGGGTCTTCCTGCCAGCGCCACAGCAGAAGCAGGATACCCGTGACGGTGAGAGTCGAGGCCGTATAGATCTCAGCAATGATCGCCTGGGACCAGAAGGTATAACCCAGGCCTACCGCCGCACTGGCCAGGAGTCCCCCCAGGCGTTGGGTGGTGAGTTGCCTGACCAGCAGGTAAACGCCAGCCAGCGTCAGGGCGCCAAATAAGGCTGAAATGGCATTTACCCGCCAGGCAAAGGTATTAACCGGCACAAGGCCTAACGCCCGAACGACCAGTAGATAGACCGGGTAGCCTGTGCTATGGGTGATTCCTGATGTGTATGCCAGGGTCTGAAACTCGGCGCTATCCGCGAAGAGAATGTCAGGCGCCAGGGTGCGAAGGTAAAGAAGCAGGCCGGCCAGGCCTACGCCAGCCGCTATCCACCGATCCGTTTTATCTAAGGCATACTTGGGTTGATCCGGTCGCAAAATCGACTCTAATGAAATCGCCCTTTATTTCAAAGGGGTAAGTTCCACCGCGCCCGATAGATTGAGCTCACTCGCGCGATGGCATTTAACGTAATGCCCGGCGCTAATTTCGGTGAACTCAGGCTCCTTTTCCGTGCAAACATCCCGGGCGTATATGCAGCGTGGATGAAAGTAACAACCGCTGGGCGGGTTAGCTGGATTAGCCACTTCGCCAGCGAGGAGGACGCGTTTCTCCCGTGGTCGAGGGTCGGGCAGAGGAATAGCCGACATCAAGGCTTCGGTATACGGATGCCGTGGGGTAGAAAAAAGCTCGTGGGTCGATGCCATTTCTACAATCTTTCCCACATACATGACTGCGACCCGATTGCTGATATGCGCCACCACACTCAGGTCATGAGCCACGAAGAGGTAGGTCAGGCCCAGTTCATTCTGTAGATCCTGCAGCAGGTTCAGTATCTGCGCTTGCACCGAGACATCCAGCGCAGAGACCGGCTCATCGCAAACAATGAATTTCGGTCGAGGAGCCAATGCCCGGGCCAGGCCAATGCGCTGGCGCTGCCCGCCGCTGAATGCGTGCGGGTACCGGCGCATATATTCAGGGCGCAAGCCAACAACCCTGAGTATCTCAGCCACCTGATCCTCAAGCTCCTTGCCCCTGGCCAGATTCATCGCGCGTAACGGCGCGCCGACAATCTCCAGCAGGGTCATGCGAGGATTCAAAGAGGCGTAGGGGTCCTGGAAAATCATGCGCAGGTTCCGCCGGACTCGGTGAAGCGTTTTTTCATCCAGGGTGGCTAAATCAACTTTACCCAACTGCGGATCTCTAAATAATAGCTCGCCACTGGTAGGCTCAAGTGCTCTTAAGATGCAACGTCCGGCTGTGGTCTTTCCGCATCCGCTCTCTCCTACCAGACCCAGTGTTTCTCCTTCGTTGACGTAAAAGCTGACGCCATCGACCGCTTTTACCTGGCCAACGACGTGCTTTAAAAATCCCCGCCGGATTGGGAAATGTTTCTTAAGGAGCTTGACTTCCAGTAAGGGTTCGGATTGTTTTTCTTCTGGCATCGTATTGGTTCCTCTCAAATCTCGTTCCCGGCTCGCTCGAATGCCATGATCACCGCTCGCCATATAAATGGCACTTCACAACGTGCCGGGAATCTACTTGAACGACGGGAGGCTCAACCTGATCGCAGACTCTTTCGATGAAATTTGGACAACGGGGATGGAACGGGCAGCCTTTTAAACGGTTGTACGGATCCGGCACCATGCCTTTGATTACATTTAACCGTTTCTGTTGGCGACTTTCCGCGAGTGCATCGGATAAAGAAGGGATTGAAGATAACAACCCACGCGTGTATGGATGTAAAGGGTTAAAGAAGATTGACCGCACGTCGGTCTGCTCGACCACCCGGCCCATGTACATCACCGCTACCTCATCGGCCATTTCAGCTATCACCCCCAAATTATGGGTAATATACATGATCGCCATGCCGAACTCTTCTTGAAGCTCGCGCATCAGGTTTAATATTTGGGCCTCAGTGGTCACATCCAGAGCCGTGGTGGGTTCATCGGCGATCAACAGGTTGGGCCGGCAGCTCAAGGCCATGGCAATCATCGCCCTCTGGCGCATGCCGCCGCTTAACTGGAAAGGATAATCATCGATCACTTTCTCAGGCCGAGACATCTTAACCCGCAGCAGCATATCAATAGCCTTCTCCCGAGCTTCCGCTTTGCCCAGCTTCTGGTGAAGAATAATGACCTCAATGATCTGCTGTCCCACTGTACGCACCGGGCTCATCGCCGTCATGGGCTCCTGAAAAACCATCGAGATAGAGTTTCCCCGGATATCCCGTATTTCGCGACCATTGGGATCGAGCC
>JAJYIW010000175.1 GCA_021789855.1 Chloroflexota bacterium | reverse complement strand
TTCCGATCTGTGGATCGCCTGCCGGGGACCTGGGCTTACCTGTCTTTCCAGCAAATCGCCCGCCGGCCGCAGGATCATGCCAGTGCTTTGCTGCTGATCATGATTTCCTTGAGCCTTTCGATCTTTTCGGCTTCGACGGCCAAGACCCTGGATCAATGGTTGTATGATTCCACCTATTATCAGGTTGGAACCGATCTGGTAGTCCACGAGTACGCGGTGCAGGGTGGCCAGGCAGCGGCCGGGCCGAATATGGGTGGCAATACCAACACGACGGTGACCGACCTGGATCTGAGCAACACCAGTTATCTCAGCCTGGATGATCACCTGAAAATTCCCAAAGTGCTGGCAGTGACTCGCGTAGGAAAATACGATGGAACGGTCGTTTATGGAGCGGGCACCTCGCCGGCTTACTTTATGGGGATCGATCGGGTTGATTTCCCTAAGGTGGCATATTTCCGCAACGATTTCTCTCCCCAATCGCTTGGGGCATTGATGAACGGCCTCGGCGCCTATCCCAATGGAGTGCTGGTGCCGCGCCAGTTGAGCACGGAAGCTGGTTTACGGCTCGGTGATAAGATTTCAGCATCGATCAGCGTGGTGGATCAGTCCTATAACCGTGACCTGGTCGTGGTCGGCTTTTATGACTATTTTCCTACGGTCATGCCAGGCAAAACCCCCACCATGATCGTCAACCTCGATTCCATCTTCGATAACCCGGATGACGTTGTCGGTTATGATGTCTGGCTGAAATTGAAAAATGGCGCGAACACCGACCTGGTGGTTTACCAGATTCGCCAGATGCTGGGATACAACGATTCGATCGTCAAAATCAAAGGGAATGCTATCAATGATATTCTTACGGCAGTCAACCAACCCGAGCGAATCGGGATGTTTGGCGTTTTAAACGTGGGCTTCCTGGCCACCGGTTTAATGCCAGCGATTGGTTTTATCCTTTACTCATACGCATCCCTGCGCCGGCGATTCGTCCAGTTAGGCATTCTGCAGGCAATCGGGTTATCCATCAAGCAATTGGTCGGTTACCTGGTATCTGAGCAATTTCTCTTGATGGGGTTGTCCATCATCGTGGGCGCGGCGATTGGGCTGTTGACCAGTCATTTCTTCGTGCCATTTTTGCAGATCAATGTATCAGGTAGTTCGCCAGTTCCACCATTTGAGCTACTGATGGGATGGGCTGAATCGGCCTGGCTCAGCCTGGCCTTTGGCCTGGTATTAGCCATGACCATGATCGGTACGATCCTGTCGCTGGCGCGGCTCAAGGTGTTCCAGGCGGTCAAGATGGGTGAATCCCTTTAAGGCAGTTGGGTGAACCAATGTTAAACGAAAAAAAACCTTTGATTGTATGTGAAAACCTGGTCAAAATTTATAAAGTGGCCGATCTGGAGGTCGTGGCTTTACAAGGCCTGGACCTGGTGGTCCAGCGGGGTGAGATGCTCGGGATCGTGGGCGCTTCTGGCTCGGGTAAATCTTCCCTGATGAATATCCTGGGCGGGCTTGACCGGCCATCGGCCGGCCGGGTGACGGTGGATGGTGTTGACTTGCTCAGCCTCTCGGATTCCGGGCTGACCCATTACCAGCGCCTTAAGGTTGGGTTTGTCTGGCAGCAGACATCGCGAAACTTAATCCCTTACCTGACGGCGCTCGAAAATATTGAGCTTCCGATGACGATGGCCTGGGTAACCAACCGGCGGGTCAAGCGCGAGTGGGCCGAGGAGCTCTTACAGGCGGTAGGCCTGTACGAGCGGCGCGATCACAAGCTAAACCAGCTGTCGGGGGGCGAGCAGCAGCGCGTGGCCATTGCAGTGGCGCTGGCCAATAAACCGGTGTTGCTACTGGGCGACGAGCCTACCGGTGAAGTTGATTCGAAAACTGCGCAGATCATCATGAACACATTCCGGCAGCTCACTCAACGCCTGGATTTAACGACGATCATTGTAACGCACGATCTGCGGATTGCCGACCAGGTCGATCGGGTTGTTGCGATCCGGGATGGGAAAATCAGCACTGAGACGATCCGTCAAGTTCATGTAGAGGATCAAGAGCTTGCCAGCGAGCTGGAAAATGCTGGAAATGATGGCAAAGCCGGGCAAAAAGTGACCTTGCAGGAATATGTGGTGCTGGATTCGGCTGGCCGGCTCCAATTGCCCAAGGAACTCCGCGAAGACCTGGGGATTGGAAAGCGCGCCCAGATTGAGAAAGGGGATGATTGTATCATTATCCGCCCGGCTGCCGGGCAGGACGATGGTCCCCAAATGAAACACCTTTCTCTCGAGGATCAAATTGCCATGTTGTTTGCTCAAGAAGGCGGCCCGCGCCAGAAACCAGGGAGCATCTCGAATGTCAAAAAATCCAGGCGTCAATAAGGGTAGATCATGACTGACTTGCGCTTAAAAAATATCCTGGATCGCAGTGAGAGTTATGTGGGTAAAGCGGCTCAGCAGGTCAAGGCCGAGCCCATTATTCAGGTCGAAAACGCCACCCGGATTTACCAGGTTGGATCGAACAACGTCCACGCTCTGCGGAACATCTCGCTTGAGGTTCCCAAAGGCGTATTGGCGGCTTTGAAAGGTCGTTCTGGTTCTGGAAAAACGACGCTGCTTAACCTGATTGGCGGCCTGGATAAACCGACCAGCGGCACGGTGATCCTGTTCAACGAACCTTTATCCAGCATGACGGCTGACCAGCTAGTCGATTATCGCCGGCATCGCATCGGTTTTGTGTTCCAGTCGTTCGCGATCATGCCTCTTTTTTCAGCACGGGAAAATGTCGAGCTCATGTTGCGCATTGCGGGGTACAATGAGGATCGAAAAGTAGCCGCTTTGCGGGCGCTGGACATTGTAGGCCTGGGGCCATGGGCGAACCATCGCCCCTGGGAGTTGTCGGGCGGCCAGCAACAGCGGGTGGCCATTGCCCGCGCCCTGGCGACCCATCCTGATCTGATCCTGGCGGATGAGCCTACCGGTGAGCTGGACAGTGGAACCGGGCGCCAGATCATGGCTCTTTTCCGTTATATTGTGGCCAGGGAAGGTATCACCGTCGTGATGGCGACACACGATCCCATGATCGAAGAGTATGCTCATGTGGTCTATGAGTTAAGTGATGGGCAGATCCAGGATGTGCATTACCCCCATCCAGCGTAAAAACAGCTCAACGGCTAATCCCAGGCAGGCGGCGGAAAGGAATAAGAGGGTATGGACAAGTTAAATGAGCAGGCTATCCAGATGGCTTATGACCTGGCAAAAGCGCGTTATGCAGCTTTGGGCGTGGATACGGAGCGGGCGTTAGCCACGCTGAGTTCGATATCTCTCAGCCTGCACTGTTGGCAGGGAGACGATGTCAGTGGTTTTGAGACCTCGGGCGAGGCGCTCAGTGGGGGAATTGCTGCCACCGGGAATTATCCGGGCAAGGCGCGCAACCCTTCCGAGCTTCGAGCGGATCTAGATCAGGCGTATCGCTTAATCCCAGGCTCCCACCGCCTCAACCTGCATGCCATCTATGCGGAGACAGGCGGGAAAAAGGTCAGCCGCGATCAACTTCAGCCGGAGCATTTTTCAGCCTGGGTGGACTGGGCCAGGGCCAACCATCACGGCCTGGATTTTAACCCAACCTTGTTTTCGCACCCCATGGCAGCTTCCGGGTTTACCCTGTCCAGCTACGATCCGGGTGTGCGCCGGTTCTGGATCGATCATTGCGTGGCTTGCCGTAAGATTGGCGCTTATTTTGGCCAGCAGCTTGGCACGCCAGCGGTCACCAATATCTGGATCCCGGATGGGTACAAAGACACGCCGGCAGACCGCCTGGCGCCGCGTGCGCTATTAAAGGAGTCCCTGGATCAGGTACTGGCCGAGCCGATTGATCCGCGCTTGAACCTGGATGCGGTTGAGGGGAAGCTGTTTGGGCTCGGTGCTGAAAGCTACACGGTAGGCTCACACGAGTTTTACCTGGCATACACAGCCGCGAGAAACGCTGCCGGGTCGCGTTTGCTGCTCTGCCTGGACTCAGGGCATTTCCATCCCACCGAGACGATCGCCGATAAGTTGTCAGCCGTAATGCTGACTCTGCCGGAATTATTGCTGCATGTTTCTCGCGGCGTGCGTTGGGATAGCGATCACGTGGTTATCTACAACGACGACCTCCTCGCCATTACCCAGGAGATTGTCCGCGGAAATTATCTGTCTCGCATTCATATCGGCCTGGATTATTTTGACGCTTCGATCAACCGGGTGGCTGCCTGGGTCATGGGTGCGCGCAATACTTTACACGCGTTGCTGGCGGCGCTGCTTGAGCCGGTGGAAAAGCTGCGCGTGGCGGAGAAGACCGGAGACTTTACCACCCGGTTGGCCTTGCTCGAAGAGGCCAAAGGGATGCCGTCCGGTGCAGTTTGGGATTATTACTGCTTGCAGAAGGGCGTACCGGTTGGGCTCAGCTTCCTGGACCCCATCAAACAATACGAAGCAAAAATACTGGCGCAACGGGCTATATAAGGAGGGTGGAATGACCACACGGGTTTTCCTGGTACGGCACGGCTCGACTCCATTGAGCGCCGAAGATAGCTTTGCTGGCGCGGTTGATGTTGACCTTTCAGATGAGGGACGCGATCAGGCCGAGAGTTTGTCTCAACGCCTGGCCGATGAACCCATCACCGCGGTCTATTGCAGCCCAATGAGGCGTACCATTGAAACGGCAGAGATCATTGCCCGACCGCACAGCGTAGTGCCAATCCAGGATGCTGGCCTTAAGGAAATTAACCATGGTCATTGGGAAGCCATGCGCAGGTCGGACGTGGAATCTCTTTACGCTGCGGAATATGCAGCCTGGGAAGAAGATCCTTTCACCTTTGCCCCGGTAGGAGGGGAATCGGGTCTGTCGGTCATGGCGCGATCTTTACCCGTGATTCGATCGATTGTCACCCATCACCCAGATGAAAACGTGGTCATCGTTTCGCATAAGGCCACCATCCGCCTGTTGATCAGCAGCCTGTTAGGTTTTGATGCGCGGGGTTACCGCGACCGGCTCGACCAATCTCCAGCCTCGCTGAACATTTTGGATTTTAAGGATGCGGTCAGGGCCCGGCTGATGTTGTTTAATGATGTGTCGCACTATACCAGCTTACCGCCACGGTCAACCAAACGATTATCGAAAGTCTGGAGCACGGGCGAAGATCAAGGCTAATGGCTGGCCCGTGCATTATTGTTAGAGAGGAGTTGGAATGACCGATCAATTAGCAGTGTATCGTTCAGGGAAAGCACCCCTACCGGCAAGCTACCGTCTTTGGCCGCTGTACGGCGCGGGGCTGGAGTCGATGGGCCAGAATGGCTTACCGATTGAAGTTGCCATGCCGGCTTATGGGCCGGACGAGCTGCTAATCCGCCACGATGCCTGCGGATTGTGTTTCTCGGATATAAAAGTGATTAATCAGGGCCAGAGCCATCCCCGGATTTTTAAAAACATGCAAACCGACCCGGTGGTCCTGGGGCACGAGGTATCCATGACCGTGGTTGGGGTCGGGGAAGCCTTGCGTGACCGGTACCATATCGGTGACCGCCTGACGCTGGAAACGGATATCTCTACGGAAGGCAAGATGCTGGCTTATGGCTATTACTTCCAGGGTGGCCTGTCGCAATATTCGAAGATCGACCGGCGCATCATTTATAGCGATCGGGGCGATAACCTGATCCGGCTCAAACCGGGCATTGGGTACGCTGAGAGCGCTCTGACGGAGCCGTGGGCCTGCGTGGTAGCTGCTTACCGGTTGGAATATCGCACGGGATTAAAACCAGGCGGGGTGACCTGGATCATCGGAAGCGGTAAGGACAGGCCTTATTCCCTCAGCGCCGGCTTCGACCAGGCGGCTCATCCAGCGCGGCTATGGTTGACGCATGTACCGCCGGCTTTCAGCGAGTGGCTAAAGCAGCGCGCTCAAACGCTGGGTGTGAGTGTGGAAGAAGTGCCAGACGTGACCCACCCGCCCGCGGATTTTGCCGATGATATCATCCTGCTAGGCGCGAACGCGGAGCTGATTGAAACCGTCAGTCCGCGCCTGACCCAATTTGGGGTGATGGCCCTGATGGAAGAAGCGCCCATGGCCCGCCCGGTCTCCGTGGATGTTGGGCGCATCCATTACCATCGCTGGGTGTACGTCGGCAGCCGCGGGACGGATATCGCTGCAGCTTATCGCCAGGCGCCAGTGCGCTCGGCGCTCAAGCCAGGCGGTAGGGCCTGGTTCGTTGGCGCTGGCGGTCCAATGGGGCGCATGCACGTGCAACGAGCCATCGAATTTGCCAGCGGCCCGGCGGTGATGGTTTGCACGGATGTGTCCGAATTACGCCTGCGTGAGCTGTGTGATTCCTTTGGGCCAGAGGCGCAAGCCAGGGGCATCGAATGGGTATGTGCTAACCCAAATAACAAAGAAGAATATACTCGGGTCATGGAGCCGTACTTCAAGCAAGGTTTCGACGATATTGTTATGCTCGTGCCGGTTCCGCCGGTGATCAGCGATGCGGCGCGGTACCTGGCGCCGCAGGGGGTGATGAACGTGTTTGCCGGTGTGGCGCGGGGCACCATGGCAGCCCTGGACTTGAGCCAGGCCTACCTCAGCGACCAGCGGGTCATCGGTCATTCAGCCTCGGAGATGACCGATATGCAATTGGTGTTGAGTAAATGGGATGAAAAACAGCTTTCCCCCAACCGCTCCGTAGCCGCTATTGGCTCCCTCTCAGCAGCGCGAGATGGAATGAAAGCGGTAAAGGATACGACCTTCGCCGGAAAGGTGGTCATTTACCCGAACATCCGAGAATTCCCGCTGACGGCTTTGCCCGATCTTAAAGAGGCGCTTCCAACGGTTTACGCCAAACTGAGAGACGGCGAGTGGACCAACGAGGCTGAGGAAGAGTTTTTACGCCTGATGCTTCCTTGAGGAGGGTGGAGATGGAAAAATTGTTGCAGGATCGGATTGCCCTGGTGACCGGTGGAGCGCAGGGTTTGGGGCAGGCAATTTGTTGGCGGCTGGCGGACGAAGGCTGTCATATAGCGGTGGCAGACTTACATGAGGACGACGCCAGGCAGACTGCCGCGGCTATCACCGGACGGCGGGCGGTTTCGATCAAGGTGGACGTGACCGACGAGGAACAGGTGGCGGCAATGGTCGACCGCACGGTGGCCGAATTTGGCCGGCTCGACATTGTGGTGTCGAATGCCGGTATCCTGATCGCCGAAGAGATCAGCCAGTTTCC
>JAJYIW010000174.1 GCA_021789855.1 Chloroflexota bacterium | reverse complement strand
TCACATATCCCGCAGCCGATGCACCGGTCGACCAGCACCCTGGGCGCAAGGAGATCCTGGCCAGCCTGTCCGCCGCTCTGGAGGGAAATCTTCTCCAGCGTGATAGCCTTGTCGGGGATGGGGCACATCTCCTGGCAAACGATGCAGGGCTTGTGCTGCGCCCAGGCGATACACCGGTTCTGATCGATAACGGCATAACCCAGGATGGCTTGCCGCTTGTCAGCCAGGGTCAAAGGGGGAATGGCTCCCACCGGGCACACCTGCCCGCAGCTATTGCAGGAATAATCGCAATAACCCAGGCGGGTGTTCAGCACGGGCGTCCAGAATCCCAGCAGGCCGGCTTCCCAGGCGGCAGGCTGGATCGCGCTGGTCGGGCAGGCGCGGCTGCATTCACCGCAGCGAATACATTTGGAAAGCAAGTCGTTCTCCCGCGCACCAGGCGGCTGGATCAGGCGAGAGGGCGGGTGGGACGGATCGGCAGCCGATTGGGCTACCGCCAGGCCGGCCAGGGTCGCGCCCATCACGCCGATCACCTGGCGCCGGCCCGGGTCATACGCTTCGGAACCGGCCACGCCCAGGCTGGTTTTAAATGGGTTCGATTGAAATGGACAGTCTTCCACGCAGTCCATGCACACGATACATTCGCCTGGATCGCTGGCAAAATGCCGGGCTGGATCGATCGTCCCTGTCGGGCAGGCCCTGGAGCATATCAAGCACGATTTACACGCATCATTCACCTGGCGGCGGATCAAAGCGACTTTGCTGATCCATCCTAACATGGCTCCCAGGGGACACAGATAGCGGCACCAAAAGCGGGGTGAGAAAAAGTTCAGCCCCAAGACGGCGAAGAAGACCAGGCCATACAAAACGCCATCCCGGTAAACGGCTGGATATTGGGGCAGGATGGTGGGGCGAATCCAGCTATCCACGGTGCTGATGGGATCTTGCAAAAAGGGGATGGCATAAAGCGCTTTTTCCAGAGTGGTGAAGGCTGTATCTGCGGCTGGCCACAGGCTGGCAGATAATGAACGGTACAGCAAGGTCAGCGGATCGGTCACCATCAATGACAGGTTAGCGACTATCGCAGCGACCAGGATGGCTACCAGGAGACTGTACTTTACCTGCCGCCAGGATTCGGACGGCGGGCGTAACGCCTTTTTACCTGGCTTGAAGGCGGCCAGGTCGAGCACGCTGCCCAGGGGACAAATCCAGCCACACCACACCCTGCCGAGGAGGATTGTCAGCAACAAGGTCAAAAGCGCTAACAGGGACGCCGCCGCCAGGGTGCGGCTGGCGATGGCATTGGCCAGCATGGCCAGCGGATCCAGGCGCATGGGCAGGTCGACGAGCCAGGCCGGCCAGGTTCCCCGGCGTGAGCCAATAAAGAGCAGGATAAATGCCGTGAGGAAACTTAGCTGGACGATTTTACGCGCCAGCTTCCAGCTCAGGCGGAATGGTTTCCTGCCAGCCCGCTCACGCGCCAACGTTAATTTCCTCGATTTTCAAGGAGGCCAGATCGCTGGTTCCCAGTCCCATGGCGGCGCCGGCGGTGATGTAGCCCAGGCTCTGCGGATCAATGTTAAACAGGCCCGCGGCATAGGTATCGGCAGCGACGATATCCCTGGAAACAATCAGGGTATCCAGCTTTTTTACATCGTCTAGCGACCCTCCGGTTGGCCCATTTCTAACCAGGATGCGGATGGCATCGACCACGGTTACCACGGGCCTGACCCGGCTGGTAATGTCAGCCAGCATCTGGCCCATGTTCGCGTGGATCGATTCACGGTTCTGGATGACCCCCATCAGGTTCTTCATCCCCAGGGTTAATGTGGCCAGGCTGTGCGTCTTGGCGATGGGCACATTGATCACCACATCGGCCTTCAGGATGTCGCGGTAGAATCCCCACTGGGTGATGGCCTTGCCTTCCGGGATGTCCGCCCTGGTATATTTCAGTTTGGACATGATCTCCATTGTCCCGCCGGCTTTCTTGACCTCGTCGGCGATGCCGCTGATAGCATAGGCTTCACTGGGCCCACCTCCAAAGGGAGCGTCCATTACCCGCACGCGCTTAGCGCCGGCCTGTAAAGCCATTTTGACCAGCGCTCCCACCAGGAAGGGGTTCGTGGTCGTGGCGTATTCGTACGTATGGTAAGCCGTGCAGATGTTGGGCTTGATGATCACGTCCATGCCTTTTTTAACGAAGGCTTCCATCCCTCCCAGGGCAGCAAAAGCTCTTTGCGCCAGCACCTCGGGCTCGCCTCCGCGAGCCACGACCAGTTGGGTAGCCCCACTTTTCGGCGATGTCTTGGTAGGGGTGGGTGAGGTGGTGGTTGGCGTTCCTGCCTGGGCGGGGCTGGCCTGGGAGTTTGGAGTGGGTGTGGAGGGTGAATTTGGGACGAGGATCGTGGGCGACGCCAGCTCACCTTTAGAGGGCGGCGTGGCCGGTAAAGTTGTAGGCTGGGCTGGCTGGCTGCAAGCAGCCAGAACCTGCTCCAGGCCAAGGGCGCCAGCGCTACCAGCAACCCAACGTACAAATTGGCGGCGGTTCATTTTAGCCATATATATTTCCTTTTTTTATCGGTTAAAGTGATCTTGACCGATTGGTACGGTTATTCCTTGGAGGGGTAGCCGGTGATGGCGCGAATGCGGTTATAGAGGGGTTGAAGCTGTTTATACATCTGGGAATAAACATCCCGGTACAACTGGTCGTAGACCTCGTGTGTCTTAGGGTCAGGCTCAAAGGTCTCGCCAAGGTGAGTCATGGCCCCGACGGCGGTTTCGAAGTTGGAATGGAACTTGAGCCCCACCGCGGCATCAATGGCGGCGCCCAGCCCCGAAGCTTCGTAAACGTGCGGCCGGGAGACCGGCAAGCCAAAAATATTGGCGGTGATCTGCATGGCTACCGGGCTCTGGCTTCCTCCACCCGCCACCCGAATTTCGGTGATGGGGACATGGCTGCGGCTTTCGGTCCTTTCTGCGCCCTCCCGCAGGGCATAGGCCAGTCCTTCGAGGATGGCCTGGTAGAAATGGGCCCGAGTGTGAACATCGCCAAATCCGATAATGGCGCCTTTGGCTTCTGGCCCCGGTATTTTTAACCCAGGCGACCAGTAAGGTTGGAGCACCAACCCTTGCGAACCGGGAGGGACGCCCTTGATCAGCTCGTCAAATAAGACTTCGGGTTCGATTCCGAGCGCCTTGGCCTGTTGCTGCTCCGGCTGGCCAAACTCTTCCTTAAACCAGCTTACCATCCAATATCCGCGGTAAATCTCTACTTCGAGGCTGTATGCCCAGGGCACTGCCGATGGATAAGGAGGAATGAGGGGAATGACCTCGATATACTTGCGGTGGGTGGTGTTAATGGTGGCGGTGGTGCCGTAACTCAAACAGCCCTGGTTGGGTTCCAGGCAGCCCGTTCCAATGACTTCACAGGCCTTGTCGGCTGCGGCAGCGAACAACGGCAACCCGGCGGGTATGCCGGTCTTTTCAGCGGCATCTCGGCTGATTCTTCCCAGGACAGCGGTAGGTGGAACCAGGTTGGGCAGCAACGCTGGCTTCATGGGGACAGCCTGCCATTTCCAATCGGATGGGCCGGCCCAGGTCAGTTTTTTGTAATCGAATGGCACATATCCCACCTGGCAGCCAGTGGAGTCGGCGATCTCTCCGGTCAGGCATAGGGTCAGGTAACCCGAAAGGAACAAGTATTTGTAGGTGTTTTCCCAAATCTCAGGCTGGTTGACGCGTATCCAGTTGGCTTCGGCTTCAGCCTGGAGGTAAGCCACGGTTTCTGACATGCCGGCCAGGCGAAATAACAGGCCCCACCAGCCGCCTACCGGTTTCTGGCCGGGCGTGCGGCGCTGATCCAGCCAGATGATGGCCGGCCTGAGAGGTTTGTGATCTTTTCCGATATTGATCACGGTTGACCGCTGGGTAGTCAGGGCGACGCCCGCCAGGGCCTCTTTCTTTACCCCAGGGAGGGCCCACAATCCCTGGCATGCCTGGGCGACGGCGTCCCAAAAAACTTCGGGTTGCTGTTCGGCTAAACCCGGTGTGCTCGCCACATAGGGCTCAATGGGCACCCGGTTTTTAGCGATTAAATGGCCGCGCGGATCAAATAATAAGGCGCGTACACTTTGTGTTCCATTGTCGATTGCCAGAATATAATCTTCTGCCATCCATTCCTCCGCGGTGAGGGTTCCATCCAGCCAGCGACTGTAAGGTTGATTCGTTGCCAGGTTTATCAATATTATACTCACCCCCGCCCATCCGTGGACTTGAAATTTGAACATGCTATAATCAAGCGCGAAGACCTGCCTCATTTTCTTAATGGTGGATTATCAGCGTGCACTGAAGTTTAAGGAGGTAAGAATGGATACCGGATCAAAGATTTATATGGATTACGCCGCCACGACGCCTGTCGATCCACGGGTTGTTGCAGCGATGCAGCCTTACTTTACCGGCTCTTTTGGGAATCCCTCATCTATTCACGTATTTGGCCAGGTTGCAGAAATGGCGCTCGAAAAAGCTCGCCAGGAGGTGGCGGAGATCATCCATGCCAGCCCGGATGAAATCTTCTTCACCAGTGGGGGCACCGAGAGCGACAACCTGGCTCTGCGGGGCGTGGCCCTGGCCAGGCGAAAATTGACCGGCGCCGACACCTTACTTATTTCGCCGGTGGAACACCATGCGATCAGCCGGACGGCGCAGCAACTGGCGAGCGAATTTGATTTTAATCTCGAGGTTCTCCCAGTGGACCAGACGGGAAGAGTAGACCCGGACGAGGTCAGCCGGCGGATCGGTCCGAAAACCGCGCTCGTGTCTGTCATCTACGCCAATAACGAAATCGGAACGGTCAATCCGATCGGGGCGATCGGGGAAGTGTGCCGGGAACAGGGCGTTCCATTGCATACCGATGCCGTGCAGGCGGCAGCGTACCTGCCCATCGATGTACAGGCCGCGGCCATCGACCTGCTGTCCCTCGGCGCGCATAAATTTTATGGGCCGAAAGGCGTAGGTGTGCTGTACGTCCGTAAAGGCACGCCTATTCTGCCCGTTCAAACTGGCGGCGGGCAGGAGGGCGGCTTGCGTTCCGGCACCCAGAACATCCCTTACATTGTTGGCCTGGCGGAAGCCTTTAAAATCACCCAGGCGGAAATCCATTCACGCGCGGCTCGTTTAATCCCTCTGAGAGACCGGCTTATCGGGGAAGTCCTGGAGACGATCAGCGAGGCGGCCCTGACGGGCCACCCGGCGGAACGCCTGCCCAACCATGCCAGTTTTGTCTTTAACCACGCGGACGGCAACGCGCTGGTCACCCTGCTGGATGTGGCGGGTTTTGCCTGTTCCTCCGGTTCGGCGTGCAAAACCGGCAACCCGGAACCATCCGAAGTGTTAACAGCGATTGGCCTGCCTCGCGAATGGGCCTTGGGCTCGTTGCGGATCACCTTGGGCACAGGCACCACTCCCGAGCATATCACCGCGTTCCTGAAGACGCTCCCCGACCGAGTGAACCGTAGCCGCGGTATGGCTTACCGCCACTGATGGATGCAAAGCCCAGGGTCGTCGTTGGGATGAGCGGCGGCGTCGATAGCTCGGTGGCCGCGGCCCTGCTGGTTAAGGAAGGCTACGAGGTCATCGGAGTCATGCTGCGCCTGTGGTCCGAGGCTGGCTCTGAAAAGGCCAACCGCTGTTGTACGCCGGATTCGATGGCCCTGGCCCGGCAGGTTGCAGCAGCATTGGGCATCCCTTTCTATGTGGCCGATGTAAAGGACGCTTTCCGTAGCACAGTCGTCCAGGCTTTCCTGGATGGCTATAGCCGGGGAATCACCCCCAACCCCTGCCTGGTATGCAACCGCGCCATCCGCTGGGGATTTCTCCTCAATTACGCGCTTGACCTGGGGACAAATTATTTTGCCACCGGCCATTATGCCCGGGTAACCCGCAGTGTGGATGGGGTGTTCGAGCTCAGGCGAGGGGTGGACGGCGCCAAGGATCAGTCTTACGTCTTGAGCGTCCTGAACCAGGGGCAACTGGGTCGCACCCTTCTTCCCCTGGGCAGGTACCACAAGCCGGAGGTGCGCCAGATGGCGCGCGATTTTGGCCTGGTGGTGGCCGAAAAGGCCGATAGCCAGGATCTTTGTTTCCTGGCCGGCGAGGATTACCGCCCTTTCCTGCAGCGCTATGTGCCCGAGGTCAGCCGGCCAGGCCCGATCCTGGACACCCGCGGTCGCCAGCTAGGAGAGCACCAGGGACTGGCTTTTTATACCATCGGGCAACGCAAAGGACTGGGCTTTTCGGCGGCTGAGCCTTATTATGTGCTCCAAAAAAACCAGGCTGAGAACACGCTGGTGGTGGGAATCAAGCCTGAACTGGGCCAGAGTGAGCTTTGGGCCTACCAGGTTAACTGGCTGCAGGCTAACGCGCCCGGCGGCCCATTTCGTGCACAGGTGAAGATACGGTACAAGGCGGAAGATGCCCTGGCGCTTGTCACCCCTATGGCGGACGGCCGTTTCAGGGTAAACTTTGATCAGCCCAAAAGGGATATTACCCCAGGGCAGGCCGTGGTTGTTTACCAGGATGAGCTATGCCTGGGGAGTGGAATCATTGAATAAAGAGGAAGGAGTGCCCAATGACCTTGCCGGCGTTCATTTTTGGTTTGCTCGTGGCCACCCTGGTAGGCGCCTTGTTTCATTTCTGGCGTGGGGGCGGCTTTGGCCGTTTGGTGCTCTACATCGGTTTTAGCTGGGCCGGATTTTGGGCCGGCCATATTTTCACCAGCCTGACCGGCTGGGGCTTTTTCAACGTGGGGCCGCTTCACCTGGGCATGAGCCTGTTCGGCAGCGTGGTTTTCCTGGGGGCGGGCTACTGGTTGAGCCAGTTCCAGATTGAAAGAGCCGCATAGGGCTGCGCCAACCAGCCATGAACCGGCGCGCCCATTTGACCTGAATTAAAGAGGGATGAGCCATGTTTTTCAACCGGTTGGATAGGCCATTCCTCTTTGGGAGTTAAGCATTGACCTGGAATAGCAGCCATGATGCACCGCAAGATGGTGACCTGGTAGAGCTGGTGGGTTTACGCCACAAGCATTTTATCGTTCGCCTGCAGGCGGGGAAGATTTTTGAATCCCATCGGGGGATCATCCAGCATGACGAGGTCATCGGCCGCCCATGGGGAAGCCAGATTGCTACCCACCTCGGCACGCAATTCTTCATCATGCAACCTTCTTTAGGCAACCTGCTGCGTGATTTGAAACGC
>JAJYIW010000173.1 GCA_021789855.1 Chloroflexota bacterium | reverse complement strand
TTCCGTCATAGTGTAATAATCGGGCTCATGCAGGTAGGTGGGGATCACAGGGCTGCGCAGCACAGACAGCAGGATGACTGCATCCCCATGCTGGTCAGGTTCGATCCGGTAAGAGGGCAGGCCCTTGTTCAACAGTGCGACGCTGAAGCCGGGAGCCTCCACGCCGGCCCAATTAACCGCCGGCCAATCGCCATTCGCCGCATACCAGTGAAACTCGGGCGGATAGGGCTCTCGCGACAGCGTGCCATACGGAATACCATACATCCCTTTACCCGCCCCCGCCGCAGGGAAAGCCACACGCAAGCGGTGATTAAAGGTATTCCAGTGCACCTTCAGGTCAAAATCGATCCGGTCAATGCCATTCCAAAGCGTCACCTTCAGGGTGCCAGCCACTCCCCCCGCCACATATCCAGCCCGGAATGGAGCGCCGATCTCAAAGGTCATCTGTTGGCTGATGGGGCTTTTTTCTACACTTAGCAGGCGGGTCGTATCGGCCAGAGGCGTCCGGCTCTGATCGGGGTTCAGCGTGGCCCATGGGGAACCTTCATCGTGCTCAAGGATTAATTCGCCCGGGCGGTATTCCCCGCTTTTGACTAAGGTGCGATTCAAAGCTTTATCGACTATAGCTACCAGGCCATGCTCATCCGCCTCGACGAGGAAACGGCTATTCTCGATCGATGACCCGGCAAGCGGCTGGTAGGCAGCGGCGACTTCGCCGGCGATGCTTCCATTCAGGCGATACAGGCGGCTGGAATAAGCTGGCACACCGGACGCAACAAACACGATTTCGCTTCCGCCGCCGGCGGGCAAGCTCGATTGGGTAGAGGCAACAGGCTGCCCGGTTTCATCAGTCAGGCAGATATTTTTCATCTCCGGTGGCAGGCTAAACCGGACCGGCTGGGTGGTGTTAAAGCCGGTTGGGTTAAATACAGACAGGGTCGCCGGAGCTGGTTCCAGGATGGCCGGCAATACCTCCGCACGCACCGCGTCCAACCCGGCATCTATCTCGCGAACCATATCCTGAATCTCCTCATAAGCCGGATCGACGTGGGTGGCCGTTACACTGTCGTGAAACATGGTGAATAACAGCTTTTTCCATACGGCATCCAACGCTGCATGAGGATATGGACGCCCTTTAAGCGCAGCCATCACTGCCAGGGCTTCACTGGCAGCCATGGCATATTCCTGCCGTCGGACGTTTTGCTTGGTGCGGATGCGTGTCACGTAAACGCCGGTGTTATTGGGATTCAGCTCCACGCCTTGGTGAACCGCATCTTCCAGCGGGTGCTCAATCTGGTCAAACCAGGGTTGTAGATAGGACCGCGCCTCTTCCTCCAGGGCAAAGCGGACGTCATATTGGGCGGACAGTGAGCGCGCCCACGGCAGCAGGTCGGGGTTGGGCAATAACTCTTCAGGGTTCATCCGGATCTCAGCGACTCCTTCGCCAGCACCCTCTGTGGCAGGCCCCAGGATGGAAAAAGCTTCAGGCCTTATGACCTGGGGCACCCGGACCTTGAGTGCTGCATCAATACCCCGGCCATGGCAGGCCGGGCACGGCTCTCCCATACCATCCTTGCCGGTACCGCGACAGGCCGGGCAGGGCGCATACTTGGTGGCGCCCCCGCCGTCGCCGGCCGATGGCAAATGGGCGTGGACGATCACACTACCATCCAGGCCGCGCCAGTATATGCCGCCGGCGGGGGAATAACTCATCCCGGTGGCCCAATCAATGCCTACGCCGCGCAATATCTGGGGAAGCTGGGCTGAATTGCCAAAACCATCATTGCGCACTGCCAGGTGCGGGGCTTGCCCCAGCTGATCTTCAGCATACAAGAAACCGATCAGGTAGTTGCGAACGATGCTTTCACCCAGGATTAAATTGGTATCCACAATCACCTGGCCGCCTCCGGTGATGCTAAATCGCCTTTCCCCGGCGAGCCGCTGCAATTCTCCCAAACGATCGGGGTGGCGTTCCAGAAATTTTTGAACCACCAGCGAAAACTCGGCCTCGAATTTGTATTCGGGGTATTTCCTGGCCAGTTCGAGGTTATCCAGCAGGTAATAGGACTCGATGTCGGCGTAGGAAATGAAGGTGTCTCCTTTGAAGGTGAACCGGCGATCCCAACAGCGCCGCCAGGTCGGATCAAAATGGTTATTGATATAAATTAGCAAGGTCGGTTTCTCTGGGGTTGGCATAGTAGGCTCCAAACGGTGGGGATTAATATCAGCGCAAAACACTCAACAAGCTATCCATGATTATTATGCCACAAACGCCTGCTTTAGGCTAAAATAAGCCTGGCCTTATCCCATGATAGAATGGAGAACCTTATGACTGAAACTGTTATCAACGGTAAAATGAACCTGGAAGCGATCAACACTGCCCTCGAGGCGCCTAACCTGGCGCGGCTTGCGACTGCCGATCCCGTCACTCACCAACCCCACGTGGTGCCGGTCTGGTTCGGTTGGGATGGCCAGGCCCTGTGGATCAGCAGCTACTCGAACACGCGCAAAGTTAAGGAATTGAAAAGCAACCCCAAAGGCGCGGTCCTGATCGACGTCGCCGAGAAAGACGGCAGCATGTGGGGAATCCTGATGGAGGGAGATACCGAGCTGGTGACAGGGCCCAAGGACTGGCTGCGTGAAAAAATCGAATGGGTGTATACCCGCTACCTGGGCAAAGAAGGGGTGCTCGCCCCTGAACCGCAAGAATGGATTTTCGACCCCCACAACCTGCTGATCAAATTGTCCCCCCAGAAAATCATCACCTGGTAGGGCTATCTATTTACAGGATTGGTGACTTGACAACCTTGGAATATCCACTATAATTATGTAAAGTAATTTGATAAATATTCTTTTTGTGGAGATTCAAATGTCTCTTTGCATGTGTTGTAGGCGGGGCACCTGGTCACCGCCTCAATAGAAAACCTATCATAACGTTGGTCACGACGATCTGACCAACTGGCGCAGGCGGCGGACGGCCCCGCAACTTCCCTGGAAGTCTGGCGAGGAGCGATGGTATCGCCGCCTTTTTATTTGCCAGTTGGTCTTTCTTTTTAACTGCTAAAACCATAGAAATCATAATGGAGTTTTATTAATCAAAATGGAAACCGAATCGATTAAACCAATTCCTCTTGGCTCGATGACTACCGAAAGGAAGTCTAATTTATTCCAAAGAATGGCTGAGGACATCCAGGCAGTCTTTGAACGCGACCCGGCTGCCCGCAGCACCCTGGAGATTTTATTTTGTTATTCCGGCTTGCACGCCGCCTGGGGCCATCACATCACTCACTGGATGTGGCAGCACCGGATGCGTTTCCTGGCTCGCTTGTTGTCCCAGATGATCCGCGGCCTGACCGGGATCGAGATCCATCCCGGCGCGATCATCGGCCCCCGCTTCTTTATTGACCATGGAATGGGTGTGGTGATCGGCGAGACCGCTGAGATTGGCGCAGACGTCACCCTTTACCATGGGGTCACCCTGGGAGGCACCAGCCTGGCCAAAGGCAAGCGCCACCCAACCCTGGGGGATGGCGTGGTGGTAGGCACCGGCGCCAAGGTCTTAGGGGCTATCACGATTGGGGAAAACAGCCGCATTGGCGCCAATGCCGTGGTGGTCAAATCCGTCCCGCCGAATTCGGTGGTGGTAGGGGTGCCAGGCCAGGTGGTGGTGCGCAGCAAACCCCGCCCGGCTCATGCCGCGCCCGACCTGGAACACGGACAAATGCCCGATCTGATCGGCGTCTCTGTGGCATCATTATTACAACGGGTGGAAGCGCTCGAAGCGCAGGCGCATGGAAATCAACACGATGAGGTGCTTCACCATCCTGACAAAGATGGCGTGTGGCATGGCGAAGATTTCATGATCTAAAAGCCGGGGAAGCTTATTTTCGCAACTCGGAATTCCACAACAGGATGTACAGGCCAAACAAAATCAGCCCGATCGAGCCTGTATTGCTGATAAAGCTGAGCGCATTCTTGGGGTTTCCCCCGATATACAGGCCCCAACCGGTCATCGCCATGATGCCCCCAGGGATAAGCGGCCACCAGATAAACTTGTTGATAGCCAGCTTCGAGAAGATCGTGATTAGCCCCCAGCCCAGGGCAAAACACACCAGCATCACGCCGGTTTGCGACAGGCTGTTTTCCATCTTCAGATCGCCCCAGGCCAGGCCAATGCCAGGGCACACCCCGAGAAGCAGCGACCCCGGAATAATGAGCCCGATCCAATGGGTATAAAGCCCCCAGGCTACCAGGACCAACCCCAGGCCAAACCCTGGGAAAAACACAAAATCGAGCGGGTGAAGCGGCGTACGGAAAAAGCACGCGCCCACGCCAGCCAGCACCGCCCCAGGGATCAGGGCCCACCAGGCAATCTGCTGGTAGGTCAAATATAACAATATCGCCGCCAGGCCCCACCCCAGGGCAAAACTCACCAATAAATACCCAATTTGAGCCGCCCAATCCAGCGCGAATAAGTGGCTCAAGGCAATAAAACAGCCCGCAGCAAGCCCGGCCAGGACGCTCCCGACGGTCATCAAGCTCTTCAGGCGGACTCTTAACCCCCACGCCAGGAAGGCCAGGCTACCTAATGGTAAGGCTACCAGCGTTAGCCACCCTGTCTTCAAGAATTGATCCAGCAAAATAATCCCCCCCATCAGGATCAAGGTAAGACCGGTAAAGAGGGCTGTATTGGGTGGCAATTTTAACCTTGGCCTGGCATCTTCTTGGGTGGGCATAACAACCTCACGATTATAGAATACCTATTTGCCGGGCTTTTAGCACCGCCTGAGCCCGGTCCTGAACTTCCAACTTGCGTAAAATACTGGTCAGGTGGTTTTTCACGGTCCCTTCAGCAATCACGAACGTCATGGCGATCTCTTTATTGCTAGCGCCAGTGGCCACCTGCTTTAATATATCCAGCTCGCGATCGGAGAGCGGTTCTACCAAGGGCTGGACCTGGCTGGGCATCTGGCTGGACAAACGAGAAAATTCTGCCACCACCTTGGCCGCAATGGAGGGCTGGAGGAAAGATTCCCCCCGCCAGGCTGCCTGGATCGCTTCATAAAGCTTGGCTGAAGCCACATCTTTGAGCAGGTAACCCACCGCACCGGCGCGTAGGCCATCAAAAACCGAATCATCATCGTCAAAGGTGGTCAGCACAATCACATGACAATCGGGAAATAGCGTATGCAAACGGCGGGTAGCCGTCACGCCATCCATCACCGGCATACGTAAATCCATTAACACCACATCCGGCCGTAGTGATAACGCCTGCTGTAAGGCCTCTTCCCCATTCGACGCTTCACCTACCACCTCAAATGCAGGCTGGACGGAGAGCAAAGTGTGCAGGCCTTCGCGAAAGAGGGCCTGATCGTCAACGATCAACACGCGAATAGGGGTCATCCTGGCACCTCGATGGTCAGGCTAAAACCTGCTCCTGGCGCAGTGACCAGAGCAATTTCACCACCCACCAGGTGGACACGTTCCTTTAAACCGAGCAGGCCAAAGCCACCTTGCGGATCATTCGTCCCGACCCCATTATCCACCACGTTAAGCATAAATGTATCGCAAGCTGAGTAGTCCAACTGGATCGTGACGCGGCTGGCATGGGCATGTTTACGCACATTGTTGAGGCTTTCCTGCACTGCCCGGTAACAGGTTAATTCAACCTGGGGCGACATTTGCCGGGGATGGCCTTGTATGATGAGTTCCGTTGTAAAACTGCTGTTCTGAACGTCTTCCAATAAAATATGAATGGCGTCCGGCAACGGCTGGTTTCTTTCTGGCGATGAGCGCAGGGTAGCCACCGAGTTCCGCACGTCCACCAGGGCCGCCTGGGTGAGGCTGCGCGCCTTTTCAAGGGTCCCGAACGCTCTGCTCCGATCCACATCCATCACTGCCTGGGCTGCCTGGATCTGCATGTGGATGGTCGTGAGGTAATGCCCCAGGCCATCATGGATCTCGCGGGCCAGGCGATTGCGCTCGCGGGCAATGGCCAGTTCTTCTACCTGAACCGCATATTCCCGTAAACGCTGGTTAGCCTGTTCCAGCTCTTGCGCCAGCCGCTCTACCTCCTTCATCGCCTTTTCCTGTTCAACGGTCAATTGAGTGAACACATCCACAAAAACCAGGCCTGCGAGGAAAGTAGTTAACCCATTCCATAGGTTGCTCAAGCCGCCGCTATAATAACCTACAGCAGCCACGTAAGCCAGTAAAATGGCAATGCTGGCGGATAACATGCCCTGGCGTTTCAAGATCACCCCTGCCTGCCCGGCCAGGGGTAACATCAAAAGCGCATTAAAACCAGCCCCTTTACCCAGCGCGACAATCAGGCCGCTCAATGGGATTTGTACGCCAAAGTAAACCAGCGACCATCCTCGAGTCGAATGCCGGGTCACGTATGAATAGCCATAAATGCCGATGATGATATAGAGCGTGCCCAGCGCCATCAGGCTGACCAGCATGGTTAAGGTCAGAGTCGTAAATGAGGCGCTGATCATCGCCAGGTAAGAAAAGCTTACCACCAGAGCGAAGGCGATATCCCCTGTTCCCCCCGCTTTACTCAAAGAAAATCGGCTAAAAGGTACCATTTTCACACCCGGTAGATCTTGAGTCAGCTTACAGATTCTTTCGCCGGGTCGCTCCGAAAGTTCCCCCAATAATGATCAATGCAATTACGAGTGTGACCAGGATAATCCCATCGGACTCGCGCGTTTGCTCGGCGATTTCCCCCGCCAGAACACCCGATGCCTGAACCATCACCACACTCGCCTGGCGGGCGCTATGATCGAGCCGGGATGTCAAAACCGGGTCTAGCTGTCGCCAGGCAACCCCCGCGACGAATAAAATAGCCAGAAATAGAAAAAATAAAGCCCAGGGAATGACCTTGCCGGCGGGCGCGATCAGGCGTTTTTTGGAGGATCGAGATTCAGAAGTATGGCTCATCATTCATTGTCCCTTCAAATGATCCGCTGCCGTTTGGGCCGCCTGGGTAGGATCGGCCTGGCCTTTAAGAACCTGGAGAACCGCATCTTCCATTACAGGGCCTACAATGAGCATGGTTTCGCTGGACGGGCGCAATTGAGCCGAAAGGACCACCTGGTTCAGCATGGCCTGCAGGCTGCGATCTGACCATCCCGCCAGGGCAGAAGGTCGGGTAGGTAGATAACCCGCCGCAGAAGTCCAGCGGGAAAGAAAGTTGCTATCTACCAGAAACTCAGCCAGTTGAGTGCTCAGGTCTCGCTGGCCTGGCTGAGGGCT
>JAJYIW010000172.1 GCA_021789855.1 Chloroflexota bacterium | reverse complement strand
ACCTCTCTCAAAAAATCGAGGCCATGTTCACCGGCCAGAAGATCAACGTCACCGAAGATCGCGCCGTCCTGCACGTGGCCTTGCGTAACCGCTCCAATACGCCGATCCAGGTGGATGGGAAAGATGTGATGCCGGAGGTCAACCAGGTGCTGGCCAAGATGCGCCGCTTCAGCGAAGCCGTCCGCTCCGGCGACTGGAAAGGCTATACCGGTAAAGCCATCACCGACGTGGTGAACATCGGCATCGGCGGCTCAGACCTGGGCCCAAAGATGGTCTGCGAGGCGCTGAAGCCGTATGGCAAGCCGGGGCTGCGCGCCCATTTCGTGTCCAACGTGGATAGCACGGACATGGTGGAAACCCTTAAGCTGCTCAGCCCGGAGACGACGCTGTTCCTGGTGGCCTCGAAAACCTTTACTACCCAGGAAACGATGACCAACGCCCATTCGGCGCGCGCGTGGTTCCTGGCCGCGGCCCATGATGAGGCAGCCATTGCCCGGCATTTCGCCGCCATGTCCACCAATACCGATGCGGTGAGCAAGTTTGGCATCGACACGGACAACATGTTCGAGTTTTGGGACTGGGTCGGCGGGCGTTACTCCCTGTGGTCAGCCATTGGCCTCTCGATCGCGCTCTACCTCGGCATGGACAACTTTGAAGCCCTGCTGGCCGGCGCCCACCAGGTGGACCAATATTTCCGCACCACGCCTTTTGAGCGCAACATCCCGGTGATCATGGGCTTGCTGGGCGTGTGGTACAACAACTTTTTTGGCGCTCAGTCCCACGCCATCCTGCCGTACGACCAGTACCTGGTGCACTTCGCTTCCTACTTCCAGCAAGGTGACATGGAAAGCAACGGTAAAAGCGTCACCCGCGAGGGTCAGTGGGTGGATTATTCCACCGGCCCGGTGATCTGGGGACAGCCCGGCACCAACGGCCAGCACGCCTTTTACCAGTTGATCCACCAGGGCACCAAGCTGATCCCGTGCGATTTCCTGGCCGCAGCCAACAGCCACAACCCGTTAGGCGATCACCACCCGATCCTCCTCTCCAATTACCTGGCCCAGACGGAGGCCTTGATGAAAGGCAAGACCCCCGACGAAGCCCGGGCCGAGCTGGTGGCCGAGGGGACCACCGGCGAGCGGCTGGAAAAGCTGGTGCCGGCCAAGACCTTCCCCGGCAACCGGCCAACCAATTCTTTCTTGTACCCAAAGCTGACCCCCCAGGTGTTGGGATCGCTGATTGCGCTTTATGAGCACAAGATTTTCACCCAGGGAGTCATCTGGAATATTAACTCGTATGACCAGATGGGCGTGGAATTGGGGAAGCAACTGGCCAAGAAGATTTTACCTGAGCTGCAATCGGCCGGGCCCGTCACCAGCCATGACTCATCCACCAACGGCCTGATCAATGCGATTAAGTCCTTAACCCAGTGAAACCAGGGCCGGGCCAGCTCCTGAATCTCCAGCTCAAATCGAGCCCCTATCCCACCCTTCGAGCGTCTCCGGCAGCGGTGGGATAGGCGGCGATGATCGAGCGACGCCCAATCGCCCTGGTTCGGCAATAAGAAAATGGCGACTTTACCGCGTTATTTGGTACGCGATAAGGAAACGCACGCCGAGAAGCGTTATTTTGATTATACTTATAGGTGTAGGGTTGATGGTGGGCTGCCCACTCCCTTTGAGGCCGTTTAGAAAGCTATAATCGATCTCGTGACAGGAGGAACCCGATGACTGAAATCAATAAAGTGGCTTTGTTTACCAATGAATACCCTCCCCATGTCTATGGAGGAGCCGGCGTGCACGTGGAATACCTCAGCCGCGAACTGTCAAAGCGGGTGCCGGTGGAAGTGCGTTGCTTTGGCGAACAGGACGTCCAGGATCCTCGCTTGCGGGTGAAAGGCTATGGCCCCTGGTCAGAAGCCAGGGTGAACACCGACCCGCGCTTCGGCGGCGCGCTGGATGCCATGTACCGCAGCCTGGCCATGGCCAAGGATACGCTGGATGCCAGCGTCGTCCATGCCCACACCTGGTACGTCCAGTTCGCCGGCTTTATGGCCAAGAAGTTATGGGGCGTCCCGTTTGTGCTGACCACCCACTCGTTGGAGCCGTTGCGCCCCTGGAAGGTGGAACAGCTTGGCAATGCATACCACCTCAGCACCTGGATCGAGAAGAACGGCATTTATGACGCCGATGCCATCATCGCCGTATCAAAGGAAACCCGCAATGATGTGCTGCGCTGTTTCCCAGAGGTTGACCCGGACAAAGTGCATGTGATCCATAACGGGATCGACCTGAATCAGTACCGCAAGTCTCCGTCCGTGGAAGCCCTGGTCAAGCGTGGGGTGGACCCCGAAAAGCCTTATGTGCTGTTTGTGGGCCGCGTCACCCGGCAGAAAGGCATCATTCACCTGGTGAAGGCCATTCCCCAGATCGATCCTTCCATCCAGGTGGTGCTGTGCGCCGGCGCGCCGGACACCCCGGAAATTGGCAAGGAGATGACTGAAAGCGTGGAAGCGGTCAGCGCCAACCGGCCGGGCGTGATCTGGATCCGGGAGATGCTCCCGCGGGAAGAAGTCATCCAGTTTTACTCTAACGCCAGCGTCTTTTGCTGTCCCTCGGTGTACGAGCCGTTTGGGATCATCAACCTGGAAGCGATGGCCTGCGAGACGGCGGTGGTGGCCTCAGCCGTAGGCGGCATCCCTGAGGTGGTGGTGCCCGAGGAAACCGGCCTGCTGGTCGACCTGGAGCTCAAGCCGGGCACCTTCGATCCGGTGAATCCAGCCCAATTCAGCGCCGGCCTGGCGGCGGCGATCAACCGGGTGGCGCTCAACCCCGCCCTGCGGGAGAAGTTTGAACGCAAAGGGCGCCGCCGGGTAGAAGACCATTTTAGCTGGACCGCCATTGCCCAGCGTACCCTCGACCTTTACAAAACGCTTTAGCGCATGGGTTGAGCCAGGCGCCACGTCTCCACTTTACCGCAGGAGGAAGGCTATGCTACCTGAAGAAGGCAGAAACAGGGTGATTATCGCGGGCGTCACCCCTGAGATCGAAGCCGGCCGGTTCCCGATCAAACGCATCCTTGGCGATGAAACCGTGGTCGAAGCCGATATCCTGGTCGATGGGCACGACGCGCTCTCCTGCGCGCTGCTCTACCGGAAAGCAGGCGAAGAGGCCTGGAACGAAATCCGTATGGAGCCGCTGGGTAACGACCGCTGGCGCGCCTCGTTCAAGGTGGAGGCGCTGGGCCGTTACCAATACACCCTCACCGGCTGGGTGGATCACTTTAAGACCTGGGCGCGCGACCTGGCCAAGCGGGTGGACGCCAGGCAAGATGTGTCGGTTGACCTGCTGATCGGCGCAAAAATGGTCGAAGAGGCCCAGTCGCGGGCGGAAAAGATTGACGCACGCTGGCTGGAAACCTTTGTGGAAGCGCTGCACGGGGGCGGAGAAGAGGCCGCCCGCCAGGCTCTTTCGCCTGAGTTGGCCCGGCTGATGTCCCTGTATGGCAGCCGCGATTTCGCCACGACCTACGATAAAATCCTCGAGGTGGTGGTCGACCGCGAGCGGGCGCGCTTCGGAGCCTGGTATGAGCTTTTTCCCCGCTCCACCTCGCCTGTGGCGGGGCAGCACGGCACCTTCAAAGACGTGGAAGCGCGCCTGCCCTACGTGGCTGGCATGGGCTTTGACGTGCTCTACCTGCCCCCCATTCATCCCATTGGCACCAGCTTCCGCAAAGGGCGCAACAACACCACCGTGGTAGGCGCCGGCGATCCTGGCAGCCCCTGGGCAATCGGCTCAGCCGAGGGAGGCCACAAAGCCATTCACCCCCAACTGGGCACGTTGGAGGATTTCCACCACCTGCTCGATGCCGCGGCGAAATATAACCTCGAGATCGCCATCGACATCGCCTATCAATGCGCACCCGACCACCCCTACGTGACCGAGCACCCGGAATGGTTCCGCCAGCGTCCCGATGGCACCATCCAGTACGCCGAAAACCCCCCCAAGAAATACCAGGACATTTACCCCTTCGATTTCGAGACCCCCCAGTGGCGCGAGCTGTGGGAGGAATTGAAAAGCATTGTCACCTATTGGGCCGAGCAGGGCATTCGCATCTTCCGGGTGGATAACCCGCACACCAAGCCATTCCCCTTTTGGGATTGGCTGATCGCCGGGGTCAAGCACGATTACCCCGACGCCATCTTCCTGGCCGAGGCGTTTACCCGCCCGAAAGCCCTGTACGGGCTGGCCAAGCGCGGTTTCACCCAGTCTTACAACTACTTTCCCTGGCGCAACACCAAATGGGAGCTGACTCAATACCTGACCGAGCTGACCCAAACGGAAGTGCGCGACTACGTGGGGCCCAACCTGTGGCCGAACACGCCCGATATCTTGACGGAATACCTGCAATACGGCGGGCGCCCGGCCTTTATGGCCCGTTTCGTGCTGGCCGCTACCCTCGGGCCCAGCTATGGCATCTACGGCGCCGCTTTCGAGCTGGGCGACAACACCCCCCTGGCGCCCGGAAGGGAAGAATACCTGAATTCGGAGAAGTATGAGATCAAGGCCTGGGATATCGACCGGCCCGATAGCCTGCGCATCTTGATCACCCAGGTCAATCGCATCCGGCAGGAAAACCCGGCTTTCCGGCTCAATCACCAGTTACGCTTCCATGAGGTGGATAACGAGCAGATCATCGCCTTTTCGAAAAGCAGCCTGGATGAAACGAACCAGGTGCTGGTGGTGGTCAACCTCGATCCGCATTACAAACAATCAGGGTTCATCTCCCTGCCGCTGGAAGACATGGGGATTGACCCCCGGCAACCCTACCAGGCGCATGACTTGTTGACCGACGCGCGCTATCTCTGGCACGGCTCGCGCAATTATATCGAGCTCAACCCCCAGACGATCCCGGCGCATATCTTTGTGATCCGTCGAAAAGTGCGCACAGAGCACGATTTCGATTACTACCTTTGATTGGCAATGGATTCTAGAAGGAGACAACCTATGGCCAGAATTGCTATTCACGGTTTCGGACGGATTGGACGTTCTATGATGAAGGCAGCTCTCCAGAACAACTTATTCGTACCGGTGTCCATCTCAGATATCAAAGATCTTCCCACCCTGGCGGCCCTGTTCGAAGTGGATACGAACTACGGGCGCTGGCATGAGGAGGTCGCCGTCCAGGGGAGTTCCTTTATGATCGGCGGGCGGAAAATTCCCTTTTACGATTCGATGAAAGCCCTGCCGGATTGGAAAGCGCTGGGGGTCGACCTGGTGATCGACTGCACCGGGCGGGCCACCTCGCGCGCCGGCGCCCAGGTTCACCTGGATGCTGGCGCCAAACGCGTGCTGGTGAGCGCGGCGCCCAAGAAGCTGGAAGACTGCGATGCTGTGCTGCTGCCGGGCATCAACCTTGACCAATTTGATCCGGCGAAGCACAAGATTGTCAGCATGGCAAGCTGCACCACCAACGCCCTGGCCCCGGTCATCAAAGTGGTGCTCGAGAACTTCGGCATCCGCTTTGGACTCTTCTCGACCGTCCACGCCTACACGAATACCCAATCGCTCACCGATCAGCCGATGAAAGACCGGCGCGACTCGTGGGCTGCGGCTGAGAACCTCATCCCCTCCTCCTCTGGCGCCGCCCGCGCCCTGTCGTTCATCTGGAAGGATCTCAAGGTCACGGGTAAAGCCTATCGCATTCCCACCCGCACCGGCAGCATCGCCGAGCTGAACCTGCTCACCGAGCGCCGGGTCACCGTGGACGAAGTCAACGACGCCTTCCGCAAGGCCGCCGCCGTGCCGCCGTTAAAGGGCGTGATGGGCGTCCTGGAGGATGAATGGGCCTCTTCGCGCATCGTGGGCGATCCCCATTCCTCGATCATCGACCTGCCGTTGACCGCGGTCCAGGAGGAATTGCTCTCGGTGGCCGCCTGGTATGATAACGAAATGGGCTATTCCACCCGCCTGGCGGAGACGGCCGCTCGCATTGCCGTATAATTAATTCGCCTTTAATTCAACGAAAGATTGGCCGGCGGGAACAATTTTCATTCATTTTCCCAGCCGGCCAATCCTGATTCATCCGAAACAAAGGAGACCCATACGGCATGGCCTACACCAAGATATTGATTAGACAAAAAAAGAGGATTGCCCTGGTCGCCCACGATAACAAGAAACAGGACCTTCTGGAATGGGCGACATGGAACCGGCAGCTCCTGGTCAACCACGATCTCTACGCCACGGGTACCACCGGTCGCTTGCTGGAGGAGGCCCTGGGTGTTCCGGTGAACAAGTTCCAAAGCGGCCCATTGGGTGGAGACCAGCAGGTGGGCGCCAAGATCGCCGAAGGCGAGATCGATTTCATGATCTTCTTCTGGGACCCGCTTTCCCCCCAGCCCCATGATACCGATGTGAAGGCCCTGGAGCGCATTGCCGTGGTGTGGAACATCCCCGTGGCCGTAAACCGCGCCTCCGCCGATTTCATGATCTCCTCCGCCCTCATGACTGGCACCTACGAGCGCCTGGTCGCCGATTATCACCCTTACCAGGATCGGAAGATCGACGCGCTGGAAGCGGAGGCCCCCGGCGCAGCCGAAGCCGAAACGGAAGCAGAAGGCGAAAATGCCCCGGCGTCGCCGGGTGAAGAACAGCCGGCGCCGGAAGACCAGCCTATGTCCTCTACTGATCTATCCGGCGCCTTGCCCGGCGATTAAGGCAGCCGGATTTTGAACGGCACGTCCTCGCTCCAGATATTGTTGGTTGTCGCGTTGGAGCGCACGATCACGTGCAAAACGTAGGAGCCAGACTGGATCGAAATGTGATTGTCCGGCCAGGTGTAGACATAATCGTCAAACACCAGCGGGGTGCAGGTATTGCCCTTACTGCCGAAGGCGCAATAGGGCGCTGAAGTGGCCTGGCTGGCGTACATCAAGTTGCCGCCGAAATAAATCTGGAAGGCTACCGAAGTCACTGAGAGGCCGGTCGAGCCCGTGCTGGGGAAATACTGGGCATTCATCTCCGTGCTCGCCACCGGCATATAATTGATATTACCGGCGAAATTACCCGTGATGGTGGCCTGGGCGGTCGGCGCCAGCGTGGGAAGCGCTTGATGCACCGGGGTGAGGGTAGCTGTTGGCGCCTGCGTTGCGGCCGGCGTTGGGGTGGCTGCCACCTGGGTAGGCGCGGGTGTGCTGGTCGGGGCGGTGGTCGCCGCCGGGGTGGCAGTGGCAGCCGGGGTAGCCGTGGCCGGCGAGGTGAGATC
>JAJYIW010000171.1 GCA_021789855.1 Chloroflexota bacterium | reverse complement strand
GCGTGGTTAAAGCCATGGAATTACGCGGCTGGCTGTAAAGATACACTCCCCCTGTCAACCTTTTTTCCAATCTCGTATGGTTCCAGTCCCCTGGAGCCATACGTTTTTAAGACCTGGCCCTCGGCGCACCGCCCGTTTAAGAGTTGGCTGGCTTGTAATTCGCCCCGAAAGCCTGTACAATCGAAATGAAACCCAATTCAGGAGCACCTGACCCATGCTTATATCCCCGGTCATCATTCGCATTCTGCTGGTGGTCAGTCTTCTCAGCATGGCTGGCCTGTCGCTCTTCTATCTCAGCCGGCGCCGGTTATCTTTCCTTGGATACGCCTGCTGGGGGGCCGTCGCTTTGTTGATCCCCTTCCTCGGGCCATTCCTGGTTATCCTGAGCCACCCAGGTGAAAAACAACCCGATCCGCGCACCAGGAAGGAGAAGGTGCTAAAAAGTTTATGACCGAAATACGCCCGGCCACACTCCATAAAGGCCTCACCACCCTGAAAGAAGACCGCTTTCTAGTGGGCATCTTGAGCGTCATCGCCATTTTGATCCTGGCGGCGCTGGCGCTTTTTTTCCTACGGCGGGGCAGCCAGGCTTACCTGGCCGAAAATTCGCCCCAGGCCGTGGTTCATAATTACGTCCTTGCCCTGCAAAAAGGTGATTACCAACGAGCTTACAGTTACTTGAGTGACAATACCGGAAAACCCAGCTTCGCCCGCTTCCAACAGGCCTTGATCAGTAACCAGTCCAGCACCTCTACCGCCGCCATCCAGATGGGTGAAGTGACCATCACCGGAGACCAGGCTACGGTTAGCCTGACTGTGCTGCAGTCCGGCAGCGGGCCGTTTGCGGACACATTCCGCTCAACCCAGGTAGCCACGGTTTTGCTCCAGGCAGGCGCCTGGAAAATCGATACCATGCCGTACCCTTACTGGAGTTACGACTGGTACCAACCGGTCCCACCCATTAAGGCGGCGCCTGCAGGGTAATTAACCCCGGTCACGGTTTTATCCCTTTATACTCCCAGTGGAGAACTCCATGCAAACAGTACGGCGTCTCTATTTCTACGCGGTTGCGGTGGTCAGCCTTGAGATCGTGATCTGGGGAGTCATTGGCCTGGGCCGCACGTTGCTTACCATTAACCAGGTCGTGGGTAGCCCGACCAGCCAGCTGGCTGGCTCGCTGGCATTAATCATGGTAGGGCTGCCCGTTTTCCTCATTCATTGGATAACCGCCCAACGTGAAGCCTTAAGAGACGTGGAGGAAAGGGCAACGCGCATTCGGGCGCTGTACCTGTATGGCGTGTTAATGGGCATGCTCATCCCCATCGTGCAGAACGTCCTGGCGCTGATCAACCGGCTTTTACTGGTCATCACCCGGCTACCCTGGTCGCCGCTGGTAGGCCAGGGCCAGACCTGGGGAGATAATTTGATCGCCCTGGCCGTCAATGCTGGCGGCGTGTATTATTTCTGGCGGATTCTAAGCGCCGATTGGCAATCTGGCACGCCCAACAGTGCCCGCCTGGAAGTCCGCCGCCTTTACCGCTACCTGTGGGTCATCTATTCGCTGGGAATCGTCGTGCTGGGCGTCCAACGCCTGCTGCGTTTTATCTTGTTCGTGCCCTCGCAAATCGCCGGCACGCCAAGCTACCTGATGATCGATGGAATCGCTCTCTTGCTGGTTGGCACGCCCCTGTGGGTGTGGACCTGGCAGACAATCCAGCATTCACTCGGCCAGAGGAGCGAGCGCGAGTCCCTGTTAAGACTGGCGTTCCTGTACCTCATGGCGCTGGCGGGAGTGGGCACCGTTTTATCGGCGTCCATCCTGATACTATCGGACATCTTGCGCTGGATATTGGGTGAGGGTTGGAGCGTGGGCCAGTTCGTCAGCGCCATCAGCAACCCCGTATCGATCGCGGTGCCGTTGGGCGGCGTGTGGGGCTATTACGCGCGTTGCCTGCGCATCGAGCTGGAAGCCATGCCAGATCACCCCCGTAAGGCTGGCTTCAGACGTTTGTACCTTTACATCTTGAGCGCGTTTGGCCTGGTCTCCACCGTCATTGGCATGCAGCAGGTGCTGGATTATATTATCACGGTCTTCATCGGTCAGGCCGTAGGAAGTGGGTTGCGCGGTCAGCTATCCATGGCCATCGCGACGCTGGTGATTGGCCTGCCCTTGTGGTGGGCCAACTGGCACCCCATGCAGGCCGAAGCGCGTTCACGAGAAGACGCTGGCGATCACGCTCGCCGTTCCGTCATCCGAAAAGTGTATCTCTACCTGGCCCTCTTCGCCGGGATCATCCTGGTAATGAGCAACGGAGGCCAGTTAATTTATAACCTGGTCAGCCGGGCGCTGGGTTCCGACATCCCCGATTTTTTGCCCAATAGCTTGAATTGGGCCCAGACCCTGGTCGTGATAGCCATCTGGTTGGGATACCATATCCGCGCCCTGTGGGCGGATGGCCGCCTGGCCGGGCAGGCCCTGGCCGCACGCCATGCCCAGTACCCGGTCTTGATACTAGATGAAGGTGACGGCGCTTTTAGTGAAGAGATCAGCCTCGCCTTGCACCGCACGGTGCAGGAATTGCCGGTGGCTGTCAAGCTGGTCAGCCAGGGTATCCCGGGTGAGGATATAACCAACGCCCGTGCGATTGTCATGTCCGCGTCCCTGGCAACCCGGCCGCCCGAGGCGCTGCGCCTGTGGCTGGAAAATTACACCGGGGTATACCTGATTGTCCCTGCTTCGCAGGAAGACTGGTGGTGGGTCGGCTCAACCTCCCGTAACCTGCACGACCTGGCCCAACAGACCGCCCAAACCATTCGCCAGCTCTCCGAAGGGCAGGCCGTCCATGTGAACCCGCCCACCACCGCCTGGAGTGTAGCCGGGTACGTCTTCGGCGGGTTATTCCTGGTTGAGCTGCTCGGGGGTGTGGTCCTTTTCTTGATTACACTGGCCCACCGTTGATCAGGGAAAATAACGGCGATAAAACTCTTTTTAAAAAGGCCACAGTCCAGGCGTAAAATTATCCAAATTGTTGTATACTTCTAGAAGAAAATCCATCCGAGAGGGACGCATCCATGAAAGTGTCTGTTTCGCAAACGCAACTGGCCCATGGTCTTGGCATCGTATCGCGGGCGGTTTCACCGCGCAACACCCTGCCCGTCCTGGCCAATATCATGGTCGCCACGGATGAAGGCCGCCTGCGCCTGTCCGCGACCAACCTGGAACTAGGCATCACCTGTTGGATCGGCACACAGATAGAAGAGGAAGGATCCACCACCGTTCCCGCCCGCACTTTTACCGATCTGGTAGGTAAATTACCCGAAGGGCCAGTGAATCTCAGCCTGAACACGCGAACCCAGACGATCAACGTCCATAGCGGTACGTCCTCTACCGATATCAAAGGCATTGACGCCCAGGAATTTCCCCCTATTCCTGTTCCGGATCTATCTGATGGCGTCACCCTAAATGTCACCGATTTCAAAGAGATGATCCAGCAGGTGGCGTTCGCAGCCTCCACCGATGAAGCGCGGCCGGTGCTGACCGGCGTCTTGGTCGTGGTGGATGGCAACGAAATCAGCCTGGCTGCCACGGATGGATTCCGCATCTCCGTACGTAAAAGCGAGTTGACCTCCCCCGTTACCCGCCCGTTCAACGCCATTGTCCCGGCCCGCGCGTTGACCGAGCTGGCGCGCATTGCCGCCGATGGCGACGAAGCGATCTACATGGTGATGGCGCCTAACCGCGGCCAGGTCATCTTCCACTTGAAAGATGTCGAGCTGGTTTCCCAATTGATCGATGGGAATTTCCCCGATTACAAAGCCATCATCCCGCGATCGTTTAAGACGCGTACCATCCTCTCGACCAGCGAACTGCTTAAAGCCTGCCAGCAGGCTGAAATCATCGCGCGGGAAGGCACCAACGTGGCCCGCCTCAACATGGCGCCCTCTGGCGATATCCACCCCAGCGAAGTGGAAGTTTCGTCGCAAACCGAAGAAAAAGGCAAAAGCGAGATCAAGCTAGAGGCCACCGTCGACGGCGTTCCCTTGCTCATCGCGTTCAACGTGCGTTTCCTACGCGAGGTGCTGGAAGTGATCAAAACGCCCAATGTATCCATCGAGACCAACACAGCGACCACGCCCGGCCTGGTGCGCCCGGTGGGCGATGATCATTTTATGCACGTGATCATGCCCATGCACCTGGGTTAGTGGGTCTATGCCCATTCCGACCGAATCAACCGACCGGTTGCTTAAAATCTACCTGGCGCTCAGTCAATATCCCATTCTTTCCAGCCGTATCCGCTCCAGGATGCGGCTGGAGCTTTTTGGGCAGGGGTTTCTCAACCCGCAAACTTTTGAAGCAGAAGTCAGGGAAAAAGCCATCCTTTCGCAGAAGCGAGAGGGGTTGCGCAATCCCTTTACCGACGAGCCAGCCACCGTGTGGGAACAACGGCTGATGACGGTGCGCGACCAGCTCACCGATTTATACTTTAGCTACCATATCCCCTACGATATATTTGAAAGCCTGGTTGAAGAAACCCTGCAAGAACGCGGTGTGAGCCAGCACAACACGCTCCTGGCGATCAATCCAGAGCTGGCATCGCAGGAGCTTCTCTTCGAGCAGGCCATGGCCATCGAAAAAATGCCGCCAGCCGATTTTGAGCGCCTGCTGCCGCGCTTGCAAGAAATTAAAGTCGTGCTGATCCGCACCATGATCAGCGACCAGTTACGCTATATCAATATTGCCAAGGAATGGTTCACAGTCGCCGACCTGGCCGAGATCAGCCGGCGCAAGATCGGCTCAGGCCGCATCGGCGGAAAAGCCGCCGGGATGTTACTGGCATCCCGAATATTGAAAGAAATTGCCAGCCAACCGCTGAGCCAGACCATTACCATCCCCGAATCCTATTTCCTGGGCTCTGACCTGATTTACACCTTCATGTCGAGCAACAACCTGACCCATTGGAACGACCAGAAATATAAAACAGAGGAGCAAATGCGGGCCGACTACCCGCTTTTGCGCCAGGAATTTGTAAACGGCGATTTCCCTCCGGAAATTATCGAACAGCTCCAGGCCCTCATCGCCGCGGTGGGCAACCAACCTCTGATTGTGCGCTCGTCCAGCCTGCTCGAAGATAATTTCGGCACATCCTTCGCCGGCAAATATGAAAGCATCTTTTGCCCCAACCAGGGATCAGCAACGGAAAACCTGGATGCGCTGATGCGCGCCATCGCCAGCGTGTACGCGACCACGCTCAACCCGAACGCTCTGCTCTATCGTCGCAGCAAGGGGCTACAAGATTATGACGAGCGAATGGCTATTCTGATCCAGACGGTGCAGGGCGAGCAGATGGGGAGTCGCTACTACCTGCCGTTTGCCGCTGGCGTGGCATTCAGCCGGAACCAGTACCGTTGGGCGCCGCAAATTCACAAGGAAGACGGCATCGTGCGCCTGGTTTGGGGATTGGGCACGCGCGCGGTCGACCGGGTTGGCAATGATTTCCCACGCCTGGTAGCCCTCAGCCACCCCACCCTGCGCCCATCCGGGACGTCCGAATCGATCCGGCGCTACTCTCAGCAATACGTCGACCTGATTGACCTGGCAGACAATTCATTCAAATCCCTGCCGGTTCACGAAGCCCTCCAGGCCGATTACCCGCCGTTGCGTTACCTGGTCCAGGTTGACCAGGATGGCTTCTTTAGCTCGCTGCGCATTGGGCGAGTCTCGCACGAAGAGCGTGGCCACCTGCTCATCACCTTTGAAGAGACCTTGCGGCGGACTTCCTTTGCCGAGCACATGCGGGAGATGCTCCAAAACCTTGAGAAGCATTACCACTCGCCAGTGGATGTCGAATTTACCGCCCGGATCGTTAACCCCGAGGCAACTCGACCCGATATCCAGATTTGCCTGATCCAGTGCCGCCCGCTCAGCCACCTGCAAGCCACTGAAGACATCCCCTTGCCCACCAACCTGCCGCCAGAGGACGTCATTTTCTCGACCTGCTTCATGGTTCCCCAGGGATACCTGGCTGGTATTCGCTACGTGCTGTTTATTGCACCGGATGAGTATTTCAAACTGCCATCAGCCAGCACGCGCATCGACCTGGAGCGCGCCATTGGGCGCCTCAATGCCTTGCTGGTGGGTAACTCGTTTATCTGCGTAGGCCCTGGCCGGTGGGGAACCTCCAACTCCGACCTGGGCGTGCACATTGATTACGGCGATATTTACAACTCGCGCGCCCTGGTTGAGCTTTCGGGAGAAGGGGTCGGAATTGCCCCAGAGCCCTCCCTGGGAACCCACTTCTTCCAGGACTTGCTGGAAGCCCAGATTTATCCCCTGGCCATCAACCTGGATGACACGGAGACCGTCTTCAACCACGAATTTTTTGACAACCTGCCCAATCATTTATACGATTGGGCTCCGCTGATCAGCCCGCGCTTAGATAAGGCGTTGCGATTGCTCGATGTCCACGATTATCGCCAGGGCTATTATATAAAAATCGTTATGAATGACGATAAAAACAAGGCCATTGCATTTCTATCCACCGAACAAGAGCCCAAGCTGGGTGAACAAGAGGCTCGGGTGAAAGGACCGGAAGAAACAGGGAAGGCCGAGCCGGGCCCGGTGGATGTATAATATATCATATTCAATATTATTTATTTCAATAGTTATGTTTCACGTGAAACATATCTACCTCTGCGGTTTTGATGTTTCACGTGAAACACGGGAAACAGAATTCCTCTCCAGGCGCGAGGCCTGCCACCTTTTGGCCCGTTGAACCGGTGCTCGTGTAAACGGCCAGGGTGATGAGCTCCTGCCAGGCTTTCCAGCATTCCCCCAATATCTGGCCAGCCGGCCTTCCATTGGCCAGAGCCGTAAAGGGGCTCACCCTGCACCCACCCGGATCGCAGTCTACCGGATTTTTATTCAATTCCGATCTTCATCGTGGCCAGTTCCATGACCGCGCTCTCGTCAGCGTTTTCTCTTGTCGGCGGAAGCTTTTTCCCAGGCACCGGATGAGTAACGCGGTTCGGTCAAATCCCATATTGCAGCCAGGAGCATGATCAGTCCCTGCACCCGGTGAGGTTTCACCGCATAGACGCCATGATCTTCGTACAGCAGATCCGCCAGAAGCAAGGGCTTGAGGTGGTGGTAAATCAGCCCGGTGCTCCTGGCTCCCAGGTCTTCCACCAGTTGGGCGACCGTCAGAGGGTGCTTAAGCAAAGCCAACACGATCGCCAGCCTCTGGCTGCTGCCGATTGATGCCAGCGCCGCTTCAGCCAGGCCCTGGTCGTTTAAGGTCAGGAGAAAATCCGTCTGTACCGACCTGGCCCATATCGATTGCTGTCCATTGGCCTCGAATGAGCCAGCGTAGGCTACCGCGCCAGTTTCCTGGGTCTGTTCGGCAAACATGAGA
>JAJYIW010000170.1 GCA_021789855.1 Chloroflexota bacterium | reverse complement strand
GAGATCAAAATTTACCCCTGCCAGTTGTTGGAAAACGCCGAGCTCTACCAGGTCTGGCAGCATGGCGGTTACCACCCTTACACGGAACAGGAGCTGATCGGGTTGATCGCCGATCTCAAGCCCTCCATTCCCCGTTATTGCCGCGTCAACCGGATCATCCGCGATATCCCCTCTACCCACGTGGTAGCTGGAAATCGACGCACCAGCCTGAGGATGGATGTGGCCGAAGAGCTGGCCCGCAGAGGAAAACGCTGTGAGTGCCTGCGTTGCCGCGAAGTACGAGGACGAGAAGTCATTCCCGAGTCCCTCCGCCTGGATGAGCTGATCTACTCGGCTGCCTATGCTGAAGAGCACTTCCTATCCTTCGTCACCCCCCAGGATCAGGTCGCTGGTTACCTGCGCCTGTCGCTTCCCATGCCCCTCACCGAGATCATGCCGCTCGAGCCAGATCACGCCCTGAATGAAACAGGCAAAACCCTCAAGCGCTTCTCCGACTATACGTTGGCCTTACCCGACCTGGAAGGAGCCGCGCTGATCCGCGAAGTGCATATCTACGGGCAATCCCTGCCGGTGGGCAGTGAGCATCCGGGGGCGGCACAGCATATTGGGTTGGGTACCCGCCTGCTTCACCGCGCTGAACAGATCGCCAGGGAAAGGGGTTTCCAACGTCTGGCGGTGATTGCTGCGGTAGGTACACGCCAGTATTACCGCTCGCGCGGTTTCGAGATGGGCGAGCTCTATATGGTGAAAGCTTTGTAGCCGGATGCAATAGGCCCCGGCTACCCCACTGCATATTACTTATGGGATTCCCAGGTTTTTACCGCCGTCCGGATAGCAGTATTCACTTCTTCATCCGGAACCGAATCCAGGCCGGGATAGGAATTGAGTCCAATCCACACCGAGACCCCGTGAAAAGGCGATTCAATCAGGCGGATCCCGCGTCGCTCCAGGGAAGTGCCTTTAATCTGCGCCTGGAGTATATCGTTAATCTGCGCTACGATACTCGGCGATGCCTTGGGCCCCTTCTCATTAGGATTGTCGGCTACCGGGCTTTGAGCCAGGGGGTGAGTTTGGCTCTCGCCACCAGGTTTGACCGGCACAGCCTGCCTGGCAGGCAGGTCCGAAGCCACGCTGGCCACAGGAGCGGCACCCTTGGGCGATTGAGGCATCGCTGAGCGAACCAATCCCAGCGAGCCAGCGGCTGAGGCCGGTTGATATTCGTCCTTCGACTCCAACCAGGCATTGAGATCCGCGTGGATGGCGCGTAATAAATTGCGCTGTTCGTCGCTGAGTTCTGTCGAGTTCTTCACCGTTATGCCAGTCATGTCCGCTCGAAGGTCGCCATTGGGCAATTCCCGCCAGAGCAAAGCAATTTCGACCCGGTTGGAATCGGGTGCCAGCAAACGCTGGCCGGTAGGAGCGCCATGCGCCACCGGCATCTCATCATTTTCATAAGGTTCGCCCGCTCCGCCTTCCGTTGCGGTCGCTTTCCCCGCTTGAGCAGCAGCCTTTTTCTTGAACAGGATAGAGCTCACCGCGGCCCCCCCTACATAACCCACCACAATACTTATCATTGCCACCACCATGATAAGTCCAGAGTCCATAACTAACCACTCCCTGAAAAATAGGTTCGCCGGAACAGCTCAAACCTGTGCTGAATAACAACTGATCGATTGCACTAATTGTGCCAGAAAATTCTAAAAATGCCAAATAAAAATGGGATTAAATAATTGAGACCTCGCCCGAGCGAGGTCTCAAAATTTTCTGATGATCAGGTAACGATGGCTACCAGCTTCGACGCCGATCGCCTTGCCCACCGCCGTGTGACCCGGTTCCTCCCCGCGGAGCGCCGCCCGAGCGGCCACCCGAGAAACCGCCTCCGCCCCGGCGAGCGCCTTCTTCGCGTGGGCGAGCTTCATTCACCTTCAAGGGCCGGCCGCCCATTTCCTTGCCATTCATTGCCTGGATAGCCGCCTGGCCCTCGGTATTGTTTGCCATTTCCACGAAGGCAAAACCGCGAGATTTCCCGGTGAACTGATCTTTGATGATGGCTACCGATGTGACCTGACCGAATGCCGAAAACGCCTGGCGCAATTCATCTTCGGTGGCCTGAAACGACAAATTCCCCACATAAATATTCATTCTATTCCTCTCTTAGTTGATCAAACACGAAACGACGAACTTGCCCCCTTTTGACCGATAGCACCACCATCCCAGCAGATTGCGGTTCAGGTACAGGCCATCATCCCACACGGTAACTTTCTGATGGGCACAATATAAATCACATTATACCATCTAAATGTAAAATTAAACGATTGATTGGCCGCCAAAATAAAATCCCTAATCCAGCCAACCCGCAGCCCAGGCTGGCCCACCATACCAGGATCGGCGGGATTCCCATCAAATCCACCACGTTTAAGCGGACGCTTTGGGCAGAGATGTCCTTGCGGGATATCATCGATCCATCTTGCTGGAAAAAAATCAAGGCAAACCACACGGTGCCTTCATAAATCCCCGCATGGAGAGGTTGGACTGTCCAGGTGAACAGGAAGGATCGGCCAGGCAACCAGGGTTGCTGGGCCGTCCCATCAGGCTGCGGGGCCAGCAGTCCAATATCCAGGCGCGTTTCAGCCACCCGGTGGTCGGCGCCATCCGTCTGGCTTTGCCCTATAAGTGGGGCCAGCGGCTCCAGGCGCAGGCGAATCACCTGGCGTTCGCCTGTGTGTGACCAGGCGGGCCATTCTAGCCTCAGGATTGCCACGGGTTGGGCATTTCCCTGAATTCCAGCCCCTCCTGGGCTGAACGAACCAGGGTGTAAATCCCGGGCGGTGAGCTCGATACTTTCCTGGCGCAGCGGGGCAGGCCAGTAAAACCAGGCAGCCAGCCCGGCCGCTACGGCAAAGAGGCCAAGCGCTATTAACCAGTCCGGATGCTGCACCCGCTTGACCTTCATGTTCTTTATAAGCAATTAGCCGCTGATGGTATGACCGGCCTGGGTCAGGGCAGCGATCGCTTCATCCAAACGTGCTTCTTTCACCAGAACATAATCGGTGTCGAAGGTGGAAACTGCCAGGACGCTGATCCCCGCGTTGGCCAGGGGAGCGAGCACCGAAAGCATAATCCCGATCAGGGAAAAGTCAAAAGACCCCACCAGTTGAATCGCCCGCCAGCCTGCATCCACCTGCATCCCTGCAGGAATAGCGCGGGCTCCGGTCACAATGGACAACTCATCCGGCGTTCGCGTGACCGAATAGAAAGGACTTTCAGCCGCCCACCCCGGAATCGGGCTGACGGCGTCCAACCGGCAGATACCAAGCTCTCCCTCGAGAATATGCAAATGGAGCTGAGCGGCCATCTCTCGCGCCTTATGGGCCCTTGCAGGCCTGGACATTCCACAAAACACGATAATCGCCTCTGGGGTTGGCAGGATCGCTTTTCATAGCAACTTCGTGGACACAGGGCAATTGATATAACGCCTGGGTCTGGCTAGGCACCTGCTGCCACCACTGGTTATCCATATAGATATAAGCATAATCCGCGCCTGCTACCAGTCGAGGATCCGGGTTCTTAACCAGGGCTTGCCATTCTGGCAAGGGTTCAAAGATAGACTGGCTGGCCTTCACCGCCCTTCCGAACACGGTCACCGCCCGATATGGTACATCATCCAATACCTGGGCACCAGGTTTAAGCTTATTCCAATAAGCTCGTGTGAAAGCAGCATCGACATTATCAATGAAATAAGCATTTTGAGGCTCGGTCACCGTGGTGAGTTGCACCGCAAACGTGACCACGCCTTCGAAGACCAGGGCGCCCAGCGCCACCCAGACCAACGCCTGGTTCCAGGCGCCACGGCATCTCAACCACCACCAAAGGAGAGGAAATGCCAGGACTACCCACAGCCATAACGCGGTCCCTGGCAGGCGAGTGGAAGAACGATCCATGCCATACTGGAAGAACAGGGCGAAGAGCAGGCTGGCCAGGGCCGAAAATCCCAGGCCAGCTACCAGCCACTCCCCGCGGCGAGCTGAGCGCCAGGCCCAATGCGTGACCAGGGGGATGAACAGGATCGCCGGGCCAAGCTCTGCCAGCAGCACCGGCAGTTGGCGCAGGTTGAACGGAGACAGGTCACCGAGATGGCCTGAAGTCAGAGAGGGCGGCCAACGCAGGCTAAACTGGTACAGGTTATTGCTTTGGCCCAAAGATGAGCCCAGCCCGCTCAGGAAACTCCGCGCTGCTTCCGTGATGAACCCGCCCTGAACCAGGCTCAGCACCCCACCCACGGCCAGGATCACCAACCAATTCAACAACAAGGCCTTTTCCACCGGCGCCTTCCGCAGGATACGCAGCAGTGCGTGACCCGCCATGATCAACGCAATTAATCCACACAAGAAAACGAAGATATGTTCCGCATTGAGAGCCAGGCTGGCAAAGATGAGGCCCAGGAAGAGCGTCGCGGGAATCGCCCTCTGGCGCGGCACCTTGAGCAAAAGCAACAACAACACAGTGGCAAAGGGGATCGCGCCAGTCGCACCCAGGTAAAACTCTACTGGCAGGAAAAATCCGCTGTGAAATGCGAACGGGACAGGCACGCGTCCCAGGCCTTCAGCCACCCACGGGCCAGAAAGAGCCTGGATTAAATTGGCTCCGGAAGCGGCTCCTGTGTTCGTCAGGGTGATGGCCTTCTGGATCCAGGCCAGGACGGGTATAGGAATAAGAAGTAGCAACCACCTCGCACCGCCCGCAAACACAAACACGAAAGAGCCAAGGGTCGCCGCCGCCCAGCTACGGGTGAGCTGCCGCACCCAGGCCCAGCCCAGCAGCAGCGTCAGAGCGATGGCGAAGGCCTTGGCAAAGTCCCAGGCAGTCCAGGGGAAAGCACCCACCATGCGTACCAGCGACGCAGCCCAGACCTGTAAGCCGTAATGGTAAGCAAAATACTGAGCCGGGTTCAGGTAAAAGTGGGGCGGTATGTCACCGGTTGCCATGACCGAGATCAGGGGCAGGTGCTCGTAATCATCGAATAAGCTGGTGCCGCGGCCTAAAAGGTAAAACAGGTAGGTCAGGCCCGCTAAAAAAACGAGCTGAGGCCAGGCAGCAAGCGACTCCTTCAGCTTTTCTTTCCAGCCCGGCGTGAATAGCAGGCAGACGAGACCGCCCCCCAGGATCAGGGCAGAGACCAGCCAGCTCGCTCCCGGCAGGCCCGTGATGCGCGTGACCAGGTTGACGCCCACTTGGAACAGGAGCAACCCGGCAGCTATCCCGCTGACCAACCGGCTGCGAGGAGGCAGGCGAAACAAACTCGTCACTATCAACCAGCCACCCACTGCCCAGGCTGCGGTGAGGATCAGGTAAGCTACCAGGGAGTGGATATTGGCTTCGCGTAACAGGAAAGACAAGGTGACTCCTTACTGGATCACTGCCGGATATCCAACAGGGTTGACTGGTCATCGCCGTAAACCCGGCTCAAATGGTAACGGTCGATCACGTCCTGGCTCACATTAAAATCTACCAGCAGGTATTGGGCTTTTAACCCCTGGGCAAATTTGATGAGAGGTTCCAGCCGGTTTTCCTGGCCAGGTATTTTTTCAATGGCTTCTAGGCTTTGATTGGTGGCCTGCCATTCCAGCAAAGCGGCCTGGTTGGCATATCCCAGCAGCCCCCTATCCTTGAAACTATACACCAGGGGACGTTCTGCCGCATAACGGATTTCGAGCGAGTAGGAAAAGGAGGGGCCGCCGGTTGTATAAGCAAAGATAGGATCCCCAGGCGGCACAAAGGTCTTGATCGCCTGGATTTCCTGAGTCACCTGGTCATCGGTGTAACATACCAGCTTACCATGGCTCATACAGGTGAGGGCCTGGGCCATCTTATCGAAATCAGGCTGGTAAGTTATCACCCAATACCCGGCAAACACCACGCCCAGGGCCAGCAAAACCAGTGGTGCAGCCCGGCTCTTCAAGCGTTGGCTCAGCTCGCTCAACGGCCAGATACAGAAAAGCAGCATGAACGGCACGAAATAACGCAGCCCGCGCATTAATTCCGTCTCGAGCGGCAACAGCTTGAAGTAATGCTCAATGGTCCTTTCTGTCGCAGGAATAGCAATCGAGACCACCGCTACGCCGACTATCCAGAGCAGCACGACATCTAAATGGTTAGGGTATGGGCGCAGGATGAGCCACAGCACGATCAAGCCCAGCACAGCCGGTATAAACAAACCGCTGGAATAAATAATATGCCAGTAGTCTGCCAGGGCAGGGCCTACATTTAATAAATTCTTGGGGAAGTAGTTCTGGAGGATGGTCATCACGGCCTCATAATTGGCCGAGCTCCCTTGAACATGGTGGGAAAAATAGTTAAGGGCAAAAGGTAAAACGGAGAGGACAAATACTCCTCCCAACACCAGCATGTACCCAACCCGCTTGCTCCACCGCCATTCTCGTGGGAGGAACAGCCACAATCCAAGCCAGATAGCAAAGCCAAACGTGGGGGCACTGACCGGGTGGACATAAAAAAGCACGCCTGCAATGACCATCAACCACGGCCACCGGCGCGGGTAGTTTTTCCACAGGAGAGTCAAGGTTAACAAGTAAGGCAAGATCGCCTGGTATGTAAAGCGCGGGAGTGGATCACGTGAGATGCCCCACAGCTCGCCTAAATTGATCGAAAACGGCATAGCAGTGACAACTGCCAATAGCAGCGCCCAAAAACGATTTTTAAACAGCACCCGCCCCAGCCAGTAAAAACCTACCAATTGAGTGAATATCGTGGGAGCCAATTGGAGCAGGTAAGCCAGGCCGTAATCCCCTGTCAGCCGGTGCATGGCGCGGATGAGCGGGATGTGAACGGTATTGTAGATGCGGATGTTATCCAGGTTATTGAGCAGCTCATCCCCTTTGAACAACTCAGGATGATCCCAGGCGGTAGCAAAACTGGCAATGTTGCCGCCATCGCCGCCTAAAATTACGGTGGGGTAATTGCCTTCCAATCGACCCAGGAAAAACAACAGGGAGAACACCAGAAAGGCCGCAGCAATCCAGCCATCCACGCGGTTAACCCGTAAATTGCCAGGCGAAGGGGGAGTGGATGGCGCCATGAAGGTTAACAACCAGCCCTCGAATCGACCGGCCAGCTGCCGGTATCCTTTGACCAACCGCTTGAACCAGGCCGGCGCCAGGGGAGCCAGGAAACGGATATAAACAGCGCCCATTATGCCGAGCAATATCAATCCAAAACCGATACGGTGTAGATTGATCGCCCACCGTTCCTGGATCGGCTTTTTAAAAATCTCCGCGACCGCGTGAGAAAAACGCGCGTCGATTAAACCAGTCATGAGTAATAGCCCGATCAACAGCAAGACCAGGCAGCCCGCGTAGAAAATAATGGTGCTATTTTTCTTCAATCGAGGTCTTTTCCTTGAATGGGATGAGCGATGGCCTGTTCACGAGC
>JAJYIW010000169.1 GCA_021789855.1 Chloroflexota bacterium | reverse complement strand
TGGCGCGGATTCCCATCGACCTTTATCGGGCGGCCATAATCACTTTTCACCAGGACGCCCAATCCATACCCATCTTTGGGCATGACGCTGGCAAAATATAGCGGTTTCCCAGGGACAAGTTCTTCCGGGGGGTTGGAATAGGGCAGGATTTTACTGGCTTCCTGGGGAACGCAGGCGGTCAAACCAGCCAGGGCCAATGAGGCTCCCAGCACCTTGAGAAAATCCCTGCGGTTAAGCATATTTAACAGGCTGGCCTGGCGCGGAAACTCGTGTTTAAGGTGGTCGATAAATTCGTCGCTCTCGGCCAGCTCGTTCAGGCTTCGCCAGTATGTCTTGCCGTGTTGTTCATTCAAGCGCTTGCGTAGAGCATCGAGATCAAATGGCCTTTGGCGATTGGGGGAAGGGGTCATGGGCTTACCTGTGGCAAATAGAGCAGTCGAGCAACTGTTTGGCGGGTAAAATATTGTATTGTTTCATTAATTGGGGTCCCAGGATAGATTGGTCTTCTTTTGGCTTATAACCCATCGTGTAGATATCGGATTGGGGCCGTAAATAAGGGCTTGGATCGCGGTGGCAATCGGTGCAGGTCGACATGTAAAAATATTTGGCCCTTACAGCCGTGGTTACTTGATCCATCCGCCCGTGGCAGGTTTCGCATCCCACCCCTTTGTCAATGTGAATCTGGTGGTTGAAATAGACGTAATCGGGAAGTTGATTGACCCGCGTCCAGGCAATCGGCGTGCCGTTATCATAACTATCCCTGATTGGCTTTAAAACGGGATCGTTGGTGTCAATCTGGCTATGACAGGTCATGCAGGTTTCAGCCGAAGGAATATCCGCAAAAGCCGATTGATCGACGCCGACGTGGCAATAGCGGCAGTTCAGTCCCAACGTCACCACGTGCAGGTTATGAGGGTAAGGCACTGGCTGAGGGACCTTTACACCCACTTTCGTATAAGTGTTTGAGTGAAAGTACCACGCCAGAGCGACAGTGATAACCGTCAACACGACCACGACGGCAATGATGCTGAGTTTGGAAATCATGTTACTGCGCGGAGAGAATAGTTGGGACATAGCAGGATTCCAGGTGCAGTTTTTTGAAATCTTTTATTAAGGATTGGGCGGATGCCAGGAACATCACCGCTGGCTGGTTGTGGATATAGCTGTCAACGAAACAACTTAATGACTTTCCTATTATATAGTGACAATCTACTCAAATGCAATGCTACTTATGATGTATAACCCCTGAAAATATAAGGAGGTCGAATATTTTAAGGTTTAGGCGGCTAATCGGCGCTTCTCCTGGTCAAAAATTCGCCGGAGAATGGCAATTGTAGCCGCGTAGGTCGAGTCCATGCCAAAATACGAAAGCGTCCCAGCCCCGAGGTTTCTCCCCTTGCTCAAGGGTGTGTCGGATACATAGTGTAGGACGCCAAAATCGATCTCGGAATCTTGCAGGTTTACAATTTCGTCCATGGGATAACGCTTTGGACGGGTGGCTTCGTACAATGCACTGCACACGTTGCCGAATTCCATTTCGATATCAGCAAACCCTTCGCTGAAGAAAACGTCCATAATATGCGCATTTTGCAAAAATGTGCCCAGCACAGACACCGCTTTTTGGTTATCCAGGACAGTTCCAAAGGTTAAGTACGGAGAGACATCGCCCGCACAGAAGCAGTTCTTAACCAGGTAGGTGTTATGCGAGTGTTCATCCTGGCAGACGGTCGGGAGAATAATGTCGCCGATGGCCGCGTTTAGAGAGGCAGATTTCCCCATCACATAGATGCCAGCTAAATTGGTATGGACACTGACCGTTGAGATGATATTATAGATGGCCAGGCCCAGCGGATAATCAATATTTAATATCAGCGCATCACTATCTTTGAGGAATGTAATCGACTCTCCCGTTACCAGGCGGGGATCTAGCGTTTCAAAGGGAATCTTGTGCAGGTCAATGACCTGTGCTTCGATATCAAAGGTGTGTTCGGGGGGGATGCGCAGAATACCTTTAGCATTTTCATCCTGTATTTGTTGATTTTGGGATTCTGCCCCTTCAACGGTTGTCTGGTATTTTTTCAACAGGTAATACAGGAAATTTTCCCGGTTTGCACGAGCTTGCCCCTGCTGGATACGTTCCCATTCGGATTGAAGATCGACATCGCCAGACTCATGAATGTAGCGTTCTAACTCCGTCACATGTTGCAAGGCAAATCCCGTTAATACATTCGTTAGGCTGTGAGTGTTGCTGGATATAAAGTAAACTGGGCGTTCCAGGAGGCCTGGGACCGCGTTTTTGATATTTTCGAACCATTCATGGGTCGCTTTCATATATTGGGTCAGGGAACCACCAAGCAATCTCACACTGATAGAAAGCCCCTTCTGTTGGATTTGCTTTAATATCGGGATGAAACGGTTTTGCCAGACGGATCTCAACCTTTCTAGATCGTCCATGGGTATACGGATCACCTGGGAAAGCCTGGACAGGGCTTCTGGTTGTTCCAGAACCGTGGATAAGTCTACCGAGCGGGGCCATTGGGATAACAGCAGGTGAATCTTATTCCACTCCATCTGGAATGCCGTCAATGCCGGCACCACGTCTTCGATATCGGAGCGGCTGGCAATATAACAGGCCAGGGTATCCTGCTGATCGAAAAAACACTTACGCCGGCGTGCCCGGGCGCTGACAGGCTGCCAGTTTTCCACGTTGGGAATGCCATGCCGCCGAAAAACATCTGCATTTTGACCCAGGATGACAGTTTGCACATCCGGCATGCAATCCGGTAAACGCATCGTAGAATAGATGAATGCACTCACATCTGGAACAGATTCGCGTGCGCCCGGGTGCATCAGCGAGTTCATGCCTGCGTGGACCTCTTCAAGCGTCCGGATCTTAATTTCGGATGAAGACCTGAGCAGCGAGTACAGGGTTGATCGGTAGAGCTGTATTTCCTCTGAGGTTGCTCTAGGCACGGTTCTGTTCATAATTTCCCTCTTTAGTCATCTGAATGGGCTCTTCATGAATATCTATAAAAATATCAGATGAGCCCTGGCATTCTTTTTTGGGGCAGGTATACCCTGGATTATAATCTGGGTTAAGTCGAAACTGAAGGCAGGTAGAATAGATCGGGTATGAATCAAATTTATGATGTCATTGTAGTGGGCGCAGGCCCGGCGGGGTTGGTAACCGCGGAGATCACGGCCAGGGCGGGTTTAAAGACGGTTGTGCTCGAGAAAAATGAAGCCATTGGTGTTCCGGTTCGTTCCAGCGGTGGAAGCTGGATTGGTGACCTTCAAAAACTGGGCATCCCCGATGACTATTATCACCCCCTCCACCGGTTACGGTTGGTCACCGGTAAGCATCAGGCCAGTTTTGACTATCCAAAACCTGCGGCCTGCGTGTTGGATGTCCGGCGATTGTACCAGTACCTGGGTGAAAAGGCGATTGCTGCCGGCGCCGATATCCGCTTGAAGACTCACGTCGACCGTCCCTACCTTCAGGAGGGTAGCCTGGCTGGTGTAGAGGGCAGTAGTGGGCGGTCTACCAGCCCGGAGGTCTACCGGTCTAGCCTGGTGGTCGATTCCAGCGGTTATGCTGGCTTGATCGGTAAGCGCCAGGGGATCAACCCGGGGTACAAGGCTTTCGGTTATGGGGCTGAATATGATTTATACGCCCCCGATTATGATGAGAGCGAAGCTTATTTATTGATGGGCAGCGTGACTGCTCCTAACGGTTACGGCTGGATTTTCCCGTATGGCAACCACCGGGTCAGGTTGGGAGTGGGGGTGATTCGTCCTTTCAATGATGTTGACCCGCGCGACTACCTGGAGCAGCAATATCAAGCCACCCCAGAGCTGAGTCGAATGCTCAAGCGCTCCAGCCCTGTTGAATTTCACACCGGTTTGTTCCCCATTTACCCTCCAGGTGGGCGAAAATTCGTATCTGACAGGTTATTGATCGTGGGGGATGCTGCGGGGCAAGGCTCCAGCCTGGTAGGCGAGGGCATCCGTTACGCCATTGGCTCCGCTCAGCTAGCCGGAAAAGTGGTCACCGGCGCCTTCCAATCTCAGGATTGGTCGGAAGCCTATCTGATGCATTACCAGCGCTTGTGGCGGGCGAAATATTATAAAGATCTGGTTATTGCCTATTGGATCTACCAGCGGATAGCTCGTTTCAGCGATCGAGCCTGGGATGCGCTGATGCCGGTGTTGTCCCGGCTGACCCCCGATCAAATGGCTGGCGGGTTAAAGGGTGACTTCAACGCCGGCTGGTTTTCCAGCATTCTCTTTAGAAACCCCCGCATTGCTCTGGACGTAGCGGCTCATAGCCGGATAAAGCCGGCTCCATCTCGCACCACACCTGGATAGATGACCACGACTCCAGGATAACTCGCCTGGTTTTGCATCCAATGGGTGCAAATTCCGTATTAAAAATAACAGGAGAATTTCCAATGAGTGACGAAACCAAACCAGAAAACGATAGTACCCGGAACAAAGCTGCGGGGTGGGACGACGTGGGTCGCCAGTTCCAGGCGTTGGGCGATAGCCTGGCAGCGGCCTTCCGCACAGCCTGGCAGGACGAGGGAAATCGCCAGAAAGTAGATGAGATTAAGAATAGCCTGGGTCAGTTGGGGAAGGAGATCGGGAAGGCGGTCGAAGAGAGCGCGTCGTCAGATGAGGGGCAGAAATTCCTTCATGAAGTCGAAAAGGCAATCAACTCGCTTCAGCAGGCCACCGTGGATTCTGCTCAGGAGATGAAACCCCACCTGGTGACCACGCTGCGTAAGATAGACCAGGAGATTCAAAAATTGATCGAAAAGGTTGAGGCTGAGGGAAAGAAATCTGAGTAAGATCTGGCGGCAGGACGCTCTTCGCGCCTGCCGCCAAGGTTGATCAGGTTGGTTATTGAAGAGAATTAGCCATCTGTAAAGCGGTGGTGGTATCGCTGCCCATACCGCCGATGGTGTAAACGATGCCGTTTTTCACCCAGATGATGGCGTATTGGGGGGCATCATCGACGGGCCGCTGGATCAGGGTGCCGCTGACGCCGTCCACTGTGATAGTCTGGTAAGTGGCCGCGTTGCGGGGGATGGGGATCACCAAAGATGACGACCAATCAATATTCTGGCTGAATTGTTCGGCCTGCTGTGCGCTCATGCCGGTGAATTCAAGGCCAATTTGAGCCAGGTTTTTCAGGTTCAGGTCAGCCGGCGCCTTTACCGTAGGGCTTGGAATCTGGAACAGCTCAATGCAATTGGCGAACTGCCGGCCGATCGAACCGGTTGTCTGGTCTGTGGAGGCGGGGTCTGGGCATTGGCCGTAACCGGCTGTGACGCTGGCAGGGATCGACACAGAAATGACTTCGCCGTCAATGGATTGAGGGAGAACCAGGTCGCTATGCCCCGATTCGTTTAAGAGCGCCTGGGCGCGTGACCGATCGATCGTAAAATCGAAACTGGACCCTCCTTGTACAGTAAGCAGGGGAGTGGATTGCCCGCTGGGAAGCCTGACCGTAAAGCCCGCCAATTGGCTGGCAGAGCCCTGGCTGGCTACATCTTGCGCTTTCTCAGCCTTGGTTTTCATGGTGATTGAACTTGAGAGCAACTGGCCGATCTGTTGCGCCAGGGTATTGTTTCCATTGAGGGTGGTCAGGCTGGTCTGGTCAATGGGAATGACGGTTACTTGTTGGATGCGGAACAGGTTTAAGAACTGGTCCGCCCAGGCGCGGCCGGTTGGAAAACTGACTCCAATGGCCAGGACGAGGATGAAGGCGATCGCAGCCCATAGGGCTTTTGAACGCAAGTGGAACCAATGTTTTGACATGCTTGTCTCCTTTTTTTCGTTGATACGTTGATTGAATTTGATTAAGGCAGGCCGGGCCTGGTACCGCCCATCAGGCTGAGCAGAGGATGGCCATGAGCTGGTTCGCGCCAGCCGGTTGGTGACCCACTGCTCCCTGGTGGTGATCCCGGTTAACCTGTCCTGGCAAATTGGACAATGCGCCAGGTGGTCCTTGATGGAGGGATCGACCTGTTTCTCTTCCAGGTATTGGCGTATTTCACCATCGCGAAGATGCTTCATGAAGGATCCTTCTCGAAATGTTGTCTGTCTAATAATAAAACACCCGCCGAGCGTGTTTTAGGACATCTCGGGCGGGTAATCGGGTTGAAAATTGGAGCGATCAGGTGTTTTATCGACGAGGATGGTGGGCATCCAGATCGTTTAATAATTCCAGCAATTTCTGGTCGATCTGGTTGCACAATTGGTGGAACAAGGCGTTTCGATCTTCGTTGGTTGCATTATCAATGGGGGGTTCGCCTAAATCCCAGGCGATCAACATGCTTGATCCAGGTGCAAACTTGTACACATTCTGAATATTTTTACTGACGGTGATAACCAGGCTGAAACTGATCGTGCTGATCAGGTCATGAAAATCTTTTGAATAGGCCCGGCTCATGTCACAACCGGCTTCCTCCAACACCTGGATCGTCAGTGGGTCGATCGGGGCAGGGACTACACCCGCGCTATAAACTTCATATCGATCCCCTGCTCGCTTGCGCATCAAGGCTTCGGCCATCTGGCTGCCAATAGCATTATGAATCCCCAAAAATAAGATTCTCGGCCTGTCAATCATATCGTGGTAATCTTGAGTATTTCTGGCCTTTAAAAGCTACCGCTGAAACGGTTTAGTGATAATAACTCGCCCTTCCATTTTACCTGATGGACATTGGATAGGATATCATCCTTTCGTAGGATGAGATAGAGGGCAGCAGGAAAGTTAATAACCAGCCTTGCATGAATAAAGGACATGGTTTATAGTCAAGCCTGTTAAATTTTTTATCTCCCCCGACTTTTCTTTACCAACAGGATGAACCGGTCAATCTATGGACAAACCCTCTCTTACACACAATCATCATTCAGTTCGGGCGGTATATTGTGATTATCGTGCAAGCGATGAAGAAGTTTACCAGGCTTTAAAGCGAGCCACAGAGCCTTTGACGGAGGCCTGGAAAAAATTATCTAGAGCCAGGCGGATCGCGATTAAATTCAACCAGGACTGGGTTAAAGAGCGTGTCGTGTATTATCAAGGACAACGCCAGCAACTGGTGAGCGACCCTGTCGGGCGCGCCACGTTGCGCTTACTCCAGGAGAAGACGCAAGCTGAATTGTTTGCGATTGATGTGGGGGTCGAGGGGATTTGGGCCAATGTAACCGATGATTCGAGCACTCAGATGCTACCGGTTCTTCGCGAGTTCAACGTCCCCTTTATCTATGGCCACCACGAACCCACGGTGTGGGCCAGGGTGCCGGGTGGTGGGCAGATGTTCGATAGCTATCCTTTACCTCGCCCATTGGTGGAAGCCGATGCCGTCGTGTCGGTGCAGAAATTGAAGAACCACGGATTTATGGGGGTCACCCTTTGTTTGAAGAATTTATTCGGCCTGATGGCACTCCAGCCTGGGGGGC
>JAJYIW010000168.1 GCA_021789855.1 Chloroflexota bacterium | reverse complement strand
TTTCCTGGGTGGCGACACGGCCCTCACCCGGCAGGCGCTCTCGGAAATCGATTTCGCCATCGATCACCCCGCTGCTGACGGCTTTATCGGCCCGGATTTCCTGCGAGATAAAGACCGCTGGCCGCACACCGTCTTCTTCCGCGCCGTGCTGGCGCAATATGAGATCAGCGGTGACCGGCGTTACCTGGATGCGCTGATCCGCCATTACCGCGCCCAGCCCCACCCCATGGGCGGCGATCGGGATGTCACCGGGGTAGAAATCTTGCTCGGCCTGTTCCAGGAGACCGGCCAGCCTGACCTGCTGGCGCAGGCCGAGGCTCTTTACGCCCGGTTTAACCGCCAGTGGCCGGGCCATGACTGCGCCATGGGGACGCTGCTTTCAGACAAGGCCATCACCGAGCATGGCGTGACCTTCAACGAAGAGGCCAAACTGGGCGCCATCCTGTACAGCGCCACCGGCAAAGACGAATACTTACGCGCAGCAGTTCACGGCTATGCGAAGCTCGACCACGCCGCCACCCTCGCCGATGGACTCCATTCCTGCTCCGAGCAAATCCATGGCCGCGACTCGCGCGACCTCCACGAGACCTGTGATATCACCGACCACACCTGGGCCCTGGCCGCCCTGCTCCAGGCCACCGGCGACGCGCATTACGCCGACCAGATCGAACGCGTCATCTTCAACGCCCTGCCAGGCGCCATCACCAAGGACTTCCACGCCTTGCAGTATTTTTCATGCCCCAACCAGGCCATCGCCGCCAGCAACTCGAACCATAACCATTTCATGCACGGCTTGAATTGGATGAGTTACCGTCCCGACACCGAAGTGCAATGTTGCCCGGGCAACCTCCACCGCGCCATGCCCAACTACATTTCCCGCATGTGGATGCGCTTTGCCGGGGGCGGGATCGCCGCCGCGCTGTATGGCCCAGGCGAGCTGCGTACCACCGCCGGCGCGGCAGAGACGCCGGTGGTCATCACGGCTGCCACGCGTTATCCTTACCAGCCATCCATCGAATTGACCCTCCAGCCGGCCCGGCCGGCGACCTTCCCCTTTGCGCTGCGTATCCCGGCCTGGTGCGCCCGGCCCAGCCTGTCCATCAATGGCGAGCCTCAAGCGGCGCCCTTGCAGCCGGGCAGCTTTTACACCCTCGAGCGCCTGTGGCAGCCCGGCGACCGGGTAACGCTGGAGCTGCCCTTCGACCTGGCATTGGAGCACTGGCCAGGAGGGGGCGTCAGCCTGGCGTATGGGCCGTTGACGCTGGCCTACCCCATCCCCACCCGCCAGGAAGTGGAAACGGTGAATTCCACCACCCTGCAGCGGCAACGTACCCTGGGCGACCGTTACGAGCCCCGCCCAACGGTGGTGAAACCGGATTTCCCCGCCTGGAACCTCTATCCTGACGGGCCCTGGAATTACGCGCTGGTGGTAGACGAAGACTCGCTCAAGACCCTGCAAGTGGAGTGGAATCCTGCCTGCACCGATCCGTTGGATGCATCCAACCCACCCCTCCGGGTGCGGGTCAAGGCCCGGCGCGTTCGCGGCTGGCGCATCGTGCACACCCGGCGCGCCCGCCAGTTCGGCCACTGGATAGAAGCCGGCCGTTTCCATCGCGGCACGCGCACCCTGCAGGGTGATTTCCAATTCACTCCTCCCCTGCCCGACCCTCAGCGCCTGCCTGCCCGGTTGGCGGATACGATCGAGGAAATTTCTCTGATCCCTTATGGGGCGACCCTGCTTCGCATCACCGTTTTTCCGCAGGCGAAGCGCTGACCAGGGAGAAGAGAGCAGCGGAGATTTGCCAGGCGTCACGGCATTTAAAGCAAAAGAATGGGGTGGCATATTCTATGCAACACAAGGCATAAGCAGAAACACCAACTGAACCTGTTTTCGATAAGCTTATGCTGACCTGTGGATGCCATGATTTCAAAAACATCATACTTGCCCCATAAACAACGCCTGCGTAAACAAACTCCTTTTCACACCGCCTCCCACCAGAACGAATTGCTGTCATGGTGGGCCGATATCATGGGCAACACGCCGATCGGTGCGGCGGTGATCGACCTGGACAACCGCGCTATCCGCTCGCTCAACCCGGCCTTCGCCGCCATGCACGGCCTTTCGGTCGAAGCGCTGAACAACCAGTCCTTGGTGGAAGTGCTCGCTCCCGAATCCTACCGCCAGACCTTCTACGCGATCCGCCAGGCAGCCCTACAGGGCTACGTGGCCTTTAATAACCTGCACCAGCGGAACGATGGCAGCTATTTCGATGTCCACGCCGACATGACCGTGTCTACCCATCACAAGCACACTTTGCTTTACCGGGTGACGCCCATTGCGCCGGATCACAAGCCTTCCCATTTCAAACAGGATCCCGCCAGCCTGCTCGAGGTGCTTGAAAACGTCGAAGATACGGTCATGGTCACGGATCTCAAGGGCGATATTGTGTATGTCAATCCTTTTTTTGAGAAAACCAGCGGCTACTCCGCCGATGAGGTGTTTGGAAAGAATCCACGCCTGCTAAAAAGCGATTACCAGGGGCCTGGCTTTTATAAAAGCCTGTGGGATACCCTCCTGGCGGGCGATACCTGGCGCGGCTCGCTCATCAACCGGCGGAAAGATGGTGCCATTTACCAGGAAGCAGCGACCATCTTCCCGGTTCATGACAGCCAGGGCCAGGTGCTCAATTATGCGGCGATTAAACGGGACGTCACCGATCACGTCCAGCAGGAAAGCGAGATGGAGGCCATCTCGACCCTCTCAACCGCTTTGCGGATTGCCTACAGCCGCGATCAAATGTTCCCCGTGGTGCTGGGGCAGATCATGTCGTTGATGAAGGTGCGGGCGGCCTGCCTGGCCATGTCCGACCCGGTGACCGGGGGGATATCCATTGATCAAACCACCGGCGACCTGAATTTTGACGACAGCCTGTACGCCTCGATCATCCAGGATTTCAGCGCCGATATCGTCAAAAGCGGTCAGCTTTTTTACACCGGCGAAATTGGCGGGCAGGCGACTGCCATGCCTGGCAATTTACGACCTCACAACAGCCTGGTGCTGGCCGGCATGCCGCTCATCGCCCAGGAGGAAACCCTGGGCGTGCTGTGGGTGGCGCGCAACCACGAGATTACCCAGAATGAGTTCCGCTTGCTCTCGCTGCTGGCCAATATCGTGGCCATCGCCATCTCTCGGGATAAGCTGCATCACCAGACGCTGCGCTTTGCCAAAGCCCTGTCTGAAGCCTACGAAGAGACGATCGAAGGATGGGCGCGCGCGTTGGAAATTCGGGATAAAGAAACCGAAGGGCACGCTCGCCGCGTGGCCGACCTGACCCTGGAGCTGAGCCGCCAGCTAGGGCTGACCGACGGCGACCTGATCAATATCCGCCGCGGCGCGCTGCTGCATGACATCGGCAAAATGGCTATCCCCGACAACGTGCTGCTCAAACCCGGCCCGCTCAACGAAGACGAGTGGAAGATCATGCGCCGCCACCCCTCCATTGCCAAGGAGCTGCTCAGCCCCATCGCGGAATTAAAGCCCGCCCTGGATATCCCCTATTACCACCATGAAAAATACGACGGCAGTGGTTATCCGCAGGGCTTGAAGCAGAACGATATTCCCCTGGCTGCCCGCATCTTTTCTGTGGTGGACGTGTGGGACGCGTTGTGCTCCGACCGCCCCTACCGGAACGCCTGGCCGGAAGAATCGGTGAAGACGTACATCCATGAACAGGCCGGTAAGGCGTTCGACCCCCACGTGGTGGATGTGTTTTTACACATCATCCAGGACCGCCCGCACGAGCTGCTGACCCAACCAGCCTCCATCGCCGCCTGAACTGGCTCCTGATCGGGTATAATCCCTGCAGCGCCCATCATCGCGAGGCCGCGCCCTGTGTGGCTGGCTCGCGTCATGGCGGGGCCGCCCACGTCTTTGCGAGGCCACTTTCCTGGTGGCCGAAGCAATCTGATCCTCGGTCGTCCAGATTGCCGCGCTGCGCTCTCGACAGATGGCTTCACTTCGTTCGCCATGATGACCGGAAGGAAAAAAGATGGCCAAACACCTGGTACTGGTCGCAGGAAACATCGGCTCAGGGAAAACGTCCCTGACGGAACGCATCGGTCAACGGTTGGGATGGCGCATGGCGTTCGAGTCCGTCAGCGACAATCCCTACCTGCCTGATTTTTACGCCGACATGCACACCTGGTCTTTCCACCTCCAGGTTTTTTTCCTCGGGCACCGCGCCCAGCAGCACCTGGAGCTGGCGGCTGACCCGCGCTCAGCTATCCTCGATCGCAGCATCTATGAGGACGCGTACATCTTCGCTCGCGCCCTGGCCGCCATGGGGAACATGAGCGAGCGCGACTTCCAATCTTACCAGCGCCTGTTCGAGCTGGTGGTGGCGAACCTGCCCAGCCCTGACCTGCTGATCTACCTGCAGGCGCCCGTTCCCCTGCTGGTTGAGCGCATCCAAAAACGCGCCCGCCACATCGAAAGCAGCATCTCGCCCGATTACCTGTCGCTGCTGGATCGGTTTTACGAGGAATGGATCGCCTCTTTTGACCTGTGCCCGGTGCTCAAAATCCGTACCGACGACCTCGATTTCGTCCACCAAAAAGAGCACCTCGACCTGGTCGTCCAGCGCATCCAGGATCGCCTGGTTGGAAAAGAGGAAATGAAATTTTGATCGCCCCGGCGCTCAGCCCTGTTTGTAATGGACTTCGCTCAGCCCGCGCAGGCGTTCCGCGGCCGTCTCAGGGGTAATATCGCGCTGCGGCATCCCCAGCATTTCGTAACCGACCATAAACTTGCGCACGGTGGCCGAGCGCAGCAAGGGTGGGTAAAAATGGGCGTGCAGGTGCCAGCCCGGGTAACCCTGGCCATCGCAGGGCGTTTGGTGAAAGCCCATCGAATAGGGGAAGGACATCTCGAACAGGTTATCATACCGGGCGGTGACGCGCCGCAGGATGTCCGCCAGGCCGCTGACCTCCGCCGGGTTCAAATCGGTCAGGCTGCCGGCGTGGCGGTTCGCCACCAGCATGATCTCAAACGGCCAGGTGGCCCAGAACGGAACCAAAGCCGTGAAATGCGAATTAGCCGCGACCACGCGTTCCCCTTTGCGCTGTTCAGCTTCCAGCAGGTCACACAGCAGGCAGGCGCCGTGGCTGGCCAGGTAATCCGCGGTCATTCGCCGTTCTTTATCGGGCTCAACCGGCACGTGGCCAGAGGCCCAGATCTGGCTGTGGGGATGGGGGTTTGAGCAGCCCATCATCGCACCCTTGTTTTCGAACACCTGCACATAGTGAATAAAATCCAGCTGGGATAAAGAGAGAGTCTGCTCGGTCCAGGTGCGCACCACCGCCTCGACGCCGGCCTGGGACAGCTCCGGCAGGGTCAGGTCGTGGCGCGGGGAAAAACAAATGACGCGGCAAACGCCCACTTCGGGTTCGGTGCGGAACAGCCCACCCGCGTCGCCGGAGGCGCTATCGCCCGTGCTGGCCGGATCAACCGGCTCAGGGGGTAGCAAGGCCGAAAAATCATTGTCGAAGGCAAATGTCCCCGTGTAAGGTGGATTGCGCACGCCGCCGGCGCGCTCATTCCCAGGGCACAGGTAACAGGTGGGGTCATAACCTGGGAGAACCTCCCCGGCTCTTTTTTCTACCTGGCCCAGCCAGGGCCGGCGAGCGCGGTGAGGGGATACCAGCACCCATTCCCCGGTCAGGGGGTTATAACGGCGGTGGGGTCGGTCAAAATCCATGCTCGCCTCCGGGCATCGACTATTGGGTCGCGATAATCACCCAGCGGGTTGCCGCGCCAGTCTGGTAAAGGATGACCACCAACGATGGGTGCGTATCCGAGAGGATGCTGGTGTCGTTTACGGCCACCTGTTCCACCTGGCTCACCTTATAGGTGATGATTTGCTTGTTGCTGAAATACAGGCGGATGGTATCGCCCTTTTGGAAAGACTGGAAGACCGCTTCGGTCTGGCGGCTCCAGGGGATGGCCACCACCCGGCGCACCACCGAGCCATCCAGCCACTCGCCGCCCTGTGGAACCCACTTGCCATCCACCAGGGTGTTGTGGCCAAGGCTAAAAATCCACCCACCGGTCAGCTCAATGCCGATGGGATAGGGGGTGCTGGGCACCAGGGTTTGCGTGGGCTCGACCGTGGGAGGCGCCACAATGGGTAGCTGGGCCACCTGCCTGGGGAACAGGGAAAAGGCTGCCACCCCAATCACCGTGATCAGCAGCACCACGATCAGGCTGATCAATCCGATCTGGAGGGGCGATAATCGCCGGTACCAGGGCCTGGGCTTGACCACTTCTTCGGGGGCTTCCACCACCGGCGCTTCAGCCCCGGCGCCCTCCTCACCCAGCACGAGCGTGCGCAGGCCATCCGCGGGCTGATCCTGGGGAATTGCTTCTGGAAAACCAGGGGTTTCTTCGGCGCCTTCCAGTGGGGCTTCTCCTGCGGAGGCCGGCTGGCCGGTTGCATGATCGCCCTGCCAGGCGGCATTTTGATCGGCTTCCCTCTCTCGTTCCAGCTCGCTCCAAAAATCTTTGGGCAAGACGCCTGACCCTTCGGTGGCCGGCTCGTTGGGCATTTCCTCCACGCCGGCCGCCTGGGCCTGGGTTTCCTCGCCCGGCGCGCCAGATTCATCGACCCGGTTTTGCTCGACCTGCAGGCGATCAAATAGATCAGCCGCCTCAGGAGGTTGTTCTTCAGACGGTTCAGTCGCCGGTTTCGACCGGTCTTCGTCCTCGATCATTTCACTGCGTAATTCCCCCAGCCAGGGAGACTCGTCAATGAAGGGAGCAACCGCCGGCTGTGACTCGCCCGCGCCCTCTCCAGCAGCCTTCGCCTCGGGCGATTCTGAAGCAGGCGCAGCCAGATCCGCGTAAGGCCCCCAGAGGGCCCTCCCCTCGCTTCCCGGCTCAGCCTTTGCTTCGCCGGCGCCAGGGGTAGGCGATGGCGCAGACTCGCCCTGGCCTCCCGCCTCAGGCTGCAGGCGTTCCATAATTTGTTCCGAGGGCATCCCTTCAGGCTCTTCAGGTTTTTTACGTTTTCCCAGCGGCGTGAGAAAGCCAGTGACAATGCGCCGCAAGGGTGATGTGCGCCCTGGTCCAGGCGCAACAGGCGCGCTGCCCTCGGCCGGCGCCTGGCTAGCAGGCGCTTCAGCGGGCGTCTCACCCCCTTCTTCCAACCCGGCCAACAACCCTCCTGCGGGTGAAGGAGGCTCTTCAGCCGCTGTCTCGGCCTCTTCCTCACTTGCAGAGAGCGCTGCCTCGCCCGGCTTCTCGGCAGGTTCTGCCGGGCCTGTTTCGGCCTCCGGTTCTCCGGCAGTCTCCTGGGGGACTTCTGCGCCGGCGGCAGGAACGGGCAGCTCGATTTCGCTCCAGGACGGCTCGCTTCCTGCTTCAACAGGGGTCTGGGCGGGTTTGGTGGGCGCGGCAGCACCTGGCTCCTGCCTGGCTGCCGGGTGGCCGAGAAAGCCGG
>JAJYIW010000167.1 GCA_021789855.1 Chloroflexota bacterium | reverse complement strand
GGCGACCAGCTTTTCGTGCCCATCCCCCAGGCCGACCGGCTGACGCGCTACATTGGGGCGGACAGCCAGGCGCCCGCCCTGACCCGCCTGGGCGGGGTGGAGTGGTCGCTGGTAAAGCACCACGTGCGCTCGGCAGTGGAGGACGTGGCCCAGGAATTGCTCGACCTGTACACCCGCCGCCAGCTCTCCAGCGGTTTTGCCTTCCAGCCCGATTCGGCCTGGCAGAAGGAGCTGGAAGCCAGTTTCCCCTACATCGAAACGGAAGATCAGCTCAAGGCCATCGAGCAAGTGAAGAAGGACATGGAGAGCGACCGTCCGATGGATCGCCTGCTGTGCGGCGACGTGGGCTACGGAAAGACGGAGGTGGCGCTGCGCGCGGCTTTCAAGGCGGTGATGGACAACCGCCAGGTGGCCTTGCTGGTGCCCACCACCGTGCTGGCCCAACAGCATTATGATACCTTCCGCGAGCGCCTGTCGCCCTTCCCGGTGGAAGTGGAGATGCTGTCGCGCTTCCGCAGCCCGCGCGAGCAGGATGAGATCGTGCTTAAGCTGGCCACCGGCGCGGTCGATATCATCATCGGCACGCACCGTCTGCTCCAACCGGACGTCCAGTTTTCGAACCTGGGCCTGGTGATCATCGATGAAGAGCAGCGCTTTGGCGTGACGCACAAAGAATACCTGAAAAAGCTGCGCACCGAGGTGGACGTGCTGACCCTGACGGCGACGCCCATCCCGCGCACGCTGTACATGGCGCTGACCGGTGTGCGGGATATCTCGACGATCAACACCCCGCCCGATGAGCGCCTGCCCATCATCACGCACATCGGGCCGTATTCGCCCAAGCTGGTGCGCCAGGCGATCTTGCGCGAGCTGGAGCGTGGGGGGCAGGTGTTCTTCGTGCATAACCGGGTGCAGACCATCCCGGCCATGCTGGCGCACCTGAGCCAGTTGGTGCCCGAGGCGCGGGTGGGCGTCGCTCACGGGCAGATGCCGGAGCACGAGCTGGCGGACGTGATGCACCGCTTCACCCACAACCAGATCGATGTGCTGCTGTGCACATCCATCATCGAGTCGGGGCTGGATATTCCCAACGCCAACACGCTGATCGTCGACCGGGGAGACACGTTTGGCCTGGCCCAGCTCTACCAGTTGCGCGGGCGGGTGGGCCGGGGTGCGCAGCGGGCGTACGCGTATTTCTTCCGCCATAAAAAGATTGCCCCCACGGTGGAAGGCGAGGAGCGGCTGGAGGTGATCGCGGAAAACACCCAGCTCGGGGCCGGCTATTCGATCGCCATGCGCGACCTGGAGATGCGCGGGGCAGGCGAGATGCTGGGCACGCGCCAGCACGGTTACATCGCCTCGGTGGGCTTTCACCTGTACACGCGCATGCTGGCCCAGGCGGTGCGCGGGCAGCGCGAGGCGCACGGCATCACCGGGCTGGCCGGTGGGGAGGAGTCCGGCCTGCTCCAGGCGGAGATACGCAGCCCGGTCAATGTCGACCTGCCGCTGAGCGTGGGCATCCCGGTGAGCTACGTGTCCGACCAGGCGATGCGCCTGCGACTGTACCGGCGCATCGCGGATATGCACGCGGATGAGGACCTGGATGCGCTGGCGAGCGAGTTCAGCGATCGCTTTGGCCCGCTGCCGCTGGAAGTGGAAGCCCTGTTTTACCAAATTCGGGTGAAAAACCGGGCTGAGGCGCTGGGGCTGGCCTCGATCAGCCTGGAAAACGACCAGATTGTGCTGCGCTACCCGCCGCTGCCGGAAGGCGCGCCGGCGCGTCCCTTGCCCTCCATCGGCGGAGGCGCCAGGGCCGGCAAGAATGCTTACTGGATGCCCTACGCCAGCCAGGTGGAAGACTGGCAGGACAGGCTGTTGCAGGCCCTGGAAGATCTGCGAGACGCTACGATGAGAGGATGAGCACAGAATGGAAAAAGGCCCGCTGGTATCGATCATAACCCCCTCCTATAACCAGGCGCATTACCTGGAAGATGCGCTGCGCTCGGTGCTGCTGCAAGATTACCCGGCGATCGAATACATCGTCATCGATGGGGCATCCAAAGACGGCAGCCAGGCGATATTGGAACGCTACGCGCCGCGCCTGAGCTACTACGTCTCCGAGCCGGATCACGGCCAGGCCGAGGCGATCAACAAGGGCTTTGCCCGCGCCAGCGGGGAGATCGTGGCGTGGATCAACTCGGATGACCTGTATTACCGCACGGACGTGGTCAGCCAGGCGGTCCAGGCGCTGCAGGCGCGGCCCGAGCTGGGTATGGTGTATGCCAACGGCTTGAAGATAGACGCGTACGGGGCTCTGCTGGATTGGTTCCGCTATCCGCAATATGACCTGGTGGACCTGCTGGGATTTAATGTACTGTTGCAGCCCACCGTGTTCATGCGCCACGCGGTGCTGGAGAAAGCCGGTTACCTGCCGGCGGAAAAAGACTTTGACCTGACCCTGGATCATGACCTGTGGATTCGCATGGCCGGCCTGGCGCCGATCCAGCACCTGGACGCGTATTGGGCGGTGGAACGCACCCACAAGGAGGCCAAGACCAGCTCGAAAGCGGCCTTTTACGGGCCTGAAGCGTACAAGTTCATCGGGCGCCTGGAGCAGGAAGAGCCGTTTAAATCCGTGATCCAGGCGCACCACGCCAGGATCTACGCGGGGTTGGCAATCTTCCACGCCCGGCGGTTGATCGACGCCGGCCAGCCTAGAGAGTCCCTGCATTATTTTCGCATAGCCTATGGTCTCGACGCGCGCCAGGCCCTGCGCTACTGGTACAAGATCGTCCAGGCCGCCGGTGGGGCGGCCGGCGCAGGCGGCCTGTTCCTGGCCTATCGCGACCTGCGCCGCAAAAACCAGCACCGCCGGCAGCGGCTGGTGGTGGACGATTCCCAAATCCGATGGCAAGTGTAAATCGGCCTCATTCTCGCCTTTTTGAAAATGGGGGGATCAAGGGGGGGCTGTTATTTGCCCTGCCGCCCATCCTGGTGTGGGGGCTGTTCCTGGCCGTCTTCTGGCCGGGGCTGATGAGTAACGACTCGATCAGCCAGTGGGAGCAGGTGCTGAGCGGGCATTTTGTCGACTGGCACCCGGCTTTCGATACCCTGTTCATCTGGCTGGTGACGCGCGCCTGGTTCACCCCCGCGGCGGTGGCAGTGGTGCAAATCCTGGCGCTGGCCGGGCTGGTTGCCTGGGCGCTGAGCCGGCTGGCAGCGATGGGCGTCCCCCGTAAATGGCTGTTCATCGCCGACGCGGTGATCACCCTCTCGCCGGCCAATGCAACCCTGTCCATCTCCATCTGGAAGGACGTGCTGTACACGGTGTTCCTGGCGGCGCTAAGCCTGATGGTGCTGGAGGTGGTGGTCAGCCAGGGAGCATGGCTGGCCGGCCGAGGCCGGTGGGTATGGCTGGGGCTGGCGGCGGCGCTGACCGCCCTGTTCCGCCAGAACGGCCCGCTGCCGGCGCTGGGCGGGCTGGGAGCCGTCATCTTCGTGGCCTGGCGTTATCCACCTCCCCTCGCCTGTTTTGGGGAGAGGGGCAAGGGGGTGAGGATCACTCGCCTCCCCTTGCGCAACAGCCTGCTGGCGCTGGTGCTGGCGGTCGGCCTGTGGGTGGGCGTGCACGGCCCGCTGTTCGCTGAGGTGGGCGTGCAGCCAAGCGCGATCGGATATTCGGTTTTCGTCCACCAGATCGCCGCGCACCTGGCAGCCGGCACCCCCATTTCCAGCAGCGACCGGGCTTACCTGGAGTCGCTCTTCCCGGTAAAGGACTGGAATTACAACTGCGCCTACGTGGATTACACCATCTGGTCCACGCCGCCATTCAACTGGGCGCCGGTGTTGCAAAGCCCGTGGCGTCTCCTATCGATTTACCTGGAGCTGGCCAGGCGCGATCCCGGGGTGAACCTGCGCCACATGGCCTGCGAAAGCGCGTTCATGTGGCAGATCAATTACCACGGGAATATCCTGCGCTCACCGCTGACGGTGAAGGCCAACAACCTGGAGCCCAACTGGGTGCGTGATAACCAGGATGGGCTGGTGCAGGCGTCGCTACTCCCCGGGCTGGTGGCGCCGCTGTCCAATTACGTGTACGGCCTGGATGCCGGCCTGGCCGGGCGTTGGTTCACCCGCACGATCTGGTCTCCGGCCATTGCGGTATACCTGATGATTTTGCTGGCGATTGGCTTGATGATTCAACGCCGCTCCCTGCTGTGGGGCCTGCCCTTCGTCCCGGCTGGGCTGCACGTGCTGAGCATTTTGCTGAACGCCGGCTCGTCCGATTACCGCTACCTGTACCCCGCGGCGCTGATGGTCATGCTCGCCTGGCCGCTTTTATGGGCTAAAAGGGAAGAACAGGCAGGGACACGGGGAGATGAGGCCGTGGTCTAAATCAAGTACAAATTGTAGAACATATAGGCTAATTAATGGTAAAATGGATCGAGGCGTCGAGCTGATTTGACCCTGAAATGAGGAACAATGGATTTTAAACTGCACGCACCTTACCAGCCCACCGGCGACCAGCCGGAAGCCATCCGCCAGCTGGTGGAAGGGCTCCAGAAAGACTACCGTCACCAGGTGTTGTTGGGGGCCACCGGCACCGGCAAGACCTTCGCCATTGCCTCGGTGATCCAGCAGGTACAGAAACCGGCCCTGGTGATGGCGCACAATAAGACGCTGGCAGCGCAGCTTTACGCGGAATTCAAGGAATTCTTCCCCGAAAATGCGGTGGAGTATTTCGTATCTTATTACGATTACTACCAGCCGGAAGCCTACGTGCCCAAGCACGACCTGTATATCGAGAAAGAGACCGATATCAACGAGGAGATCGACCGGCTGCGCCTGGCGGCGACCACCGCCTTGATGTCGCGGCGGGACGTGATCATCGTGGCGTCCGTGTCCTGCATTTACGGGCTGGGCGACCCCAGCGCCTACGGCAAGGTGGTGATCACCCTGGAGGTGGGCAACATCTACCGGCGGAACGCGCTGCTGCGCCAGTTGGTGGAAAGCCAGTACCAGCGCAATGATGTGGAGCTGCACCCCGGCACTTTTCGCGTGCGCGGGGATACGCTGGAAGTGCTGCCGGCCTATGAAGACCGCAAGGTCTACCGCATCACCTTCTTTGGCGACGAGGTCGAGCGCATCCTGGCGCTCAACCCGGTGACGGGCGAAGTGTACGGCGCCCAGGATCGCGTGGATATCTACCCCGCCAAGCATTACATCACCCAGGAAGACCGGTTAAAGAAGGCCATCACCGATATTGAAGAGGAGCTGGACAGCCGCTTGGCGTTCTTCCGCAAGGAGGGCAAGCTGCTGGAAGCCCAGCGCCTGGAACAGCGTACGAAATACGACCTGGAGATGCTGCGCGAGGTGGGGTACTGCGCGGGGATCGAAAATTATTCCCGCCACCTGGATCAGCGCGAGCCCGGCTCACCGCCCTGGACGCTGATGGATTACCTGCCCAGTGATTTCCTGCTGGTGATCGACGAGTCGCACATGACCATCCCGCAGATTCGCGGGATGTACAACGGCGACCGCTCCCGGAAAAGCGTGCTGGCCGAATACGGCTTTCGCCTGCCCTCCGCGCTGGACAACCGCCCCCTCACCTTTGACGAGTTCCAAAATTATATGGCTCACACCATTTACACCTCCGCCACACCTGGCCCGTTTGAAATGAACCTGGCCGACCAGGTGGTGGAGCAGATCATCCGTCCCACCGGGTTGCTCGACCCGGAGGTAGAGGTGCGCAAGACCGCCGGGCAGGTAGACGACCTGATCAAAGAGATCCGGCGGCGGGTGGAGGTGGGCGAGCGCGTGCTGGTGACCACGCTGACCAAGCGCATGGCCGAAGACCTGGCCGATTACCTGATGGAGCTGGGGATCAAGGTGCATTACCTGCACTCCGAAGTGGAGACCTTTGAGCGGGTGGGCATCTTGCGCGACCTGCGCCTGGGGGTGTTCGATGTGGTGGTGGGGATCAACCTGCTGCGGGAAGGGCTGGACCTGCCCGAAGTATCGATGGTGGCGATCCTGGATGCGGATAAGGAGGGCTTCTTGCGCTCCGAGACCTCGCTGATCCAGACGATCGGCCGGGCGGCGCGCCATCTCCATGGCAAGGTGATCATGTACGCTGACCGCATGACCGACTCGATGAGAAAGGCCATCGAAGAGACTAACCGGCGGCGCACCAAGCAGGATAATTACAACACGGCCCACCATATCCAGCCGGTGTCGATCGTCAAAGCGGTGCGAGACATCACCGAGCGCCTTTCCACGCCCCAGGCGATTGCCGAGGCGCGCGGCGAGTATTCGGCCCCCACCAACCAGCAAAAACGCCTGTCCAGGAATGAGCTGCAGCGGGTGATCAGCGAGCTGGAAACGCAAATGAAAGCGGCAGCGCGCGACCTGGAGTTCGAAAAAGCGGCGGCCCTGCGCGACCAGGTCTACGAGCTGCGCGCGCTGATGGCGGACGAAGCTGATGTTGCGCCGTGGAAGAAAGCCAGGATGCTCTCAGGCGAGGAGATGTGATCCGCCAGCATTTCGCCCGGAGCAAGGGCCGGTGGCGTTACGTGGGGCTGGCCGCGGTCTTCGCGGTGTTCTTCCTGTTCGAAGCCTGCACCCTGCCGTCCCTGCCAGGCTTCACCGGCAACGAGGCTACCGTCACCCCCAGCCCGACCATCGTTATGCGGCCCAGTCCCACTTCCGGGTTTTATACGGTCAATTCGCCGGTGTGCAAGATGGGCGAATGGGGCGCAAACCTCACCCAAACCGTCCAGGGCAACCAGATGGCCTGGTCGCCCAAGGCCGACATCCTGGCGTTTTTGTACCAGAAGGACGCGAGCTGGTACGTGGGTGACCTCAGCTTTGTCCAGGCGCCCAGTTTTAATAACCTGTCTGACCCTATCCCGGATACGGCAGCTTACGGCAATGTCACCTGGGCGCCTGACGGCAGCCTGGTGGCGTTTGTCTCGCTACGCCAGACGGACGGGCTGTACACCGTGATGGTTGCCCGGCCGGACGGGAGTCAATTAAGGGATCTGTTCCCGGGCAAGGCGGCTAAGACGGATTCCTACGCCAGCCCGAAATCGATCATAAGCTGGACGAGCCTGGGTTTCATGCAGGTCGAGGTGAGCTGCGGGCCGGATTGTTTGAAAACGGCTGAGGTGGATCCGGTCACCGGGCAGGTCAAGCTGGCGCCGGATACGCGGCGGGAAAAGGACGCCCTGGGCGGGAAAATTGCCCGGCGGGTGCTCGATTATGATAAAACCCTTTACCCCAGCATGACCGATCCGAACTGGTCGTATGATGGTAATAAAGTAGCCTATTTCACCGGATCGGGGGAAGTGTGGGTGATCGATGTGCCGGCTAAAACCCGCTACCCCATTGATATGAACCGCGTTGGGCAGGAAACCCAATGGTCGCAGGATGACCGCTACCTGGCCGTCCGGACTGACCGCTGGGTCTCGGTGTACGCGTGGGGCGGTTGCCCGAACCCGGG
>JAJYIW010000166.1 GCA_021789855.1 Chloroflexota bacterium | reverse complement strand
ATTGAAATACCCAGGGTCTCCAGGGCTGCCAGGTCCTGGCCAGCCTCATCCACGTTTTCTTCCAGGCTGTTCCGCACCCGCCCGTGGTCGAGAAAGGCAACCACGGTCTGCGGGGGCATGGTATTGACCGTGTGCGGGCCGATCAGCTCCTCCACATAGACCACATCCCGGTAGGCCGGGTTCTTGGTGCTGGTGGACGCCCACAAGGGACGTTGCAGCCGGGCGCCGCTGGCCTGTAGCTTCTGGAAACGCGCCGTCGCGAAGGCTTTCTTGAATTCGGCATAGGCCAGGCGAGCGTTAGCGATGGCTGCCTTTCCCTGGTAAGCCGTCGCCTGCCTGGCCTGCGGGCCGCCCGCCTCGCTGATGCGCTGCAGGCGCGCATCCACATTCGTATCCACGCGGGAAACAAAGAACGAGGCTACTGAGGCGATCGAGTCAATCGGGTGCCCTTGGGCCAATCGCTTCTCCAGGCCTTTCATATAAGCATCCATCACTTCGCCATAGCGATCGAGGGCAAAGATCAGGGTGACATTGACGTTGATCCCATCCGCAATCGCTTCGGTGATCGCCGGCAGTCCCTCTTGGGTCGCCGGGATTTTGATCATCAAGTTGGGACGGTTCACCCGCTTCCACAGGCTTTTAGCCTGGGCCAGCGTTTTAGCCGTATTTTCCGCCAGGAAGGGGCTGACTTCCAGGCTGACGTAGCCATCTCCGCCCCTGGTCTGCTGGTACAGCGGCAGGAAGAGATCCGCCGCCGCCTGAATATCCTCAATGGCCAGGGTAAAGAAAATTTCTTCATCCGTCATTTGGGTGGCAGCCAGCGGCAGCAGGCTTGAATCATAATCGCTGGATTTGGTGATGGCATTCATAAAAATGGTGGGGTTCGAAGTGACCCCGCGAATCTCTCCGCGGTCGATCATCCCCTTTAACTCCCCGTTTTTTAACAGGGCGCGCTGGATATTGTCATACCAGACCGACTGCCCCGCTTCTAGAAGTTTCAAAGTCGCATTCATCATTTGTCTCCTAAGGTTTATGCGTGCGTTCCAAAGCCATAGTTTTGCCCACACGCCGCCTGTGACGCTCTTCGGTTGAGAATTGAGCATTGACAAAGGCGTGCACCAGGCCCGGCACCAGCGCGGGGCCAATCACCCGCGCCCCCATGCAGAGCACGTTCATATTATCGTGTTCCACGCCCTGCCCGGCGGAATAGTCGTCGTGACACAGGCCAGCGTAAAGCCCATCAATTTTATTGGCGGCAATGCTCGCGCCGACGCCCGAGCCGCAGATCAGGACGCCGCGCTCGGCCTGGCCTCCTAAAATGGCCTGGCCTATCTTCACCGCATAGTCCGGGTAATCCACCGGGGTGGTGTCGTAGGCGCCGAGGTCCACAGGCTGGTGGCCCATTTCCTTAATGGCCTGGATAACATCCTCTTTGAGTGGAAATCCTGCGTGGTCGCAGGCAACTGCTATGCGCATATTTGCTTCCCTCGCTCGGAGCCGTGGCTCCACGTTAATGGACAAGCTCCCGGGCTATTTTAACCACGTTCGCCACCGAAAAGCCCAGGTTTTCAAAGATCAGGTTGGCCGGCGCTGAGGCGCCATAGCGATCCAGCCCCAGGACATGCCCCTTGGGGCCTACCCAGCGATGCCAGCCAAGGCTGACGCCGGCTTCCACTGCCAGCCTGGCCTCCACGTCCGGCAACAGGACCGAGTCGCGATAGGCCTGATCCTGATCATGATACAACTCCCAGCTAGGAAAAGATACCAGCCGTACAACCAGGCCCTGGCTGGCCAGTTGCTGTCCAGCTTTGACAATCAGCGAGACCTCTGATCCGCTGGCCATCAGGATAAGCTGGGGTTTTCCCTGGCCCAGGTCGGCCAGCACATACGCGCCTCTCCGCAGGCCCTCAGCCGGGGCATAAACCGCGCGGTCGAGGGTGGGCAGGGCCTGGCGGGTGAGCACCAGCGCGGTCGGGCGGTGCCGGTTCTCGATTGCCACCTTCCAGGCCTCTCGCACCTCGTTGGCATCCGCCGGGCGGATGGAAACCAGGTTGGGGATGGCGCGCAGGGCCGCCAGTTGCTCCACCGGTTGGTGCGTGGGGCCATCCTCGCCCACGCCAATACTGTCGTGGGTGTAGACCCAGATCGAGCCCAGGTGAGAAATCGCCGCGAGGCGGATCGGTGGGCGCATGTAATCCGAAAAGACCATGAATGTGGCCCCAAAGGGGATCACGCCCCCGTGATAGGACAGCCCGTTGACCACCGCGCCCATGCCATGCTCACGCACGCCAAAGTGGATATTCCGCCCCTCGTGGGAGTTATCGCCGCTCTCAGCGGGGCCAAACGCGGTGCTGTTGTTCATCCAGGTGCTGGTCGAAGGGGCCAGGTCAGCCGATCCGCCGAACAGATCGGGCAGCTTATCTGCCAGAGCGTTCAGCACTTTACCCGAAGAGACGCGTGTGCCCATGCCTTTCTCATCGGCGGGGAACAGCGGAAGGCCATCCTCCCAGCCATCGGGCAGCTTGCCGGCCAACCGCCGCTCCAGCTCTGCCGCCAGCTCAGGGTAAGCCGCCTGGTAGGCCTTAAATTTCTCCTGCCAGGCCCTTTCCTGCTCCGCGCCGCGCTCAAGCGCCTGGCGGAAAAAGGCCAGGGATTCGGCGGGAATATAAAAGCGCGGCTCGAGTGGCCAGCCTAATTTTACCTTTGCGCCGTTGAGCTCCGCATCGCCAGGCGGCTCGCCGTGCGCTTTGGCGGTGCCCGCGCGCGTCGGCAGGCCATAGCCAATGATATTTGGCACCATGATCAACGAGGGGCGCGGGTCGAGCCTGGCCGCCTGGATCGCCCGGTCGATTTCATCCACATCCAGGGCATCCTTCACCCGCTGCACGTGCCAGTCATACGCCTCGAACCGTTTTCCCCGGTCCTCGGTGAAGGCGAGCGACGTTGACCCTTCAATGGAAATATGGTTGTCATCGTATAAGTAGATCAGCTTACCCAGGCGCAGGTGCCCAGCCAGCGAGGCGGCTTCGGATGACACCCCTTCCATCAAATCGCCATCGGTGACGATGGCGTACACGAAATGGTCGATGATGTCGAACCCCGGCCGGTTGTAGAGCTTTGCCAGGTGGGCTTCGGCCATCGCCATGCCCACTCCGTTGGAAAAGCCCTGGCCCAGCGGGCCGGTGGTGGTCTCCACGCCAGGCGTCAGCCCATACTCGGGGTGACCGGGGGTCAGGCTGCCCCATTGGCGGAAGCGCTTCAGCTCATCCAGCGGCAGATCATAACCCGTCAGGTGCAACAGGCTGTACAGCAACATCGAGCCGTGCCCACCGGACAGGACGAAACGGTCACGGTTAGCCCACTTGGGATCGGCCGGGTTATGGCGCAGGTGGCGCGTCCAGATCGCGTAAGCCATCGGCGCTGTGCCCATCGGCAGCCCGGGGTGGCCCGAGTTGGCCTGCTGGACGCCATCCGCCGACAGGAAGCGCAGGGTGTTGATGGCTGTTTTTTGTAATTCGGGAGTCTCTTTCATAAGTATCCTCGCAATCAGGTTAACGCAGGTCCCTTAATGGGTATGCAGCTCTTCCCAATCCGTGTGAAAGGCGCCTTCCTTATCGATGCGGCGGTAGGTGTGCGCGCCAAAGTAATCGCGCTGCGCCTGGGTCAGGTTAGCGGGGAGGATTTCGGAGCGGTACGCATCGAAATACGCCAGGGATGAGCTGGTCGCCAGCATCGGGATGCCCAGCCCAACCGCGGTCTGCACCACGTGGCGCCAGCCGGCCTGGCGGCTCAACGTCGCCTCGGTGAACGCCTTATCCAGGAGCAGGTTGGGCAAGGCCGGGTCGCGCCGGTAAGCGTTGGTGATGTCGCTCAACAGGGAGGCGCGGATGATGCAGCCAGCTCGCCAGACAGGCGCAATCTGGGAGACATCGATATTCCACTGGTATTCCTGGGACGCCATGCGCAACAGGCTGAGCCCCTGGGCATAGGAGGTGATCTTGCTGGCATACAGCGCCTGGCCGGCGGCAGCCACCAGCGCTTTCTTGTCGCCGGTAAAATGGCTGGCATGGCCAAGCGCCTTCGCCGCCACGACGCGCTCTTCTTTGAGTGCAGACAGCAACCGGCTCTCGACCGCCGCATTGATGGTTGGAATAGGCGCGCCGGTATCCAGGGCCGTCTGGCTGGTCCATTTACCCGTGCCCTTCTGCGCCGCCTCGTCGAGGATCACATCGACCAGCTCCTTCCCGGTATCCGGGTCTTTACGGGTCAAGATTTTGGAGGTAATTTCGATGAGATAGGAGCGCAGCTCTTGCGTGTTCCAGTCGGCAAAAATCCCGGCCAGCTCAGCGTTGGAAAAGCCCGCGCCGCGGTGGAGCAGGTCATACACCTCGGCGATCAACTGCATGTCGCCATACTCAATGCCGTTGTGCACCATCTTGACATAATGCCCGGCGCCGCCGGAGCCCATCCAGCCCACGCAGGGATCGCCGTCCTCCGCCTTCGCGGAGATCGCCTCGAACATCGCCTTAACGTGCGGCCAGGCTTCCGGCGATCCACCCGGCATCAGGCTTGGCCCCCACAGGGCGCCGCTTTCACCGCCGGAGACGCCCATTCCGATGAAGTAGATGCCATCCTTCGCCAGGTCCTTGACGCGCCGCTCGGTATCGACGAAATAGGAGTTTCCTCCATCGATGATCACATCGCCCTTTTGGAGATGCGGCTTTAAGGAGGCAATCACGCTGTCTACCGGGGCGCCGGCTGGCACCATCAGGAATAAAATCCGCGGCGGGGTGAGGGCCGCCACCAGATCTGGCACCGTGGCGGCGACCGCGACCTTGAAATCGTCAGGGAGGTGGGGATTTAAGTCGAACCCAATGGGCGGGTAACCATGGCGGGTAAAATTCAACGCCAGGCTGCGTCCCATCACGCCCAATCCAATTATTCCAAGCGCATATTTGGTGTCCATCATTCACTCCATCTTATTTTAAGGGATCTTCCGGAAAAGTATTTCGCCGGCGCGAGGAACAAACAGAAGCCCCTCATCCTCGCGGTTCTTCCAGGCTTCCACATCCACATCCGCCGGGTTGAGGTAGCCCAGGTTCAGCCGGGCGCAATCTTCCGGCGAGATTTTACTGGAAAGCGTCACCCGCACATTGGGCTTTTCGACGCCATGCTCCATCACCCCGGAGCCGCGCACGTGCGTGCTGTGCGCCAGCACGCCCAGCGGAATATGTTTGAAGCGCTCCCAATCGGCCAGGAAATACGGCAGGATATGGTAGCCAATCTCGTAGATATATTTGCCATGCACCACGCTGACCGTGGACAGGTGCGGGGCATAGATGATGACTTCGCCGCCGAGGGCCACGGCCGGCTCAATCTTGTACATGGCCTTGCCCGCCGTCCACAGCTCATCGTACATGGGCGGAGCCCACGATAGCACCCGCTGGTAAGGCTTTTGGCACCAGCGAATATTCTTTTGGGCAGACAGATCGGCCGCCATGCTCCAGGCTTCGATCAGGTCGCCAATGAACATGCCCGACAGGTCATGGCCAACGACCACCATGGCCACCAGGGTCACCGGCGTCTTTAACCGGGTGACGGCGGCATTGATCATCGCGCGCACCGGGGTATCCTTGATGCCGATCGTGCCCACTACCCCCGCCATGGCCGCCAGCCAGTGCGTGGCGTTGATCATCTCCGGGCCGGAAATGCCGGGGAATAAGTATTTGGCTCCGCCCGAAAACCCGACCACTTCGTGAGGAAAGGTCGGCCCTAAGATGATCACGTGATCATGATCCAGCACAGCCTTGTTAATCCGGATCGGGACCTCCCTGGGCAGGCTCTCATGCCAGTTCTTCCCGGCGAGAGCGCGTATCTCATCATCCCCCATCACCCCCAGGGTCGTCAGGGCAGCCGGATCATCCCAGGCATGATTTAACAGCCCAATGCCCTTGTAGCGGGTCGCCCGTTCCTCGGAAGTGACGCCGAAGAGCTGGTTGAGCGCTTCCTCGGACATGGCCGGATGAGTGCCCAGGGCCACCATGAAATCCAACTGGCGAGCATCCTTCAGCACCTCGACCGCGGCGCGGAACAGGGTGGGCAATGGCAGCGAGCGGGTGCCATCGGGGACAAGCACCAGCAATTTTTGGCCTTTGAACTGGCCTCCCAGGCCTTGCTCGAGCGTTTTCCGAACGTCCGCTTCGCTCATCGAGCCACTGGAAGAAATCATCTGAGCGTTAATCATGGTGATTCACCTCTCTTTCAACCCACTGACGAAAAGCGTAAACCGGTTGAATGAACGCTTCATCCAACGCTATACGCCACTATAACCCGAAAAACCGCCATCGATGGGGACAACAATTCCGGTGATGAAAGAAGAGGCGGGAGACAACAGCCACAGCGAGGTGCCCACCAGGTCATCCGGGACGCCAAAGCGGTTCATCGGCGTGTGGGAGAGCACCTGGTTGCCGCGGGGGGTCAGCGCGCCGGTCTCTTTTTCGGTCATTAAGAAGCGGTTTTGCTCGGTCAGGAAAAAGCCAGGAGCAATGGCATTGACGCGAATATCCGGGGAGTACTCCTGGGCCATGTGGGTGGCCAGCCATTGGGTAAAGTTGCTCACGCCGGCTTTGGCGGCGGAATAGGCCGGGATGCGGGTGAGGGGGCGGAAGGCATTCATCGAAGTGATGTTGAGGATGACCCCCTTCTTGCGCTCAGCCATGTGCCGGCCCACCATTTGCGAGGGAAGGATGGTGCCCAGCAGGTTCAAATCGAACACCCAGCGCAAGGCATCGGGCGTCAGGTCAAAGAAGGAGTGGGTGGCATCCGTCGAAGCGGCCGGCTTGTTCCCCCCAGCACCGTTAATCAGCCCGTCGATAGTGCCCATTTCAGCCAGGGATTGCTCCACGGCCTTCTTAATCGACTCAGGCTCGAGCACGTTGCATTGAACCGGGATGCCCTTGCCCACACCCTTGTGCTTGGGAAGGCTGTCGCACACGGCAGCGGCATTTTGCAGGTTGAGGTCCAGGATGGCCACGTTTGCGCCGCCTAATGCCAGTCCCCTGGCCAGGGCGCTACCCAGGACCCCGGCGCCACCCGTGATCAGGATGTTCATGCCCGCCACGTCAAACAATTTTGAAAACTGTTCCTTATCCATGGTTAACCACTCCTTTTTGTGAACCAGACATTGAATTAGAGATGATAAGCGCGCTTTGCCAGGCCTACCGCAAGCTCCTGGGCTAAAGGCGCCGCATCTTTAAGGTCAATCACTTTACGCACCACCCACCCCGCCAGCCAGTTGGCAGATGCCCGCCGCCAGACATCGTGCCGGGCCGGGATGGAAGGAAACGCGCGGGTGTCATCGTTAAAACCGGAGGTGTTGAAGATGCCAGCGGTTTCCATCACCTGGTCGAAATACCGCCGCATCCCATTCCACGAGTCATTGAACCACCAGGGGGGGCCAAGCTTGATGGAGGGATAGGCCCCGGCCAGCGGGGCCAGCTCGGTGGCATAGGTC
>JAJYIW010000165.1 GCA_021789855.1 Chloroflexota bacterium | reverse complement strand
TGCTCACCACCGAACGGATGGCCGCCAATGTGCTGGAATGGGCCGGGGTGCGCCTGTATCCAGGCGACCAGGTGCTGCTGGCGGGTGCGCCGCTGGCGGGCAGTGCGCTGCTGCCGGCCGGGGCAGGCCTGGTGCAGGTTCGCCGGGCTTACCCCGTGACCCTGACCGGCCAGGGCGCTCCGCCCACTTTTTATTCCGCCGCCGCGACCCTGGGCCAGGCGTTGTGGCAGGCCGGGGTGCGCCTGGACCCCCTCGACCAGCTTTCATTGCCCCTGGAAACGCCGCTGGATGGCCCGGTCAGCGTTTCGGTCGTCCATCCCACCCAGGTGCAATTGACCCTGGACGGCAAGGTCATCCCCTTTGAGACCACCGCTCAAACCGTTGGCCAGGCGCTCTGGCAGGCGGGGGTGCGCCTGGTGGGCCTGGATTACAGCCAGCCAGCCACATCCCAGCCGCTGCCGGCCGACGGCGCTATCCGCGTGGTGCGCGTGCGAGAAACGGTCTCATTGCAACAGAAGGACATCCCCTTCCAGACGGTCAGCCAGGCTGACCCGAACACCGAGCTGGATCAGCGCTCGGTGATCCAGGCCGGCCACACCGGCCTGCAGGTCACCCGGGTGCGCACCCGCTTTGAGGATGGCAAGCAGGTGTCCAGCCAGGCGGACGGGGAATGGCAGGCCGTGGCGCCGCAGAACCGCATCCTGGGCTATGGGACGAAGGTGGTGATCCACACGACCACCGTGGACGGGGTCACCATCCAGTATTACCGCGCGGTGACCGTCTATGCTACCTCTTATTCGCCTTGCGATTCGGGCACCTGCAGCTATGCCACCGCCAGTGGCGCTCGCCTGGCCAAGGGCATCATCGGCACCAGCCTGGCCTGGTTCAACCTGCTGCGCGGGCAGCACGTTTACGTCCCCGGCTATGGCAGTGGGGTGATCGCCGATTACGGCTACGTGGGCAGCCACCGCATTGACCTGGGATACTCCGAGTCCGATTACGTCGGCTGGCACAAGAACGTTACCCTGTATTTTCTGGCGCCGCCGCCGGCAAACATACCATGGATCCTGCCGTAAATTTGCCCCCGTTGGATGTCCCTGCCCTTTTACGGGCGTATGCCCTGCGTCCCAAGAAGGGCCTGGGGCAAAATTTCCTGGTGGACCCGGTAGCCTTGAGCCGTGTGGCCGCGGCAGCGGAGATTGGCCCAGGCGATGTCGTGCTGGAAATTGGCCCGGGGCTGGGCAGCCTGACGCGCTACCTGGCGCACGCCGCGCGCCGGGTGGTGGCGGTGGAGCTGGATGGCAGCCTGTTCCCCGCGCTGCGGCAGGTGCTGGCCGGATATGATAATGTGACCCTGATTCAGGGAGATATCCTTGACCTGGATCTGGCAGCGCTGGTGGGGAGCGGCGGGTACGTGGTGGCGGCCAACATTCCCTATTACATCACCTCGGCGGTCATCCGCCATTTGCTGGATCGTTCCCCTGGCCAGGGGGAAGGGGCGGCGGCAGCGCGGCCCGAGCGCATCACCCTCACCGTGCAAAAGGAAGTGGGCCGGCGGATGATCGCCCAGCCGGGAGAAATGAACCTGCTGGCGCTGAGCGTGCAGGTGTTCGGCGCGCCGCGACTGGCGGCGAGCATCCCCGCGGGTGCGTTTTACCCGGTGCCGGATGTGGATTCCAGCGTGGTGTGCATCGACCTGTACCCGCAGCCGCTCATCGCCGAAGCCAGCCTCGACCGTTTTTTCGAGCTGGTTCGCGCGGGCTTTCACCAGAAGCGGAAGAAGCTCCGCAACGCCCTCAGCGCCGGCCTGGGGGTCTCACCGCTTGAAATAGAGACCTGGCTGAAGGCAGCCGGGATTGACCCGGGCCGCAGGGCAGAAACCCTCAGCCTGGAAGAATGGAAAACGCTGGTATTCCACCCTTTTTAGCGCATCCCGCGGTAAATCCAAAGCAACTGCCAGACGCGGAAGGCGGATTCGAGCTGGATCTTGAGCGACATCTTGGAGACGCCCCAACGCCGGTCGGCAAAGTAAATCGGCACCTCGCAGCAGGTCAGTCCCAACCGGTGAGTCAAATAGGCAGTTTCCACCTGGAAGCTGTAGCCGTTCGAGCGGATCCGGTCCAGCGGGATGCGCTGCAGCGCCTCGCGCCGGTACATGCGGAACCCGGCGGTCACGTCTTTCATGGGCAGGCGGAGGATGCTGCGGGCGTAAAAGTTGGCGAAGGAGGACAGCGCCTTGCGCCAGGCCGGCCAGCGCTCATCCACGCTCCCGCCGCGGATATACCGGGAGCCTATGGCGACCTCGCAAGCGTCCAGGGCCTTGACCAGCTCGGGGACTTTCTCGACCGGGTGCGAGAAATCGGTGTCCATCTGCCCGACCAGCTCGGCGCCTTGCGCCAGCGCTGTTTTAAAGCCGGTGACATACGCGGTGCCCAGGCCCATTTTGCCGGGCCGGTGGATCACGGTCATTTTTCCAGGGTGACCGGCGGCCAGCGTCTCGGCCAGCTCGCCGGTGCCATCCGGGCTGTTATCATCCACGATGATGAGGTGCAGATCCGCTAACGGCAGGGTATATAAAGCGGAGACCATCTTGGGCAGGTTCTCCACTTCATTATAAGTAGGAAGGACCAGCGTGATGGTCAATCAATCGCCTTTCGTAAACAGGATGAGATTGGCTTTGAACGCTTCCAACGACGGGGGTAAATCTTGCCACCCACGCATCTCTTCAATGCGCGCGGTAAGGCGCTCCTGCTGGAAGGCCTCTGACTGGCGGTCTTCGTTCCGGTAGAAGTAGTCCGTTGAAACGTCCATGCGCTTCTGGATGCGTTCTTTCAGCAGATCCAGGGAAGCGCTATCGACGACGAGTATAAAGCTGTTGGGGGTGAGGTGGCCGATAAAATCGTTGGGGCTGCCGTGCTCGCGAATGGTGTCATGCAGCATCATGGCCACAGCGCGCAGCAGGTCATCGGCCGCCACGAAACCATTCGTTTCACGGAATTGGTCGAAATGGTCCAGGACGATCACCAGGATGCCCCAGCCGCGGCTTTGCATACATTCGCGCAGGCGCTCATCCACCAGGTCGCCGTCCGGGAGGTTGGTCACCGGGTTGGTCAGGGAGCCGCGCGTGTTGCGCCGCAGGGCGTTGCGCACGCGCAGGCGCAATTCCTGGATATCGAAAGGCTTGGTGATGTAATCTTCGGCCTGCAAGGCCAAACCGCGCAGGCGATCTTCGCGCTCGCGTTTTTCGGTCAGAAAGATGATCGGGATATCCTGGGTGCGCCGGTTCGCGCGCAGGCGCCGGGCCACTTCGTAGCCGTCAAAATCGGGCAGGCGAATATCCAGGATGACCAGGTCGGGCTGCTGGTTCTGGCTCTGCTTGACGCCATCTTCGCCCCAGTTGGCCACCATCACCTCGTAACCCTGGACGCGGAAATAGGCATCCAGCATATCGGCGATGTCCTGGTCATCTTCAACAATCAACAGGGAATATTTTGGGTTGTTCACGTCTGGTTTTGGTCAGGAGATCGGGTTTTTCATAATGACAAAATCGCACACCTGGTCGCCCATCGCGATGCAATGGGCTTCATCTACGCGGAACTCGTTTCCGCCTGACACCCATTTTAACCCTTCTTTGAGCACACCGACCGCCATAAAACAGGTGGGTTTATCCGAGTGATGCCGCCCGTAACAGCAGGGGCACTTGTGAATGGTATAGACAAAATCGTGGTCGCGCTCTTCCACGGTGGAGTACTGGTCGCTGGTCTGGCTAAAAATCTTGGCCATGGCAGGCAGCCCGATGCGCAGCTTGGCCTGCAAGGGCAGCACCTTGAAGGCCAGGTCGCCCACCCCGGCCAGCGCGCCAAAGTTGCGCAGGCCGCCAAAGAAGCCGGCCCGCCCGGCGCGCAACGCCAGCCCGCGCCCGCCGCGCGGCCCGTACATTTCTTCCAGCGCCTGGTTGATGGCCGAAAAATCGGCAAAATCAAATTCACGGTCGAGGTTATCGGAGGGATAATGGTCAATCAGGTGCTTCAAATTGGCCAGGTTGAGGATGGCGTTGACCCCGTTTTTGCCCATGACGCCTTCCAGCGCCTCGAGGGTCAGGCGTGACATTTTATTGGAATAATACAGCCCTGATTTGGGAATGGGTTCCATATACCACCTGGCCTGTCAGATCAGCCGGGTGAGGTCTTCGGCAGCGCGCCGCATTTCCAGCAGGATCAGGCCGAGCTTGGCCTGCTCCCTGGCCAGGGCGGTCAACACCGCCTCTTCGCCCACCGACATCAGGACCACGTATCCTTTCTGGCCTTTGATGTAAACCTGGGCCAGCGAACCCCGCCCCAGCTCGTTGGCGATTCGCTCGCCTAACGAGAGCATGGCGGCCGACATGGCGGAAACCCGATCCTCTTCGACTCCCTGGGGGAGGGCGGAGGCGATGGTCAGGCCATCGAGGCTGACGACGGCAGATGCCTCGATATCGGGCGAAGAAGCCTGGAGCTCGCGGAGACGATCCACCAGTAATTGTGTACGAGACTTAGTCAAAGCAGTACTCCTTTAACCAAAGGGTCGAAACGCTGAATGCAGCAGCCCGAGTCAAAGAGAAAGGCCGATCCAGAGGAAAACCGTGCATTAACGCTTCATAATTTAGCACGGGGGGGTATTTGTGTCAAGCTAAAAACGGCCTCCCAGATCGGGGTAGGGGTGACCTTTCAATTTTATTAACTGGGGCCAGCGCCGCGCCAACGCCTTCCAGAAAACAGGCTGCTTTTGATGCTGCAATAATCATACCGGGCGAACATTTCGCATTAAAATGAGACATGAAGGGAATAGCGTATGCCAATTCAAAATGTACACGGCTGGATAGAGGCGATGGAATCGGCCCACCAGTTGACGCGTATCCACGACGAGGTGTCGCCCGAGCTTGAAATCACGGCCATCACCGACCGGGTGAGCAAGGGATCGCCCATGGCCAACCAGGCCCTGCTGTTCGAAAAAGTGTCTGGCTCGGAACTGCCGGTGCTGATCAACGCCTTTGGCTCGGCGGAGCGCATGGCGCTGGCGTTGGGCGTGGAGTCGTTGGAAGAGCTGAACCAGCGCCTGGCGCGGTTGATCGATGTGCGCCTGCCCAAGAGCCTGGGGTCGACCCTGGCTCGGGGAGGTGACCTCCTGGGTGCTGCGTTTTCGGCTGGGTTGCGCCCCAAGCGCGTACGGCGCGCCCCCGTCCAGGAGGTGGTGGAAACGGTTCATCCTTCGTTGGACTTTCTTCCGGTGCTGAAATGCTGGCCGGGAGATGGCGGGCGCTTCATCACACTGCCCCAGGTGATCACGCGTGACCCGGCCAGCGGCGTGCGCAATGTGGGGATGTACCGATTACAGGTGATCGATGGACAAACGCTACTGATGCATTGGCAGCGGCACAAGGGCGGGGCGGAACACGAGCGGGTGGCGCGTTCGGCAGCCCAGACTCGCATTCCGGCGGTGATCGCCTTGGGCGGCGACCCTGCCAGCATCTGGTGCGCCTCGGCTCCCATGCCGCCCAACCTGGATGAATACCTCCTGGCCGGCTACCTGCGCGGCGCGCCGGTGCCGTTTGTGCGCTGCCTCACCCAGCCCCTCGAGGCGCCAGCCGAGGCGGAGGTGGCCATCGAAGGTTATGTCGACCTGGCAGATTACCGCGACGAAGGCCCTTTTGGCGACCATACCGGTTATTACACCCCGGTCGAGCGCTTCCCTGCCTTCCACGTGACCGCCGTGACCCACCGGCGCGATCCGGTCTACCCTGCCACGGTGGTGGGCATCCCGCCCATGGAGGACGCCTGGATGGGCAAGGCCACCGAGCGCCTGTTCCTGCCCCTGATGCGCCTGTTCCTCCCGGAGATCGTGGATGTGTCCATGCCGCCGGAGGGCGTCTTTCACAACCTGGTGATCGTTTCCATTCGCAAGCGTTATCCCGGGCATGCCGCGAAGGTGATGCATGGCCTGTGGGGCCTGGGGCTGCTGATGCTGGCCAAGGCGATCGTCGTGGTGGACGAGTGGGTGGACGTGCAAAACCTGTCCACCGTGGCCTGGCAGGCGCTGGGCAACGTTGACTGGCAGCGTGACGCGATGATTGTCCCGGGCCCGGTCGACCAGCTCGATCACGCCGCTTCCACGTCGTCTTATGGCGGCAAGATCGGGGTGGACGCGACCGCCAAGTGGCCTGAAGAAGGCTACCGGCGTACCTGGCCTGAGCCGGTGAAGATGCCAGGTGAGGTAAACCAGCGGATCGATGAGCTGATGAAACGGATCGGCCTGGCGACTTGAAAAGATCCTTATAATTGGTCTTCCTCAACTCTTGCATTTTTTGAAAATATGGTTATACTACACGGCGATTAAAAACCATATCTTTTTGTGAAGGATTGGACAAAAGAACATCATGGACGAGATCAATTTGATGGAGATGGAGCAAGAGCAAGAGCAAGAAAGCGATAAGCCTCCTAGTCAGGTGCCGCAACCGGCAAGACCCTGGCGTGTGGCTATTATCGCGAATGTCAAAGGGGAATCAGCCCTTCCGATTAATGGCCCAGCCGACGCCGGTGCGGAGTTTGACCGCAGGGAGACGATCCAGGCTATCCAGGCCGCGATCGAATCCGACGGTCATCAAACAGTCTTCCTTCCCGCTGACGCCAATTTACCGTATGCACTCCGCGATGTCCGCCCGGACATCTGTTTTAACATCGCAGAGGGCCTGGGTGGAGATGCCCGTGAAGCCCAGGTGCCGGCCCTCCTTGAGATGTTCCGCATTCCCTACACTGCCTCGCGCGTGATGACCAACGCGATCGCTCTGGATAAGACGATGACCAAGCGCGTCTGGCGTGACCATGGGTTACCTATCGCAAAATTCCAGGAGTTCAGCCTGGGCACGGAACCGCTCTCCCGCACCCTGCGGTTCCCCCTGTTTGTCAAGCCGGCTCGCGAAGGCACCGGCATGGGTGTGGACGACAAAGCCGTTGCGTATAACGAAGGCGAGCTGCGCGACCGGATCAACTGGGTGCTCGACTCGTACCACCAGCCGGCCCTGGTAGAAGAATATCTCCCCGGGCGCGAATTTACCATCGGTGTGCTTGGGCGCGAGGATGCGGCCAGCTACAGCCGCCGCCCCGAAATTTACCGCAAGGACGGCTTCCACCGCTTTCCCACCCTCGAGATCGATAGCAGCCGGTCGGTCACCCCGGGCGTGTACGGGCACCATGCCAAGACGCTGACATTCAGCGATAACGGCGTGCCAGGCTTCATCTGCCCGGCTGACGTGACCCCTGAGCTGGGCGAGGCTCTGCATAACCTGGCCGTCCGCGCTCACCAGGCCGTCGGCGCGGTCGACGTTTCGCGCGTGGACATCCGCATGAACGCCCAGGGCCAGCCCTGCCTGATGGAGATCAATTCGCTGCCTGGCCTGACCCCCGGTTTCAGCGACCTGGTGGTGATCGCCAACGCAGAAGGCATCAGCTACCAGGATTTGATCCTCGAAATCCTTTAC
>JAJYIW010000164.1 GCA_021789855.1 Chloroflexota bacterium | reverse complement strand
AGCACGGCGCGGAAGAAGACGGTGTGCGGCCAGCGGTCTTTATCTCGCAGGAAGTCCGGGCCGATAAAGCCGTCAGCAGCGGGGTGATCGATGGCGAAATCGATTTCCGAGAGCGCCTGCCGGGTGAGGGCCGTGTCGCCACCCAGGAAACCGCATTTAAGCGCCCCCTCGAGCCAGTAGCCGGTTTGCTCGTAAGGCCACCAGGCGTCGTAGGATCCCTGGGTGTTGTCCTCCTGGCTGCCCCAGAACCGGTAGCCGTAGGGGTAGCCGGAGACGGCCACGTTGCCGGTCAGGCCGGTCGATTGACGGTGGAGAAAGTCCTGCAGCCAGCCGGCAGGCCGGACTTCGCGCAGGGATGCGGGGGTGAAATGGGCGTAGGGCAGGGTAGGCATGAGGTCAACCGTCCTCTCTGGTTGGAATTGGACTATAGGGAAATTATACTCCGCCCAGCTAATCGCCAGGCCGAAAGGGGGGCCTGACGGACCGCTCAGTCATCACCACGGCACACACCGGACACACGGAAGATACGGAAAGAGTCATGATCCAGGTGGCGGGCTGCCTGCCGGTTGGGTACGGCGAAAATTTGACGGTTGGATTGATCTATGCTAAAATACTTCGCGCTCGCTTGCCCCCATTGTCTAGTGGCCCAGGACGTGGCCCTCTCAAGGCCAAAACGCCGGTTCGAATCCGGCTGGGGGCACACAAACTCCCATGGGGCGTTTTTTTATTTAACGACAAGGATATCCGACCATGCTGCACACCCTCTTTTACCGGTTGGCGTACGGACTGGGCCGCCCGCCCTGGGACACGGGCATCACCCCACCCGAAGTGGTTCAGGCCCTCGCATCGGGAACGATCCCCGAAGGAGCGGCCCTGGACCTGGGCTGCGGCACCGGCACCAACGTGGTTTACCTGGCCAGGCAGGGACGGCAGGCAATCGGCATCGACTTCGTCCCGGCAGCCATCGCCAAAGCACGCGCCAGGGCCCGGCAGGCCGGCGTCGCTGAACAGGTGCTTTTTTTCGTGGCGGACGTGACCCACCTGGAAGCCTTGCCCCTGCCGCGTGTGGCTTTTGCCCTGGACATGGGCTGTTTCCATGGCTTGAGCTCCGAGGGACGCCAGCGCTACGCCGAAGGCCTGGCGGCTCTTATGCTTCCTGGCGGGCATTACCTGCTCTACGCCCACGAACCCGCGCTGCCGGCGGATCGCTCTCACGGGGTGAACGCTGAGCAGGTGCAGGTACTATTTACGCCCTGGTTCAATGTTGAACGCATCGAGCGCAGCGGGGAAAGAGACCGCGCTTCAGCCTGGTATTGGATGAATAGAAAGGGATCACCATCTTAAGCAACAATGACTATTGGGAGGCCTACTGGGAAGCGACCTTGCAGCCTATGGAGAGCCTGGGTAAATGCGAGGCCATCCTGGCTGCCTCACAGCTCATCCGCCGGCTGGCCCTGGAAAGTGAACGGCCTCTGCGCCTGCTGGAGCTGGGTTGCGGAGAGGGCCAGGTGTTGGGGACCCTCGCAGATGCCCATGCCGGGGTAATCGACCTCCGCAGGTCGGTGGGCGTGGATTATAACCCCCAGGCGCTAGCGCGCTGCCGGCATGATTATCCACGCCTGCGGTGGGTTGAAGGCGACTTTACCGATGCACGCCTGCTCGCCGGGCTGGGCCAGTTCGACCTGGAGCTGCTGGTCAATAGCCTGCACGAGGTCTTTTCCGCGGTTTATTCCCCTGAATTGGGGGAGGTGGACACCCCAGCCGCCAAACTGCAGGTAGAACAGACCTTGCGCGTCACGTTGAATTGCCTGGCTCCAGGCGGTTACCTGCTTCTGTTCGATGGTGTTGAACCCCCCGGCGACCCGCGCCAGGAATTGCAAGTCCATTTCCTCAGCGCCCAGGTGCGGTTGGAGTTCGAACAGTTCGCGCGGGGTTATCGCCCCTATCATGTGGCTTACCATGAAGCCAGTCGCCCCGGTTGGGTGGAGCTATCCCGGCGCGACTTCACCCGATACATTACCAAGTCCATATTTCTCGGTAAGCCTCTCTGGCAGACGGAGCGCCTGGAGAGTTACCAGTATTTCACAGAAGGGGAATTCCGCGAAACGCTGGCCCGGCTGGGTCTCGATCTGGAAAAGCTGGAGGTGTTGACGGTTAACGGCGATAAATGGCGCAGCCGCGTGGAAGTCGAGCCGTCTGAAGCAGAGTTCCCACAGGAGCACATCTTGATCCTGGCGCGGAAATAAATGTGGTATACTGGAGTATCACTGGCTAAGTAGATAATAAATACTACTTTTCGGTGCGCGGGCTAGGGTTCGCCTTGGCCCAATTTTTTTTGTTATAAGGAAAATAATGAGTTTTGATTCGTTTAATTTACACCCGCTGATCAGCGCGGGTGTCGTATCTGCCGGTTATACAACCCCCACTTCTATCCAAAGTAAATCAATTCCCCCCATCCTCGAAGGGCACGATCTATTAGGTCTGGCGCAAACGGGGACCGGGAAGACGGCGGCTTTTGTGCTGCCCATCTTGCAGCGCCTCCTGGTCGGGCCTCGCGGCCGGCTGCGCGCTCTTATCCTGGCGCCTACCCGCGAGCTGGCCGAGCAGACCCATGCCGCCATCCAGGTGCTCGGGCGCAAGACGGGCCTGCGCAGCCTGACCCTTTACGGCGGGGTGAGTGCGTTGCCGCAGGTTAAAGCGCTGCGGGCCGGCGCAGAGATCGCCGTGGCCTGCCCTGGTCGCCTGCTGGATTTGATGGCGCAAAAGGCGGTGTCCTTGAGCGCAGTTGAAGTGCTGGTGATCGATGAAGCCGACCGCATGTTTGACATGGGTTTTCTGCCCGACATCCGGCGCATCCTGGCGGCCCTGCCGCCCCGCCGCCAGACCCTGCTCTTTTCGGCGACCATGCCGGCTGAGATCCGATCTTTGGCGACCGACGGGCTGCACCAACCGGTGACGGTGGAAGTCGGCGCGCGGCGCCCGGTGGAGACCGTCAGCCACGCGATTTATCCCATCGAGCCCGAGCGTAAATATGATACGCTGCTGGCGCTGGTCTCCCAGGCTGGCAACGGCCAGGTGCTGGTGTTTACCCGCACCAAGCACCGCGCGAAGAAGCTGGCCCTCCAGCTTTCAAAGGCTGGCCTGGCAGCTAAATCCTTACAGGGCAACCTGTCGCAAAACCAGCGCCAGGAGGTCATGGATGGCTTCCGCAATGGGCGGGTCAAGGTGATGGTGGCCACGGATATCGCTTCGCGGGGCATTGATGTCTCGCAAATATCCCATGTGATCAACTATGACATGCCTGACACCGCCGACACCTATACTCACCGCATCGGGCGTACCGGACGCATGGCCAGGCAAGGCACCGCCCTGACCCTCGTGACCCGGGAAGACCTGCCCACCTTGCGTACGATTGAGCACTTGTTGGGTTATCCGATCGAAAGGCGCGAACTGGCCTGAAAAGAGCGGGAGTAAGAAATCATGAGGCCTGGGATGCCGGCGAGCCCTCACCTGGATCGCATCCAGCGGTGCGGCGACATCTACACCTTTGACCCGGAGGACTGGACGGATAACAAGACGCTCCAGCCCTAATTGCCCCCTTTACACGCATGCTATAATATTCATATATTATTCAGATTCCATTGATCTGTTCTTTTATGAAAGGAGTGCATGTATGTTCAAGAGGGTACCGCTTATTGCATTTGTATTCATCCTTGCCCTGAGCCTGGCGTCGCCGTCCGGAGCTTTGGCAGCCCCGGGCGCCGCGCCCATCCATCTCCTGTCTGGCCCATCCGTGCGGGTGTGCCCAGGCCCGTCTGGCCCGAACGCGGCTGACTGCCACGCGCGGGTGATCCCCTTCGCCAGCAAGACGCCGGTCGGGCTGACCCCGGCACAAATGAAGGCTGCCTACGGCTTTTCGACCAGCGGTGACGCTGGAGCGGGGAAAACCATCGCCATCGTGGACGCCTACGACCTGCCTTCCGCAGAGAAGGACCTGAATGTCTTTAGCTCCACGTTTGGCTTGCCGGCCTGCACCACCGCCAACGGCTGCTTCAAGAAGGTCAACCAGACCGGCGGGACGAAGTACCCGAAGTATAATGCCGGCTGGGGGCTGGAGATCGCCCTGGACATCGAATGGGCCCATGCCATCGCCCCGGGCGCCAAGATTCTGCTGGTGGAAGCCAGCAGCGCCAGCTTCACCAACCTGCTAACCGCGGAGGATTACGCCAAGAAGAATGCGCAGTACGTCAGCAATAGTTGGGGCGCGAGCGAGTTCTCGGGTGAAACTGCCTACGACAACTATTTCTCCCAATCGGGCGTAGCCTTCTTCGTCTCAGCCGGTGACGCCGGCCTGCCGGCGGAATACCCCTCGGCCTCGCCCAACGTCATCTCGGTGGGCGGCACCACCCTGACCTTCAACACTGATGGCAGCCTGAAAAGCGAAACGGGCTGGAGCAGCGGAGGCGGCGGCTGCAGTATCTATGAGACTGCGACCTCAGCCCAATCCAGCTTCTCGACCTATGGCCAGGTCAGTTGCGCTGGCAAGCGCGCCACCCCGGACGTGTCGCTGGATGCCGACCCCAATTCAGGCGCGGCGGTCTACGACAGCTCTCGCTACAACGGCCAGACGGGTTGGTACCAGGTGGGTGGCACCAGCCTGAGCTCGCCGATGTGGGCTGGCCGGGCGGCGGATTCAGGCGCAGTCGTCAATGCGGCTTACGTCTATGCCAGTCACATCGCCTTCCGCGATATCACCGCGGGCAACAACGGCGCGCCCTGCCTGGTCGGGTTTGACCTGTGCAGTGGGCGCGGGAGCTGGACTGGCGCGACGCCGTAAGCGAAATCTCGTTCACCGGTATCAATCAACAAGGCACCTCAGGAGCACGTCATCCTGAGGTGTTTTGTTTGTGGCATACTGCGAAGGGGCGAAGGCTTGGACCGGCAAGGAGGTGGCAGCCTGGTGGCGGCGTATAGCCGGTGTTTGCCGGGCCGATCCAGGGTGATGCGCCGCCTGTGCGGCGATAGGGGATGGTTGTATACTTAGGAAAATTTACTTTTGGAAAGGAGTTTCCCATGACTGAAAAGGATCCTGTTTGCGGTATGATGGTGGACCCCAAAACAGCGCCGGCTAAATCGGAGTACAAAGGCCAAACGTATTATTTCTGCTGCTTAGGCTGCAAGAAGTCCTTCGATAAGGAGCCGGAAAAGTACCTGGCCCAGAGCGCCGGCGGCCACGCCGGCTGAGTCGTAACGAGCGCAGCGCAGCGATGCAGATGGCTTCGTCGCTGCGCTCCTCGCCATGACGTGGCGCCCGGCGCCGTTGCGCTCGAAGCGCGGCGTCATGGCGAACGAAGTGAAGCCACCTGCCCCAAGCGCAGCGATGCAGATGGCTTCGTCGCTGCGCTCCTCGCCATGACGGGGCGCCCGACGCCGTTGCGCTCGAAGCGCGGCGTCATGGCGAACGAAGTGAAGCCACCTGCCCCAAGCGCAGCGATGCAGATGGCTTCGTCGCTGCGCTCCTCGCCATGACGGGGCGCCCGACGCCGTTGCGCTCGAAGCGCGGCGTCATGGCGAACGAAGTGAAGCCACCTGCCCCAAGCGCAGCGATGCAGGTGATTTCGTTATCATGCTCCTCCCCATCAGGAGACCGCTATGACCGCTAAAGCGATGCCCTATCCCCCTGAAACGTTGTATCGTCGCCAACCACAACGCACCTTCCGAGGGCGTCACCTGCTGCAAATCACTCTGCCGATGGGCGGGATCGGCGCAGGCTGCATTGGCCTGAACGGCCAGGGCGGCCTACAGGATTTCTCCATCCGCAACACGCCGGCCACCTCCGCCCTGGCGGACGGTCACGCCGCCGGCGACGCCGCTTTTGCCACGCTCTACCTGCCTGCCAGCGGCGTGGCCCGCCTGGTGGAAGGGCCCATGCCGGCTGAGCGCGTCTACGACCAGGGGCTCAAGGGCCAGGGCTACCGCGCCGGCGGTCACGAGGGCCTGCCGCGCTTCCGCGAGGTCACCTTCACCGGCTCGTATCCTTTCGGCCAGGTGACCCTGGCCGACCCTGAGGTGCCCCTCAAAGTTCGCCTGACCGGCTTCAGCCCGTTCATTCCCCTGGACGATAAAGATTCATCTCTCCCCTGCGCTATCCTGGAATACACCCTGAGCAACCCGACCGGGGAGCGCGTGCCTTACGAGCTGGGCTATCACCTGTCGCACCTGGCTTTTAACAGCACCAGCCAGAGCTATGCCCGCACGCGCAACCAGGCCATTCCCGGCGCCGGCGTCTACCTGTACAATGTCGAAGCGGAGGGCTCGCCCCTGGCGGGGAGCTGCGCCCTGGGGGTGGTGGGCGCCACGCCGGTGATCAAGGCTCAATGGTTCCGCGGCGGCTGGTTTGACGGCATTTCGGCCCTGTGGCGCGAGGTATCCACCGGCAGCTTTACCCCCAATGACGCCTCGACCCCCGGCAGCCAGGGGCGCAACGGCGGGTCGATCCTGGTGAAGGGTGAGCTCGCGCCTGGCGAACAGGTCACCCTTCCGATTGTGCTGGCCTGGTATTTTCCCAACGTGGACACCACTTACGGCGGGCAGCCGGCTGCGCCGGCGGAGGACGCCTGCGGCCCGGAATGCGCCTGCCATCCCACCAGCCCGCGCTGGCAGCCTTATTACACCACCCAATGGAAGGACGCCTGGGATGTAGTCGCATACGTTCGAGACCACTACGCCTCGCTGCGCGCCCGCACCCAGGCCTTCCACGATGCGCTCTTCCACTCGACGCTGCCGGGGTATGTATTGGACGCGGTTTCGGCTAACCTGGCCATCTTGAAATCGCCGACGGTGCTGCGCCAGGCCAACGGCAACGTTTGGGCCTGGGAGGGCTGCTTCAGCACCAGCGGCTGTTGTCACGGCTCCTGCACCCACGTGTGGAACTACGCCCAGGCCATGCCGCACCTCTTCCCGGCGCTGGAGCGCACGCTGCGCGAGCAGGAGCTGGAGCGTTCCATGGACGAGCGCGGTCACGTGACCTTCCGCGCGGCCTTGCCGGACGGCCCGGTCGACCACACCTTCCACGCCGCTGCCGATGGGCAGTTGGGCGGCATCATGAAGCTCTACCGCGAATGGCAAATATCGGGGGATCAGGGCTGGCTGGCGGAGCTGTATCCCCTGGCCAGGCGCAGCCTGGATTTTTGCATCGCGACGTGGGACCCGGATCACCTGGGGGTGCCGGTGGAGCCCCATCACAACACTTACGATATCGAATTTTGGGGCCCGGATGGGCTGATCGCCAGCTTTTACCTGGGCGCACTGGAAGCCATGACCCGCCTGGCGCAGGACGCCGGCCACCCCGAGGATGCGCCCTATTACCGGGAGCTGGCGCAGAAAGGCGCGCGTTACCTGGAGGAGCGCCTGTTCAACGGCGAGTATTTTGAGCAAAAGGTGATGCTGGAAGGGCTGCGTGCCTCGCCCTCCGCCCTGGCGCTGGCGCAATTGCGGGTGGACAACCCGGAGGAATATGACTTGCTGGTGAAAGAAGGGCCCAAGTA
>JAJYIW010000163.1 GCA_021789855.1 Chloroflexota bacterium | reverse complement strand
CCCCGATGAGTTCGTGGTGGGGTATGGCCTCGACATCGACGAAAAAGGGCGCAACCTGCCCTACATCGCTGCCGTTGACCTGGTTAAATACAAGGCGTACACGAATTAATGGGACTTTCTCAACCCAAAACCATTGACAGCCCCATTTTTTTTTGATAACATGGAACGCGTATTCTGAAAACATGATGAAGACTCTGGTTGAACTCCGCTTACGACGAAAGATCTTCTATTCAGCCCATGCTTTGGGTGGTTAGGCTTGTTGTCTCGTCTAGGTGATAGACCAGGACGCTTAGAAAAGTTTTTTACAGGCCCTCCCCAAAGAGGGCTTTTTTTATACCCGTTTATGGATAAGGAGATATTAAAATGACCGAAAAATCTACTGTCAACTGCCCTGAATGCGATGCCCCGATCGAGTTGGAAGGTGTTGTCCAGGGTGAAATTGTCGTCTGCCCGGATTGCGGCGTTGACCTGGAAGTCACCGGGCTGGAGCCCCTCACCCTTGAGCTGGCGCCCATGGAAGAAGAAGACTGGGGTGAATAAACCGGGTGGCCCGGCGGGAGGCAAAAGATGACCATAGGTGTGCTCTATTCGCGGGTCCGCGTGGAAGAAAAATGGTTGTTTGAAGACCTGGACAAGCGCGGTATTCCCTATGAAAAGATTGACGATCGCGAAGCCTCGTTCGACCTGACCAACCCCGCGCCCTGGCTGAAATATGACCTCATCCTGGAGCGCTGCATCTCGTACGCTCGCGGCCTGTATGCCACCCAGATACTCAATAGCTGGGGCATTCCCACTGTTAACATGGCCAGCGTGGCCGCCACCTGCGGGGATAAAGTCGTCACGTCCGCGGTGCTGGGCAAAGCCGGCGTTCCCCAGCCGCGCATCAAGGTAGCCTTCACCCCTGAATCGGCATTGGCGTCCATCGAAGAGATGGGCTACCCGGTGGTGCTGAAGCCCGCCGTGGGGTCCTGGGGGCGCCTGCTGTCCAAAATCAACGACCGCGACGCCGCCGAAGCCATCCTGGAGCATAAAGATACCCTGGGGTCTTACCAGCACTCCATTTTTTACATCCAGGAATACATCACCAAGCCCGGGCGCGATATCCGCGCCTTCGTCATCGGCAACGAGACCATCTGCGCTATTTATCGCACCGCCACCCACTGGATCACCAACACCGCCCGGGGCGGCCTGGGCGAAGTGTGCCCGATCACGCCCGAGTTGAACGGCTTGTGCGTCAAAGCCGCCAAAGCAGTGGGCGGCGGGGTGCTGGCCATCGATGTATTGGAAGATCCCCACCGGGGTTACCTGGTCAATGAAGTCAACCACACCATGGAATACCATACGCTGATGCCGATCACCGGCATCAACGTGGCGAGCCTGATCGTCGATTACTGCCTGGACGTGGCAAAACGCACCCCCAAACCGGCGCCCTTCCAACTTCCCCAGCCGGTGTTGAGCGCTAAAATGGGCAGCAAGCCCGAGGGCGCCATCATTACCTCCGGCCAGCATGGCCGTTAGAGAGGATCGATCCATGAAAGTCTCCATCGTTGGCGCTTCCGGCTACGCCGGCGGCGAATTGCTCCGCCTGTTGCTCGACCATCCCCAGGTTGAGATCGCCCAGGCTACGTCTGAAAGCCACATCGGCGAGTATTTCTACCAGCAGCACCCCAACCTGCGCAAGCGCACCCAGGGTAAATTCACCTCACGCGAGGTGCTGGCTCCCTGTGACTTGCTGTTCCTGGCCCTGCCCCATGGCGAGGCCCAAAAGGCCATCGACCATTACGCCAGCCTCGCCCCGCGCATCATCGACCTCTCGGCGGATTTCCGTTTGCGCGACGCCGCCCTGTACCAGAAGTATTACGAAGCGCCTCACGCTGCCCCAGAGTGGCTTTCCCGTTTTATATACGGCCTGCCTGAGCTGCACCGCGAGGAAATCCAGCGCGCCAGTTACGTGAGCGGCGTGGGTTGCAACGCCACCGCCTCCAACCTGGCCCTCTACCCCCTGGTCAAGGCCGGCCTGATCGACCCGGCCCAACCGGTCATCGTCGAGATCAAGGTCGGCTCGTCAGAAAGCGGCGCATCCGCCAACCCCGGCTCGCATCACCCCGAGCGCAGCGGCGTGATTCGCACCTTCTCACCTTACGGCCACCGCCACACCGCCGAAGTGATCCAGGAGCTGGGCCTGCCCAACGTTCACCTGACCATGACCTCGGTCGACCTGGTGCGCGGCGCGCTGGCTACCGCTCACACGTTTGCCCGCCCGGGGGTCAGCGAAAAAGACCTGTGGGGCGCTTACCGCGCCTGGGCGCAGGCAGAGCCCTTTGTGCGCCTGGTTAAGGACAGGCGCGGCATCTACCGCGTCCCTGAGCCTAAAATCCTGGCGGGCAGCAATTACGCCGACGTCGGCTTCGATTTTGACCCTCCCAGCGGCCACATCGTCAGCATGGCCGCCATCGATAACCTGATGAAGGGCGCCTCAGGGACTGCCGTCCAGGTGATGAACCTCATGCTGGGCTACCCGGAGACCACCGGGTTAGAATTCGCGGGGCTGCACCCGATTTAACCTGAATGGAACGGACGGGACCTAAGCGCATGAGGCGCCGATTTGATCGGTTGAGGAGTTGATGATGAGCTTAAGCTCACCTTTGACGAATAAAAATATAAAGCTATTTTCAAGGGAGAAAGCTATGACAGCTCCACGAGCCTGGTTTTTCAGCCTGGTGGTCTTATTGTCCATGGGACTATCGGCTTGTAGTTATCGCCCGACGATTGGGCCTTTAAAAAATAGCTCGACGCCATCAACCGGTTCCCAATCTGCCAGCGGCGAGCAAATTTACTTCCGGTCAGTCGACCCACAAGGTAACGCCATCACCTATACCGGCGGGCCAGCCTTTGGCGGCATGATGATGGGTTCGTTCCTCACCTGCGCCTCCTGCCATGGGCCCGAAGCTCAAGGAGGGAACCATATCATGATGGGGATGCAGGTAATGAATGCGCCGGGCATCGCTTATCCCTCCCTGGTAGCGATGGCACAACAAACCACCGGGAAAAGCAGCTACACCCTCGATAACTTCCGCAATGCCGTCATTCAAGGCACCGACGTGGATGGCAGCCGCTTGAGCCAGGAGATGCCTCGCTGGCATATGAGCGACCAGGATCTAGCTGACCTGTTCGCATTTCTCAAAACGCTTCAATAATAGGAAGGATTGCTCATGATTGTGGTTAAAATTGGCGGCGCCAGTGGCGTCAACCTGGATGCGGTCTGCCGCGACGCCGCGGAGCTGATCCGGCAAGGCCAGGCCATCACCATCGTTCACGGCGGCTCAGCGGAGACCAACGAGATATCCACTCAGCTCGGCCACCCGCCGCGTTTCCTCACTTCGGTTTCGGGCTTCACCAGCCGTTACACCGACCGCGAAACGCTGGAAATCTTTGCCATGGTCACCTCAGGCAAGATCAACACCCTCCTGGTCGAGCGCCTGCAACGCTACGGGGTGAACGCCTTCGGCCTGTCCGGTGTGGATGGCAGGGTGATGGTGGCTAAACGCAAGGATACGGTGCGGATTATCGAGAACGGACGGCAGCGCATCATTCGCGACGATTACACCGGTAAGGTAGAACAGGTCAATGCCGCCCTGCTTAACCAGCTCATCGCCGCCGGCCTCACTCCTGTCATCGCGCCGCTGGCCATCTCCCCCGAGGGCGAGGCGCTCAACATCGACGCTGACCGGGCAGCCGCCATGGTTGCCGGTGCGCTCAAAGCCGAGGCGGTCATCTTCCTGACCAACGTACCCGGCCTGCTGCGCCATTACCCCGATGATACCAGCCTGATTCCCACCATCGATAAGGCCAAAGTGGAAGCCAGCCTGTCCTTCGCTGAAGGCCGCATGAAAAAGAAGGTGTTGGGGGCATGCGAAGCCCTGGAATTGGGCGTAGCCCGCATCGTTTTCGCCGATGGGCGCATTGACCAGCCCTTGCAAGGCGCCCTGGCGGGTCGCGGTACGGTGATATCATGAGAAACAGTTAAGAATGTTGCCAGTCTATTGACATCCTCTTTTTATTCACTATAATCTTTTTTATGGTTTTATACCTGATTGTTCGACCAGCCGGCAAGAAGGAATGCAAAAAGCCTGAGTGAAAACCCCGAGGCATCTGGTCGGCTGTCCATATTCATGAATCAAAAAACATCTCACCAGGGCCAAGCGGTGAGATGTTTTTGATTAAGCGTTTTGGAGCCAGCATGATAAACCGCGGAACAAAAGCCATTCAATTCGAATGGAAGCACCTGGATAAGAAGAACGGTCCCCCACCGGGTCCGGTAAGTCTTGTTTGTCCAGAATAATTGCGGGATCAAAGCAAACAAAACGGGCTTACCAGACAGGTAGGCCTTTTTTTGTGCATTTACCTTGAGAAAAGAAACGGAGGTCAGATGAGTCTGGAACACTACTCTATCATTGAGTCCACCTTGCGAGAGGGGGAGCAATTCGTCAACGCTTTCTTCACCGCAGACCAGAAAATTCGCATCGCAAGACTATTGGACGCCTTTGGCGTCGAATATATCGAATTGACCACCCCGATGGCCTCCCCGCAGAGCGCCAGGGACGTCGAAACCATTGCCCGCCTCGGATTGCACGCCCGCACGCTCACCCACGTGCGCTGCAACCTGGAAGACGCCCGGCGGGCCGTCGAGACCGGCGTCAACGGGGTGGATGTGGTCATCGGCACGTCCTCCCAATTGCGCGAGTTCAGCCATGGGAAGAGCATCTCCGAAATTATCGACCTGGCGCATGAAGTGTTCGCTTATCTCAAGACCCAGAACGTCGAGATGCGCTTCAGCACAGAAGACAGCCTGCGCAGCGACCCGGCTGACCTGTTCCGGGTGTACGGCGAGGTGGATAAAATTGGCATCGACCGGGTGGGCGTGGCCGACACGGTGGGCATTGGCAACCCGCGCCAGATTTACCAGCTCATTTCTGAGCTGCGCTCGCGGGTGAAGGCCGACATTGAGTTTCACGGGCACAACGACACCGGCTGCGCCATCGCCAACGCCTACGCCGCGCTCGAAGCTGGCGCCACCCACATCGACACCAGCGTGCTCGGCATCGGCGAGCGGAATGGCATCACCTCGCTGGGCGGGCTGGTGGCGCGCCTGTACGCCACCGACGCCTCCCTGGTCGCCAAGTACAATCTCCCCATGCTGGTGGAGATCGACCAGACCGTCGCGGAGCTGGTTGGCGTGGATATCCCCTTCAACAATTACATCACCGGTTATTCCGCCTTCACCCACAAGGCCGGCATCCACGCCAAGGCCGTGCTGAACAACCCTTCCACTTACGAAGTGCTGAAACCCGAAGCCTTTGGCCTCACCCGCTACATCCACATCGCTTCGCGGCTCACCGGCTGGAATGCGGTACGCTACCGCGCCGAGCAGCTTAAGCTCAATTTCACCGATACCGAAATTAAAGAAATCACCGAACAGATCAAGTTCCTCTCCGACGAACGCGTGCTGACCCTGGATGAGGTGGATACCATCCTCCACAATGCCATGCGCGCTAAAAACGGGGAGCCGATGATCGAGTCGGCCATTTCCAAAGACTGACAGGAGGTTTACAGGTAACATGGGACAAACGATCGCCGAAAAAATATTATCACACGCGGCCGGCCAGCCGGTTTACGCCGGGCAACTGGTGGTGGTCGCGCCCGACGTGGTGATGAGTCACGACTCATTGACCCCAAGTATTATTAAGATCATGCGAGACGAGCTGGGTGTCTCCAGGGTTCACAACCCTGACCAGCTCGTTTTCGTTTTAGATCACGTTGCCCCCGCCTCAACGGTGGGCACTGCCAATTTCCACAACGAAGTGCGCCAGTTTGCCCGCGAACAAGGCGTCCGCCTGTTCGAAGTCGGGCGAGGCATCTGCCACCAGGTGCTGGTGGAGGAACAGATCGCCCGCCCTGGGGCCATCGTGCTGGGCTCCGACTCGCATTCCACCGGCTACGGCTCGGTGGGCGCATTTGGCACCGGCATGGGCTCCACCGACGTGGCCCTGGTGTGGGCTACCGGGCGCACCTGGCTGCGCGTCCCCGAGACCATCCGCATCCGCGTCAGCGGTCGCTTCAGCCCGTGGGTGGACGCCAAAGACCTGGCGCTGAAAATCTGCCGCGAGCTGACCATCGCGGGAGGCAATTACGCCGCCCTCGAATACCAGGGGTTGGACTGGCTCTCCCTGCCAGAACGGCAAACCATCGCCAGCATGGCAGTGGAGGTAGGCGCCAAGGTCGGCATCTTCCCGCCGGATGGCGAGGTGGCGCAACGGTTTACCGTGCCCGGCTGGGTCTTCGCGGACCCTGACGCAAATTATACGCGCACGCTGGACATCGATCTCTCCAGGCTGGATTCCCAGGTCTCCATCCCCCATGCCGTCGACCACGTGGTCGACCTGTCGGAAATCAAGGGCACGCCGGTCACCACGGTCTTCCTGGGCACCTGCACCAACGCGCGCTACGAAGACCTGCACGAGGTGGCTGGCCTGTTGCAGGGCAAGACCATCGCCCGCGGCCTGCGCCTGATCGTGACACCGGCCTCCAGCCGCGAGCTCAACCGCGCCGCCCAGGATGGCACGCTCTCTATCCTGATTGAGGCTGGCGCCACGCTGACCACCCCCGGCTGCGGGATGTGCATGGGTCGCCATGCCGGCACGCTGGGCGATACGGATGTGTGCCTGTCGACCGGCAACCGCAATTTCAAAGGTCGCATGGGCGCGCCTACCTCGCAAATTTACCTGGCATCTCCTGCCGTGGCGGCGGCCACCGCCCTGACCGGAAAGATCGCTGATCCGAGGGAATTATGAGGTCAATCACCCCCTCCTGCCTCCCCCATTTTAACCCATCGTAAAAGGAACGAAACTATGTCCCGTGTATGGAAATTTGGAAATGACGTCGATACCGACCAGATCGTCCCAGGTCGCTACGCCCCTTATATGCGCCCGGATGCGGACGTGGGCGAGGCCGCCTTCATCGAAGCCCGCCCTGAGTTCGCCAAAACCGCCCAACCGGGCGATATCCTGATCGCCGGCAGTAATTTCGGCTGCGGCTCGTCCCGCGAATACGCCGTCACCGCGCTCAAACGGCGCCAGGTCGGCGCGATCATCGCCCTGAGCTACGCGCGCATCTTCTATCGCAACGCGATCAACCTGGGCATCCCGCTGTACGAATCGCCCGAAGTGGTGCGTGAAGTGGCGGACGGCGCCCAGGTGTCCCTCGACCTGGCCAACCAGGTGCTGGCGGTGGGCGATAAAACCTACCCGCTGCCCCCTATGCCAAAATTCGCCCAGGAAATCATCTCCGCTGGCGGGATTGTGCCGTACGTCAAGGCCAATGGCCGCTTCCCCGGTGAATAACCTGCGCGAGGAGCCGCCCATGCCCACATTAATCGCCATTCCCGGCGACGGCATCGGCCTGGAGGTCATCCCTGCCGCGGTGCGCGTGCTCCAGGCGGCGCTTCCCGGGCTGGAGGTCATCACCAAAGAAGCCGGCTGGAGCTGCTTTCAAAAATACGGCGTTTCCATCCCGGAAGATACCCTGCAGTCCGTCCGCGAA
>JAJYIW010000162.1 GCA_021789855.1 Chloroflexota bacterium | reverse complement strand
TCCAGCCCGGGCAATATAGCCCTGGAGCTGGCTTTTAAGCAGGTCCTCACTCCAGCCATCCATTGACTCAATCAACGGCGCCACCTCGCTCAAGACCCGGCGGCTGGTTTCCAGGGTCGAGCGACTTTTTTCCTGGATAAACAGGTGGAGATCGTAATCAGGCAGATCCGCTAAAAAACCGGTTAAGGCCGGAATTTCACTCAATACCGACGTCCGGCTCTGAAGCACCTGGCTCAACTTTAAAGTGTTGCAGGTTGCCCGCACTTTTTCAGGGTAGTAGGCCAGGGCCAGCTCGTGAAAAGACTCAAAATCCAGGCGGTGGAGGTGCTCGCCGTTCAACCAGGCCAGCTTGGGGAGAGAAAAAGCCGCCTTGGACTTGTTGATCCGGTCGATATCAAAGGCGCGTACCAGATCTTCGAGGGTAAAAAATTCCCGATCATCGCCCGGCGCCCAGCCCAGCAAGGCCACCGCATTGACGATCGCCTCCGGAAGATAACCTTTGGCAATCAGGTCCTGGAAGGATGCATCCCCCGCCCGTTTGCTCAGCTTTTTGCCATCTTCCTTGACAATGTGGGGCAGGTGAATGTATTCAGGCACTTCCCATCCAAAGCTGGCATAAAGCAGGTTGTACTTGGGCGTTGAAGAAAGGTACTCCACCCCTCGCACCACATGCGTGATACCCATCAGGTGGTCATCCACCACGTTCGCAAAGTTATATGTGGGGAAGCCATCCGATTTTAACAACACCTGGTCATCCAGCAAGCGATTCTGGATGGTAATCTCACCATAGACCCGGTCGATGAAGGTGGTCGATCCATCTTCAGGGATGCGCTGGCGGATCACGGACGATTCGCCCGCATCCAACCGCGCCTGGCTTTCCGCCCGGGTCAAAAACCGGCAGGGATCGACCCGCGACGGTTGCACCGGTGAACCGTCCAGGGCCTCCTTCTGGCAGAAACAGCGATACGCTGCGCCCAGTTCCACCAGCATATCGGCGTATTGGCGGTACAGTCCCTGCGCCTGGCGTTGGCTCTGGATGTAAGGCCCGACCGGCCCGCCTTTATCTGGGCCTTCATCATAATCCAGCCCGGCCAGCTTCAGGCTGTCATAGATAACCTGGATCGCCCTGGGGACATTGCGTTTGCGATCCGTGTCCTCGATCCGTAAAATAAATTGGCCGCCATAATGCCGGGCGATACAGTAGGCATACAACCCGGTGCGCAGGTTGCCGATGTGCATGTAACCTGTTGGACTGGGCGCAAAGCGTGTTCTGACCATATTCCTTCCCTGATAGACTCGAAGATGTCGTGGGACTTATTGTACTCGAATTCCAGGTAATCTTCGCCTGGATACATGAACTGGGTCAGAGGGTGAAGATTATCTATTAATGATTTTCGACAGAAGCCTTTATAATCAAATGGATTGGACGGTTACACACGATCCGGTGAAGAGGTACACCCATGGATGAAAATGCCCTGAATCAATTATCCCCGGAGCAGCTTGCCGGTTTAAATGAGGATCAAAAAGCCATCTTTTGCGCCCTGGGCGCCGCTGATCAGAAATTCTTTGCGCAGGCCTTTTCGGTAAAAGACTTACCGGCTGTGCTGGAGCGCAAGGGGGAGATTCTGAAACGCAACCAGGCCGTAAAGGAAAGGACTGATAAAATTGAGGATTCGCTGGCGCAGGTAAAACCTGAAGCGCCGGCTGAAACCAGCGCTACCGATATTTTGACCGCCGTTGCCGGTGTGGTTGGGGTTGGCGCAGCCGCCGCTGCGGTAGCTTCGGATAACACGGCTCACTGGGCCGGGGTTAAACCCAATGATCTGGTGGCTCCCCTGCGCACGGAATTTAACACGGACAAGACCCAGCTCGCTGTCTCCGGCAACCCGCAGGCGCTGGTCGCTACGGTGCTGCTGACTGGCGGAGGAGGCCAGGGCGTGGCTGCCCTGACGATTAACCTTGCAGATGTTGATCAGGGCACCGAAGTCAAGATGAGCGAGCTGACCAGCCATGGCACCCTCGAGACTATCAAAGAAGGAGGCAAGAAGGTGCTCGATATCGCTGGAGATGGCCTGCTGCTGCTTGCCCGCAATAAATTCGGGATGAGCTCGCCAGTGGATGTGCTTAACACCGCCAGCCATACGCTGGATAAAGGCAGCGACCTGGCTGAAATCGCCGGGAATCTCAAGATCAAAGATCGCGCCTGGAAGGTGATCAAACAAACCGCAGATAGCATCGAGGCCAGTTACCAGAGCGCGCAAGAAGCCGCACGCCAGGCGCGCCTGGCCCTCGAGGGTGCATGGGATCGGTACAACAACTGTCCCACCTGCGGCGTGTCTTTCCAGCCTGGCGATACGACCTGCCGGGTATGCGGCGCTGCCCGGCCCGAAAAACCGCTCAAGCCTGACCCGCGCCAGCCATAATCCACTGGTTCAGCCCTGGAAGGCCTGGCACACCTCAGCCGCTCGATCAGTCCAGATTGCGGCGGGGTATATCATTGGTGATAATCAATTCTACAATTTTCCCCCGGCGGCCGGCATTGCTGTTGATCGCCCGGTTGGCATACGCTTCGCTGGTGGCAAAAGGTGCACCCGAATATAGCTTGCGCACCAATGCTGTATTTGAATTGGACAGGATAATGTGAACGCCGCGACCGGTCAGCTCGAGGCAACAATCTCTTAACCGCCGCTGGTCTTCCGGGCCAAAACCGCCAGCCTGGTAGGAGGTGAAATTTGCCGTGGCCGACACCGGGGAATAGGGCGGGTCGAAATAAACCAGGTCGCCCGGTTGAGCGTGGTCGATCACGCTCTCAAAAGGCGCGTGGGAAATGTCAACCCGCTGCAGTGCAAGGCTCACCGCGTGGATATTGGCCTCATCCATATACTTCGGATTTTTATACCTGCCAAAAGGGACGTTGAACTGGCCCAGGCTATTCACCCGGTACAGCCCGTTGTAACCGGTTTTGTTCAGGTAGATCATCCTGGCTGCCCGTTCGGGAAGGCTTAAGGATTGGGGGTCGCGCGCTCGCAGGTCGTAATAAAACGCTTGATCGTACGGATAACCCGCCAATTCCCGAATTACCTCGCCAGGATCATCTCGGATGGCACAATAGGTGTCAATCAATTCAGTATTAAAATCGGACAGCCTGGCGTTATGGATTTTTCCATCGCGATAAAGTTGGAAGAAGAAGGCTCCGCTGCCAATAAAAGGCTCGTGATACCGGTTAAATGCGGAAGGCAGGTGGCATAACAGGTCGGCCGCCAATTGAGATTTTCCCCCGGCCCATTTAATAAAAGGACGCGGATAAGCCACCACCCTAGCCTCCCCGCCCCAGGCACCCGTCTCTCTTTACCAGGGCCATGTCTGTCCCTGATAATCGATCAAAGACAGGTGATCCTCATTTTCCAAATCATTTAAGAAAAAGGGGATGGCATAAGCCGCCGCTTGCTCAGGCTCCAGGTCCGCCTGGTTATTTTTCTGGCCCCCCATGTAAGATCGGACCCAGCCGGGGTGGTACACCCGGAAGGTGTAGCCTTCCGGGTGTAACCGGTTGAACAATATTTGGATGCCCATATTGAGCGCCGCCTTCGACATGCAGTAAGGCTGCCAGGCTGTGCGCGTCATGCGCCCGATGCTGCCGGCTTCAGAAGACACAAAGCACAGGCGCTTCATCCCTCCCCGATCCAGGATGGGCAGGAAGGCTTCCACTACGCGCAGCGGCCCCAGGGCATTGATATCATATAAGCGGTGCATGTCCGCATAATCCAGGCCTTCGCGGATAGAGCGCTCATTGGTAGGAGAGTTCACTCCAGCATTATTGATTAACACATCCAGGCGTTCCACCTGGTTTGCCAGGGAACAGGCGGCCGTTTGAACCGACTCCATCGAAGCCACATCAAGCGGGAAAAGGTTCAAGCGCTGTGGATATTGCTGTAACAACCCGGTTAATTCCGGCCATGCGGGTAAATACTGCCCGGCCAGGACATGCCAGCCCTGGCTTAACAGCAATCCAGCCAGGCCTAACCCCAGGCCCCGATCGGCCCCAGTGATTAGAACAGTTCTATCCATGCGTTACCAGGCCTTCCCCGGCGGATACGGGCAAGATGGATTAAAGGTTGGGGTAATAGGTGGATGGCAGGCGGCGTTCAACGGTTTGTTCTGCGGTATAGGCCACCCGCAACAGAAGATGTTCTTCCCAATGGCGGCCCATGGCCTGCATGCCCACCGGCAGCCCGGCCTCATCATACCCCACCGGAAATGCAATCGCGGGGAGGCCGGTGAGATTGGCCGGGAAAACGTAGCGCATCAGCTCGGTATCTGTGCTGAGATCGGACCAGCCGGTAGACATTCCATTGGTGGGAATTTTGGGCGCGGTCATCGCCGTGGCGGGCGAGAGGATCACATCCACTTCTTCAAACACTTTCTGGAAAATTTCAATGGCTTTTGTACGCATCCGCTGGCTCTGGATGTAATCGAAGGCGGTCATATTTCTGCCGAGCTCCAGGCTGAGGCGAACGGCCTCCCCCTGTTCTTTCTTATGCCCCGCGTAAGGCTGGGTGGTCGCAGCCAGGTCGGCCAGGATAGTCACCGCATGGGCCACGCGCATCATATCCAACTCAGGAATGACAACCTCCTTCAAGGTCGCGCCAGCCTCTGATAACGTGCGCAGCATGACTTTACCCATGGCCACCACCTGCGGGTTGGCATGCTCAAACCAGGCCGGGTAAATACCCAGGGTTATCCCCGTCAAATCAGGGTTATTCCAGCCATCCACCCGCACAGGAGGCTGGTATTGGGTGTTTCCATCCAGCGGGTCAACACCCGCCATCAACTGGTAGGCCAGGGCCACGTCGCCCACACTGGCGCCGATGGGGCCCAATTGGTCCAGGCTCCAGGTTAAAGTCATCGCGCCATAGGCGCTCAACCGCCCGAAGGTGGGCTTAAGCCCCACCTGGCCGCACAGCGCCGCCGGAATGCGGATCGACCCTCCACCATCTGCGCCCAGGGCCAGTGGGCAAAAGCCGGCCGCCACTGCCGCTGCTGAACCACTGGAGCTGCCGCCGGTGTCGTGCGCTTTATTATACGGATTGCGCGCCAACCCATAATGGGCATTAAAACCATCCGGATTGGTTCCGACTTCATGCATATTGGCCTTGCCCAATAATAACGCGCCAGCCGCACGCAACCTGGCCACCACGGTCGAATCCTCTTGGACCGGCTCCTGGCCAATGTAGCTGGTGCCAAAGGTGGTAGGATAAGGCGCCAGGCTGAGCTCATCCTTCACCGCAACAGGCACGCCATCGAGAAAACTGAGCGGTTTGCCCGCTTTGTAGCGATCGGTCGAAGCCTGAGCCTGGGCTAACACATCATCGCGGTACAGGGCAATAAAAGCGCGTAAAGGGGGGCGAGATTGATCGCTCGAAACAATCGAAAAAATGACCTTTTCAGCCACCTCAAGCGGGGTGGTTTTTCCAGATGAATATGCTTCGGTATAATCAGCGATCGTTTTAAAGGGAAAGTTGGCCGGGCGCGGGCGCACATCGACAGGGAATTGTTTGACCGGCTCTGGCTCTGGTTCCAGCGCAACCAGGGGCAGCAAGGTGGGCGGTTCTTCAATCGTTTTTTTTCGCAAGTCGATAATACCGCCATTTTTTAACAAACTGCCCATGAACAACGGGCGCAAGGTTGGGCTTTCCACGATGGATCGGAACAACGATAGATTGAGCCCGCTCAATTTGGGCAGTCGTAACGATTTAAGGTCATACTCTGACATGACATCTCCCTGGAGTCGCTGGTTCTGGCCTGAATAAAGAGATTTTAATAATGGATCAACTTTCCTGGATTGCTCTTCAAAATTTTATCACAACCTTCTCAAATCGAATGGCTCTTCAGGCATTTCCTTGAAAAATCCACGGCCAGGGCTCGTTTAAAATTAACCATGGAACGGGCCTGAAGAGCCTGATATTTGTGTTACAATCCACACAATTAAGAGGATTGACATCTGCAACCTTGAAGTCTAATCATACAGGGATAGGCAAATCGATATGACCGGCTCATCAACTTACGATATCGCAATCATCGGTGGGGGTGTGGTAGGCCTGGCAACCGCCATGGCCTTATCGAATCAGGTTCAGCATTCCATGATCGTTTTGGAAGCCGAAAATCGCCTTGCAGCTCATCAGACGGGCAACAACAGTGGTGTGATCCATTCCGGCATCTACTACAAGCCAGGGTCGTCCAAAGCCAAGAACTGCGTAGAAGGACGCCTGGCATTGTATAAGTTTGCTGCGGAACATGGGATCAGCCACGAGAATTGTGGTAAAGTGATCATCGCGACGAACGCGAGCGAACTTCCACGCCTGGATAACCTGGAGCAACGCGGTCACGCTAATGGCCTCGAAGGATTGCGCCGCCTGTCGCCTGAAGAGATCAAGGAATACGAGCCGCACGCTTCGGGCGTGGCCGGTCTCTACGTCCCGCAAACCGGGATCATCAACTATACCCAGGTCACTGAGACCTACGCCAAGCTGGTGCAGGATAGCGGCGGTGTGATTCAAAAGAATTCGCGCGTCTTGCGGGTTAAGAAAAACGCAGATGGCTTTGTGTTAGAAACAGCCCAGGGTGAAGTGCAATGCCACAACCTGATTAATTGCGCCGGCTTGCAGTCGGATCGCGTCGCGCGATTATGCGGGGTCAACCCCGGTTTGCAAATCATCCCCTTCCGGGGCGAATATTACGAGCTGGTGCCCGAGAAGCAGGGTTTGATTAAAAACTTGCTATACCCGGTACCCGATCCCCGCTTCCCTTTCCTCGGCGCACACTTCACCCGCATGGTGCGGGGTGGAGTCGAAATTGGACCCAATGCCGTCCTGGCCTTCAAGCGTGAAGGCTATAAAATGAGCTCCGTGTCGGTGCGTGACCTGGCCGAATATGGCTTCTTTGTCGGATTCTGGCGCATGGGGCTGAAATACTGGAAGATGGGCTTCGGCGAGTTTTATCGCTCATTCAGCAAACGCGCTTATTTGAAAGCTTTGCAGAATATGGTGCCGGATATCCAATTCGACGATATTCACCGCTCAGGTGCGGGCGTGCGCGCCCAGGCCCTGGCGCCCAACGGGGAGCTGGTAGACGATTTCCGCATTGTCGAAGCCGAGCACATGATCCACGTGCTCAATGCGCCCTCTCCGGCTGCGACCGCATCGATCAGCATCGGCAAGACGATTGCCAGCATGGCGGTTAAGGATTTCGGGCTGGCCTAAGCACATCTTATTCAGCGTCATTGCGACCGGCGCTTCCCGCCCTGGCGTGCGAAGCGATACAATCCAGGTGGCTTCGTTGCCAGGCCTGGCCTTCATGGCATGCAGGCGCAACCGTTCCTCGCCCTGAACAGAGAGCGCAAAGCGCCGCTCAATGGCGTTAATGGCATGGAAGCGGGGCTAACAGCTTATTTACTGAGGCCAGACTGCTTTTTCTCTGCAATAATCTCTGAGATGGGCTGGTGGACAAAGCGGATGAAGACGACCATGGATAGGATCCGCCCGACGCCAGAAAGCAGAAAGACAGCGTGGTAACCAAACTGGCCGGCAATGACCCCGCCCAGCGCCGCCCCCACCGCCGATGAGAGCGCGATGGCAACCTGGTTCAGCGCTGAAAAACGCGCCCGCTGCTCAGGAGGGGCCAGGTTCAGCAAGAAATTGAAT
>JAJYIW010000007.1 GCA_021789855.1 Chloroflexota bacterium | reverse complement strand
TGATATCAGACAGGCGTTTCTCGCGTTCCACCTGCTGTTGGTGTTGTTCAACCAGCTGGGTGTTGAGCACAGCGATCGTTAACTGATCGGCTAATAGCGTTAGAACATGGATATCTTCATCCGAAAAAGCATCCACCTGATTGCTCTGGACGTCCAGGACCCCGAAGAGGCGATCGCCGGATCGGATCGGGATGGCTGCCTCTGATCGCGTCAGGGGTAATAAAGGATGAGGCGAATCGCTGGCATCCTGGCGCCCCAGGTTGGCTACCACCGTTAACCCCGTCATGGCGGCCCGCCCGACCGGCGATTGGGAGCCCTGGGGGTATTTAAAGCCATCCAGCTTTAATTGTTCGCTGGCCTCGCCGGCCGATTCGCGCAAGACCAGGTATTCGTTGGCAGGATCGAACAGGTAGATCGCGACGTGATAGAGCCCAAAGCGTTCCTGCACCAGGCTAACGGAGTGCTTGAGCAGTGTCTTCAGTTGAAAATCCGTGGAAATCTCCCTGGCAATAACCGCAGCGGTTTGTAAGCGCTGGCTCGATTTTCCGAGCGTTTCAACGGCTTGAGCGATGCGGATCGAAACGGCGATTTGATGGCCCAGAAAATTTAATATTTCAATATCTCTGGCTGAGAAGCGGCGCTCCTGGATGATATCCTGAACGATTATCGCGCCGGTAACCTGGTCATCCAGGACAAGCGGGACGCCCAGCCAGGAGCGGGCTGGCTGGCCTACCGTTTTTGCCCCCAGGGCTTTGGCCTCATCCTCTACGTTATCGACCAAAAGGATCGCTTTTTGTTCTTTTATCAGGCGTGAGGTCAAACCCTCACCCAATGGGATGGGATCAAGCTGGATCGGTATCTGGTTTTCCATAACAAATGGAAAATCAATGGTAGCTGAGTCCGGGTGATAAAGCGCGATCATGAAGCTGACATCGCCCATTAAATTCAGGATTTGGGTGTAAGTCGTTGAATAGACTTGCTGTAAACTCATTGCAGGCCCGGCGATCATGCCTATTGCCGCCGAGGCATTAAGGCTGTTTTTGAGGTCATCCGCCTGTTGAATCTGCCTGAGACTGGCGATCATCTGGCCGATGATCTCGCCGAGGGCCAGGTAAGGTTGGAGCCTGGCGGCCTCCAGGGTCGAACGATCCTGGGTGGCCAGGATGATCAGCCCGGCTAAGAGGGTTGAGCTATATACAGGGATCATAACCGCTGATTGCCCGCCGATCGTCCGCAAGGGTAGAACCATTTCGGTAAAAGGGGCAGGAGCTTTGTTAAGCTCCTGGATGAAGTAAGATTTTCCTGGGGGTAGATAAGGAAGGATACCCTCGGTTTTAATGCTTTTCCATTGGCCGAGATCAGGTTGTTCATGGGTAGCCGGGTTGTAAATTGAAACAAAATGCAACCGGTCATATTTGACCGCCAGGACAGCCGAGAGGTAGGATACATGTCGGAGTGCCAGGGAGGTAGTCTGGTAAATTTCCGTTTCATTCCTGGCATGGATGATCTGGCGGCTGGCTTCACTAAGAAGCGTTATTTCCTGGAGGGTATCTTCTGTGGCCTGGAGGTTTTGGTGATGCCGGTAGGTATTGGCAAGCTGAGCAGCGATGATCGCCAGGGCTTCCATGGTATCGTCGTCGAATGCACCTGGTTGGTCACTCTGACTATGGAGAACCCCGATGATCTGTCCTCCATAGGCGATGGGGAGCGCTGCCTCTGATTGGATTTCGGGCAGGAGGAAATCGGGGTTAGCAAAAGGGTACGGGTTTACCGTCTGGATGATCCTGGCCTGGTTGGCCGAGGCGGTCCAGCCAATCAGGCTGTTGGCATTGACTGCCAGGCGGTTGTTCTTCCACCATACGCCATCGGCCACCGGCCCGCTGCGATGAGCCAGGAAAAGGACCTTTTTGGATTCGTCTAACAGGTAAATACTGGCGTTGTACCGGTTGAATTGCTCAACGATCAGGTTGCATGTGGTTGAAAATAAGGTATCGATGGTCTCTATGGAAGCGATCGTTTGGATGATCTGAGAAGCCTTTTGAAAATGATGGGTTTTTTCTATCAGGCGGTGATCTGTTTCGGTATACACCGTTGAAAGGTCATCCGCGATGTGGTTGAACAGGTTTGCAAGCTGCCCGGATTCATCATCCCGTTGAAGGGTGATCCGTTTCTCCCGATCGCCGGCCAGGAATTGCTGAAGTGAGGTCAGGATGATATGCCAGGGCCAGGTGACGCGGGCCGACACCAGCCAGGCAATCCCTGTGGCCAGCAGGGCGATCACCGGTAATAAGACCAGGCTCCATAGGAAGCTATTGAGCAAAGGGGCTTCCAGCCATCGAACAGGATACTCAATGATAATGCCCGCGTTCAGGCCTGGGATGGATTGGCCGGCCGATAACACGGCGCCCTGATCGGTGGATGAAAATTCTATCACCGCCGGTTGGGTAGAGGCGTTCATCAAACGATTAATTTCCGGCCTGGCCTGGCTGGTCAGGGCCTGGGCTGCGCCTGGCTGGCCGTTTGGGTTGAGGCGGGTGAAATACCCTTGAGCGGCGAAATAGAGATCGCTGCCGGGGTATAAACCGATGACGGCATGGGTCAATTGGGGTACTTCGAGAGAGGTGATCCCTGCCAGCGCGGCGATAGCCGTCCCATTTTTAAGGACGGGCTGGATGGTCGCGATAACCCACTGGTTGGGCAGCAGGGGAGCAGCATAGGGGACAAGGATCACCCTTGCGCTGTTCGAATGGTCTTGCAATGGGTTGACCGCTCCAAATTGCTTGCCTTCCCAACCTGCCTGGGTGGAAGCCACGATGTGGCCATCCGGTGCCAGCAGAACGAGCTGATCAAAGAGGCCCTGACCATTTTGGTCCAGGCTCGTCCTGAGCAGGTTGACCAGGGTTTGCAGATTGGATGGATCGTTCGGATGGCTCACCGACTGGCCAGCCAGGGCAATCCAATTGGCTTGTTTGGCCAGACCATCCAATACCTTTTGGCGGGCGCCATTCGCTTTGTTAAGTTCAGCTACCTGGTTCGACAGGAGGATTCTGAGATGATTGGAAGCTTGCTGGTGAAGCTGTGACCGGTCATGAAAATAAAAAAATCCCTCCAGGATTAAAAAAATCGCTAAGGCAGCGATCAGGGACGAGCCTATGATCGTCTTGCGAACACTTTTTTTTACCGGGGGATTATGCATACTCCCAGACTTGATCGCCAGCTAGAATCCGCTGGATCTGGTCTGGAAAGCGATCGGGATCCAGCGGCTTGCCTAAGAAACCGTCAAAGCCAGATTGCCGGGCTAAATTCATCTGATCCTGGCTGGCTAAGGCGGTCACAACTACCACGGGGGTAGCTTTTAAACGGGCGGAAGATCGGATTTTCTTCAGAGCAGCGTAACCATCTTCGTACGGCAGGCGGATATCCATGAGGATTAAGTCGAGCCGGGGCATGTTATCCGCGTATTCCACCACCTCGTAACCCGATGTTTTCCATTCGCAATGGATCCCCAGGTAGCCTAACATACGCGCGATCAGCACGAAATTAGACACATTATCTTCAACGACGAGAACGGTATACTCAGCCATGAGGATTACATTTGCGACCAACCACTCTTTACGTCAATGTCACCCTGTCAGTGTTGCAAGAATTGATCCGTAGATGGTTGGGGTTCGGGTGGTAAGGATTCAGCCAGGAGGTGCGCGGTGTGAACAGAAGAAAAGCGGCGCGGGAACGCCAGCCATGTGGCAGGGTTCGCAGGTTATTCAATTAAATTATAGTATGGTTCGATGAAGGTGGATATATGGATTCCGCCGCTGGGTGGTAATGTGGTGGTGATGCCACATCCCATGCAACGGCGGATATTGATTAGAGCGGGCGATGGGATTCGAACCCACGATATCGTGCTTGGGAAGCACGCGTTCTACCACTGAACTACGCCCGCAGTATAAAACTCTCTTATTGTTCTATGTTTTCTAATTATACACTAAAAAGCACGAGCTCTAATGTGTAATCCCAAGCACGAAAGAAGCCGGCACAAATAAGAATTTGTGCCTATTGTGGGTTCATATCCCATCGCCCGCTCCATTGTATATTATCTTAAACTCTGATATGGCACCATTGAACCTGGGGGGAGATTATACCAGCCTTGTGGTACTGATATGTAAGTAATAATCCACTCCCCCCGAATGACAGGAAAATCACTTTCTTTACCCGCTGTATTATTGCCATGTATTGGCATACCACCAGAGCCATAAACTGTAATCATTTCCTCCAAAAAAAAACCTCGAATTACCATAAAGGAGCCAAACATGAGACCCCCTGCAATCGAAAGAATGGGGTATTACCCTACGGATGATCCGGTAGCCGAGATCACCCAAACCTTTGCCAAGCCGTCTACCGAAAGAGGACGGCTCTTCAATCCTTGCTGCGGAGAATGCAAAGCCGCAGCAACCCTGAGAAAGGCGCTCAACTGCAAATATTAAGGCTGGGAACTGTTCCCTACCTGGAAGATAAAACCGCTGCTCCCACGGACGGGTGGAGTCTGTTTTATATTTACTGCGAAGCTTTCACAACCAGTGGCTCAGCCGCGCCAGGGATTAATGGATTCAGGTTATTGTATAAGTTAAGTCGAAGAACATCCAGGCTTTTTTCGCGTGGCAACAGAGCATAAACACAGCCATCTGGACCTAGGGTTATGTTTCGTTCAACATAGTAAAGTCTCTCAGAAAGGGGATAACGTGCTACACCAAGTTGGACCCCATCAAAGCTAATGAAATGTACAGTCTGATCAACCTCAATTACGGGAGAATCTTGGACAACATCCTCTCGGGTGAGAAAAAAGCGACCATCCGGTAGAACGCCTAGAATTCGTAGACCTCCGAACCCTAGAGTTAATGCAGTTTCAACGCGAATATCGCCAGCAATTACAGCATTTTGGTTCCCTGATATTGTTGCATCGTAATGGTGGAATATTCTTTCATTATATCGAAGACCATCTGTGGCTATAGGTGACCAATTGCCCTGTGAATCAACTAGTTGTATTACGTTGCTTGGCAAATGGTATTTGAATCCGGGTGGAATCCCAACCATCTCAATATCCAACAACAATCGTCCATCCCCATCTACGATTATTCCTGGAAGATTATCCGCCAGCCGGTATTCGGCAGGAATATCGTAAGATGCAATTAATTCACCTTCAACCGAAAGTTTATTTACCCTATATCTGGTTGGGGAGATATCGAAAGAGATTTCCTTGACGAAAAGCCAGTTTGCAGCAACCTGTAGATCCGACACATTAACAATACCCAAGGTGAAGAGGTCAATGGCTTTTTCAAAATTCCCATCAGGTTTGTAATACAGCAGGCGATTGTCCAGAGGGTCAGCGATGATGAATCTTCCATCCGGCAAGGCAGCCAGTGCATTCGGTCCGGTTATTTCCATCCTTTCCACTCCAACACCCTGGTAACGAACACCACCCTTGCCAACCGGAATTGAAAAGGATAGGTCATATAGCGGACCAGTCTGGTTGCTCGCCGAAACATTCAGCGATGGAACAGGAGCAATTGTATTCGTGGGTTGGGTAGTAACCGTTGAAATTATATTTGGTGTTATCGTTTGCTCTGGCTCAGGAGTCACAATCTTGGTGGATTGCACTTCGGCATTCGTGGGTGTGTCGACTAGCGGGATTGGTTCACTGGTTGTGGGTTTGCATGCAGAAAGAAAAACCAGAGTAATCAACAAAGCTGTAAAACCCCTTATCATTTTCACGGAAACATTTCCTTCTTAATATCTTACTTCAATATTTTACTGCGGATATGGAAATTTATTTATCATTTTTACTTCGCACAGCGTTCTTTCAAATTAAATGTTACCGAGTGAACGATGTCACCATAAGAACGCATAACCATTGACGACCAAGGCAGGTATTTGCACAAGATAAGCTGTTCTCACGGGGTGGGCCAAGCAAAATGATATTCGCGACCATCAGGGCCCGGCCAGACGGCCTAGCACCTTAATAACCGTATAGGTCTCATTCTATCCCAGAAATGGAATCCCCCACGATCTCACCGGTCTTTGGGTCAACCAATTTCACGCCAACCTGGACGGTCGCCTTCTGGCTTTCCCAGGTCTTATAGGGCTCCTGCCGGGCCATTACCCACCACAGCCCTTCGGCTATCCTGCGCGCCAAAGCCGACGTGGCTTTCAGGTAAGTTGACCGTGCCCGGTAGGTGTCAAACCAATGCCGTAACGGTCCAGAACCGTGAATGGCAAAGGCCTTAGCCGCGGAAAGCAGGTGGAATTTCACTCGCATGTTGCCATGGGAAGCCTTGCGTTTGAGCAGTTTCCCGCCGGAGACCTCATTGGCCGGGACCACCCCGATGGCCTTGGCGAAGGCTTCGGCGCTGGCATAGCGCTGGTGGTAGTTCGCCCCCATTTCAGAAATCACCCGCAAGCACAACATGCGGGTCACTCCTGGCACACTTTGCATCAGTGCCACCTGTTCCTCCAGGTGGAAAGTCTCGATCATCTGCAGCAGGTCGGCTTCACCGTGACTGATCTTCTGATTGAAGACACGGACCTCCTCCAGCACCTCGGTCAGATAGGGATAGACATATTCAGGCAATTCCACCGAGGCATATTGCTCAATCTGGGCGCGTTTGGCTTTGTTGCGATGTAACGCTGCCATCTCGGCGGGTGTGCGCCGGTCCAAAATGGCTTGCAGGATTTTCAGCCCGGCCGGGCTGTTGATCGACGCCAGGCGAAAGACGGTGAAACCGCAGCCGGTCAGCACGCCGTTGGCGCGGTTGGTGGTCTGGGTGCACAACACTTTCCAAGTGTCCACCCGTTTGTACAGCAGGCGAATCTCTCGCTGTAGAGTGTCGGGCATATTCGAGGTTTTGAGTGCAAAACTGGAGGCCAGGCGGGCCAGGGTCATAGCATCTCCTTTGTCTGACTTACCCTCCACGCGCAGGAGCGACTTGACCACAATCGGGTTGATCACCAGAATGGAGACACCGGCATTGCGCAAGACGTCATAGTAGAGCATGTGGTAGTTGGCGGTGCTCTCGATGATCACCAGTTCGACCTGGTTTTCCTGGAACCATTCGGCTGCACAAAGAGCGTCGGCTTTATGTTGTTGAAACTCGCGGGAGATCAGTTGGCCGGTTTCGGCCCAAAAGATGGCGGCCACAATCACATTTTTGTCGGTGTCACAGCCCCCGGTGATGTGGTAACGTGCGGATACGGTCGTCTCTCCATTGGCATGGATGCGTCGTGTCAAGAGAAAATATGCTCCTTTCCTGCCACATATCGGCGATGAATCACCCGGGACCTCAAAGGGCCATTCTTTTTTAGAGACTGAAACGTCTATGCGTGGCGCGGGTGGGTCGTGTTAGCCCAAACTTATTGAGACCCTCGCTGGGGTAAGGAGTTGTGGGGCCTTTGCTCATCGCCAATGGAAAGGATAGCATAGATAGAACCCATGTTCTACCCGTCAAAACCGGCAAGTTTTGCCGGAAATGACAGGATCGCGGTTTATGACAATAAGCGGATCTCATTTTGCCTACTCCACCCCGTGAGGCCAGCCAGCCATTGTCAGCCGAGATCCTGGTTGTAGACTGAACTATCAAAAAAGGAAAACGCGATTATCCTGTCTCACGACTGGCGGTTGAGAAGCATGGCTGCCAGCTCAACCAGGGCTTTGCCGTTTTCATTGGGAGAAGGCAATGCCTGGTCAAGGTCAGTGAGTGACTTGTGGGTATAACGATTGACGATGTCCAGGGTGTACTGCCGCGCGCCCTCATTCTCAAGGAGCAAGGCCACATCCTCTACTTCGTCAGAGGGGATCGGGCCGGCCAACCACCGCCGGGCAAATGCCCCTTTTTGTTCGAGACCATAGAGCACTGGCAGCGACTTCTTGCCGGATACCAGATCGCTGGTGATCGACTTGCCGAGCTGTTCGCTTGCCCCCCAGATTCCCAGCAAATCGTCCTGGGCCTGGAAGGCCAACCCCAGGTAATATCCAAAATCCTTGAATTTCTCCTGTAACTCCTCTCCGGCGCCAGCGATTAAAGCGCCCAGCCGGGCACAGGTGGAGAGCAATGCAGCGGTTTTTCCACTGATCATCGGCCAGTAAGCATCCAGGGAGATGACCGGTTGACTTTCGTAAGACAGATCCAGGTACTGGCCGCCGGTCAGGGCCAGGCATGTTTGGTTCAACCACCGGTTGGCTAACAGCGCGGTCGCCCTATCCACTGTCTGCCCCAGGTCAAGCATGGCTAACTGCGCCAGGCTAAACATGGTATCGCCGGCATTAATGGCCTGCGGAATACCCCATTCCATCCACACGGTGGGCCTGCCGCGCCGGAGAGGGCTGTTGTCCTGGATGTCATCATGAATAAGAGAGAAATTATGAAGCAGTTCCACCGAGGCAGCGGCAGGTAGAGCTTTTTTCCAGGCCATTTCTTCCGCTGGGGCAGGAATGGGCGGCGGGACTGCTCCAGCGCACAATAACACCAGTAAGGGGCGGATGCGTTTACCCTGCGCTTCACGCCCGGCATTTTTGCCTTCCCAACCCAGGTGGTAGGCCATCATGCGGTGGAGCTCCCACGTTTCAGGTGCGAAGGCTGGATCGACGATGCGGTGCAATTCTTCTTCGATCGCCGGGAGGTAGCGTTTTGATAATTCATCCAATCCCATGGGTTAATCCTTTGCGTAATGGATATCTTCTACCAGCGGAGCTTTCTTTAATTGGGCCAGGTTTCCAACGCCGGCAGCAAACATGGCAATCTGGATTTCCCGCTTCAACTGATGGATGACCCCCAGCGTTGAATTTTCGGATTGGGCAGCGGCTTTTAAAAAAAGGCTGGCCATTCCGCCAAGCGAGGCGCCCAGGGCGATACACTTGGCAATATCGATGCCGTCGCGTAAACCCCCTGAGGCGAATAGGAGCAGATCGGGAACTGCCTGGCGCACTTGAATGAGGGATTGCGCCGTTGGAATCCCCCATTCTCGAAATGCGGCTGCGACGTTGGCCTGGTTCGGATCGCTCAACCGGTACATTTCCACCTGCGACCACGAGGTCCCACCGGCGCCGGCCACATCAATGGCTGCCACCCCGGCTGAAGCCAACATGCGGGCGGCCTGGGCGGATATGCCCCATCCCACTTCTTTGACCACGACCGGGACGGGCAGGCGGCGGCACACAGCCTCTATTTTGGGCAATAAACCGCCGAAACGCGTGTTCCCTTCGGGCTGGATGGCTTCCTGCAGAGCGTTCAGGTGGAGGATCAGCGCATCTGCCTCGATCATATCAACTGCTCGTTGGCAATGCTCAAGGGTGTAGCCATAATTGAGCTGGATGGCTCCCAGGTTGGCAAAAAGCAGAATATCAGGCGCATAGCGCCGCACCTGGAAGGTCGGCGCCAGTTCAGGGGTTTCGATCGCGGCTCGCTGCGAGCCCAGTCCCATCGCCAGTCCAGTAGCCTGTGCAGCCGCTGCCAGCACCTGGTTGATCCGGGCGGCTTCTTCGGAACCCCCCGTCATGGATGAAATTAAAATCGGCGCCTGGACTTGGCGGTTGAAAAGGGTTTGAGACAGGTCGACCTGCTCCAGATCCCGCTCGGGCAAAGCCTGGTGAATAAAATGAAAGCGTTGCAACCCGGTCGTAAGAGAAGATGAAACATCCTGTTCCAGGTTTACATGGATGTGATCGTCCTTACGGGAGCTGGTTGGAGAAACTTCAATCATAGCTATGGGTTATAACACAAGGTCCTATCATTTAATCTTGACAGATTATACAGTGAGTATAAAATACTTTAATGGTTAAAATTATCCCTGGGAGGAACCCAATGCCTGATGTTCTGGAAGAAGTTAAAGCGGTCATCGTGGATGTTATGAAAATTGACGGTGAGAATATTACCCTGGATACACGTTTTGTGAAAGGGGCGAAAAAAGAAAGCGCCAACGATGTTGAAGTGGATTCCATGGATCAGTTCTTCTTGATTGATGGCTTTTGTGATAAATTCGGGATCGAAATTTCTGACGAAGAAGCGCAGAAGATTAACACGGTGAACGATGTCGTTCAGTTTGTCAACACGCATAAAAAATAATTCGCGCCAGTAGATTTAGACAAAGAAATTCCGCCGCTACGTATGGAGTTAACCATATCTAGCGGCGGAATCTATATCGGTTTCGAGTCTTCAGATAAGGCTGGCAGTTGCTCAGATTTACTTGCCCAGTAAATCAGGTATTTCCTCGGGATGGTGGGCAACCCGGATGCCAACCGATTCGAATGCTTTGATTTTATCTTCAGCTGTCCCTGTTCCGCCTTCAATGATAGCGCCAGCATGCCCCATCCGTTTACCGGCAGGCGCAGTCAGGCCGGCAATGAAACCGACGACGGGCTTGGTGACATGGTTAGCCATAAAATCGGCCGCTTTTTCTTCGTCATTGCCGCCTATTTCGCCGATCATCACGATCTTATCCGTATACGGATCTGCTTCAAACATTTCCAGGACATCGATGAAGCTTGTCCCGTTGATCGGATCGCCTCCAATGCCTACGCAAGTGCTGGTGCCGAGGCCTTTTTTCTGCAGTGCGTAAAGCACTTCGTAGGTAAGGGTCCCTGAGCGAGACACCACCCCCACGTTACCGGGCATGGTGATGTTGCCGGGGATAATACCCACTTTACATTCGCCGGCAGTGATGATGCCCGGGCAATTCGGCCCAATCAGCCGCACCTTTTTTTGATCCAGGTATTCACGCACGCGCATCATGTCCAGCACGGGTATGCGCTCGGTGATACAAACTACCAACGGGATACCCGCATCAGCAGCCTCAAACATCGCATCGGGGGCATTCCGTGCCGGGACAAAAATAACCGATGCATTGGCGCCAGTTGTTTCACAGGCCAATTTCACCGAATCGAATACCGGAATCTTATCTCCCAGGACCCATTCTCCGCCATGCCCCAGCGATACCCCCGCAACGACATGCGTGTTATAAGCCACCATTTGTTGGGTGTGAAACAGCCCTTCACGTCCCGTGATGCCCTGAACCAGCAGGCGCGTATTTTTATTAATCAGGATGCTCATCAGTTCTCTCCTTTTGCGGCGTTGACTGCTTTTTGGGCTGCCTCAACCAACGTTTCGGCGGTGAGCATGTGAGCGTCACTCAGCAATCGTCGGCCTTCTTCTGCGTTGACCCCTACCAGGCGAACCACCATCGGAATATCTGGCTTTACCTCAGCCAGGGCGCTCAGGATACCACGAGCTACTTCATCACCGCGGGTAATTCCACCGAAAACATTAAATAAAATGGCTTTGACATTCGCATCGGAGAGGATAATCCGTAACGCCGCTGCAACTTTTTCAGCGCTTGCCCCACCCCCGATATCGAGGAAGTTGGCAGGGGAACCGCCGTAATATTTAATAATATCCATGGTGGCCATAGCTAACCCGGCGCCGTTCACCATGCAGCCGATTTGCCCATCCAATTGGATGTAGGAAAGGTCATATTTCCTGGCTTCGATCTCGGCTGGCGCTTCGATATCCAGATCGCGCATTTCTGCCAGGTCAGGGTGGCGGGGCAGAGCGCTATCATCGATCACCATTTTGCCATCGAGCGCCAGAAGACGATTGTCGCCGGTGACAACGAGAGGATTAATTTCGGCCAGGGAGGCATCATTTTGGATAAAAGCCTGCCACAAACCATGAGCGATGGCATCAAAAGAGCGCCACAAGGTCTTGGGAAGGTCAATGCCGGCTGCCAGATCACGAGCCTGGTAATCGCAAAAACCCAGGAGGGGATCGATATGCACTTTGATGATTTTTTCGGGGGTTAACCTGGCTACCTCTTCAATTTCGACGCCCCCGGACGCAGAGGCCATGATCACCGGGCGAAGAGCGGCCCGATCATTGGTGATTCCCAGGTAAATCTCCTTTTCGATCGTGGCTGCCTCGTCGACAAGCACTTTTCTGACCGGTAAGCCCTTGATTTCCATGCCCAATATCGCCCTGGCCAGCTCTTCTGCCTCTTGAGGAGTCTTGGCCAGGCGGATGCCCCCGGCTTTTCCGCGACCGCCCACCAGAACCTGTGATTTGATAACCACCCGGCTGCCAAGCTCTTCAGCAATCTGCCTGGCTTCAATCGCTGTAACTGCCAGGCGGCCTTTCGGGATGGGTACGCCATACCTTGAAAAAATCTGTTTGGATTGATATTCGTGTAATTTCATCCTGTTATCCCACTAATCCATGGATTTGAAAGAACCCTGTGAGGGCAAAATGATGCCTGGAAACCGGTATGTTTGTAGCCCTTCTGGGTGATAATTATACCATTACACCCTTTTGGCTGGCTGCCTGTTTGACCGTATCGAGCTGACCTGACCTGGACGACATAGTTCCGCCGCCGTAGGGGGAGACTCTCCCATCAGCCTAGGCGGCGGAGTTCTTTGGAGCAGGCCCGTGTCTGATGATCGAAAGGCTTAGCCTTTCAAAAAAGCTTCCAACGAATCTTTGCTGATCCGGTAGGCATTTCCAATTTTCTTAGCCTTAAGATCGCCAGATTGAATGGATGCCATCACATCCTCTTCGGAGACTTTCAAAATAGAGGCAGCCTCCGCGGGGGTCATGACGTCTGGGGTGACCGGCGTTCCGCCATTTGCGGCAGGCGCTGCTGGCGCAGGCCGGCTGGCCGCTGCCACGCCCTGGAGCGATTGAGACAGGACGTTACCGATTCCCATCCCGGCTCCAATCCCGGCGGTCAAGCCAGCGCCGCCGCTTGGGTTTTGCGCGGCCTCGCGAAGTGCATCGGCTGCCTGCAATTGGGTGTAAGTTTGCATATCCAGCATACCCATGGCGCGCAGCTCTTCAGCGGACTTTTCAGAAGGCTTCAGGTTGCCGATGTAGAAGGACTTCAGGGTCAGGCCGATGGCCGCGAAATCATCTTGAGCTTTGGCCCGGACACCTGCGCCAAGCTCTTCGTTCAACGCAATGAGCTCGACTACGGAGTGATTAGCGGCGGTTTCGCCTAACAAATCGGTTAGTTTTGAGAGCAGCATGGTCCGCAGCCGGTTCTCGATGTCGGACATCATGTAAATCCCCTGGGCGCCCACGATTTGGGTGACAAACTGTTGGGCATCCGCTACCTGGATGCTGTAGCTGCCGAAAGCCTGCAAAAGCGCCACGCCCAGGCCCATGCCGGGATTCCTGACGATGATCGGCTGGGGAGTGCCCCATTTCCGGTCGGCGAATTCCTTGGCCGACACGTAATAGACCTCGGCGACGAAAGGCGTACGGTCATTGAAGGCTTTACCAATTAGATCAATGACTTTGGGGATGTTCGCGGTGACGATCGTGTGCCGCCCGGGGCCAAAGGTATCCAGGGCATTTCCATCCCGGAAGAAGACGACTCGCTGCGACTCGCGAACGATCACCTGTGAGCCAATGCGTAAGTCGGCCGGGCCGCTTTCTGGGAAACGATGGACTATTTCATCCACCATTTCACTTGGATATTCGACCACATCAAAAATTCTAGCCATGGTTTATCTCCTTATTGAGCAGCGGAATTTACCCCGCCGGTAATGACTTCTGAACGTTTGTTGTACGTTGTAACGCACTGTTGCGTGCTGCTGATCAGGTTACGAATAGCAGCCTTTAACCCGTCGCTGCCCATCGCGGATTCTACGTTGTCAATCGCATGCGACACATCGTCTGCCATGGTTAACAGGGAGTAATCATACTGGTACAACTTGGCCAGCTCTTCTTGATTGATCTTGATCGCATCGAAAAGGCCTGAATATCCATAAGAGGCAGTTCGGACCCGATCGATAAACTGGCGGAGCTTGAGGGCGGCTGATTCCATATCGCCGACGTACGCAATGCCCCCCTGGCTGATCAAGTCTCGCTCGAGCGAGGATACCCGTTTCCATAATTCTTCAAAATGATTGGCTACCGCTTCTCGAAGAAGTTTATCAGATGACCTCCGGTTGGAGCGTTCGATATATCCACTGAACCCTGGGACCTTGCTCAGTATTTTCTTGAATATATCCTGGTCATTTGTGACTTTCTCAAATATATCGCTCATCGTTCCTCCTTGGCAGATGATGAACTCTATCTCTGTCTGAATATCTGACTCAAGCATTGCAAATCATTATAGTAGTAACCAATTCATAAAACAATAGATTATCTAGGTAAGTCAGGCGGCTGCGCTTTGAATTTGTTAAGTGGTTGTAATGTGTAGCGCTTGATTTTTCTTGTAAAGACCGTATAATAGAAACTGTAATTACCTGTTTGGACAATAAAACACGGAAAGGAGGTGAAAAGCCATGTTGTTCGCTCCAAAGGAAAAGGGTCAAGGTTTGGTGGAATATGCGTTAATCCTGGTCTTGGTTGCGGTCGTCGTCATCGCTATCTTAGCTCTGTTGGGTCCCGCTATCTCCAACATCTTTAGGAACATCGTCACTAACATTTAATTCACCTGAAAAGGTGGCAACCTTCTTAATTAAATCAGCTTTTTTCATTTATTTGAAAAGAAGGGTCCTTTCTCCGAACAGGGCTCTTCTTTTCATATCAGAGATGTTGTTGATTAATTAGCGAATCATGGCTGTTCGATCGAGATGGCCTTCAACCTTAAGAGTGGAAATGATCTGGGGCCTGGCAGTCATTATTGGGGTATTTGCTTTTGTTAATACCCAGCCCATTCGACCCAATGATTTTTGGTGGCAACTTGCTGTTGGCAAGGAAATTAGCCAGACTCACCAGGTTCCATCCGTTGACACCTTTTCGTACACTGCGTTTGGACGGCCTTATCCTGCTTATGCCATGTTCTGGTTGGTAGAACTATGTTATTATTATCTTAATCGAGCAGGTGGGTTAGCATTAATTATCTTTTCGCACAGTCTGGTCATCTCCCTGGCATATTTATTGCTCCTTTTCACCTGTCGATTGCTGACTCGCCATTGGCGTATTTCTGCATTTGCTACCTTGTTCGCTGCGGTTTTAGGCGTTAGCGATTGGAATGTGCGAGCTCAGGGAGTTGCCCTTGCAACAGGCAGCCTTTATCTGGCAGGAATATACGCTTATCGAAAAGGAAAGAAAAAGCTTTGGCTGGCCGTATTTCCTTTGGGCATGCTGGTGTGGGCAAATAGCCACGGGACATTTGTGCTAGGGTTCGTTTTCCTGGGGCTCTGGTTAATCGACGAAGTGAGGATGGGTCTGGCAGCATTAAAAACCAAAAAGTCGTGGCAGGTTTTTAAGCCCGCCCTGACCCCGGCGCTGGTTGGCGGGGTTTCAATGCTGATGGTTTTGATAAACCCGGCTGGCCTTGGAATTATCAATTATGTGATGGGTATGACCAAAAATTCATTGATCCAAAATTTCGTTCCTGAGTGGGCCCCGCCCTCGTTCCATTCCCTGGAGGGGACGATATTTTGGTTCGGATTCATCATTTGTGTGATGGTTGTTCTTCTGACTTACCGCCATCTGTCATTTTTCCAATGGGCCATGCTCGTCATTTTTGGCGGCTTGGCAATAAAAACATCACGGGGGATTATCTGGTTTGGATTAACGGCGGCGCCGGCGCTTGCCCAAAGCGTCAGCCAGGCGTGGGATAAACGATTTACGCCGAAAAATGGCACTTTACCCGTTCAAAAGATGAGGCTTAATGTTGCCATGGTCGCATTATTAAGCCTGTTGGGAATCATTTCCCTGCCCTGGTTCAAAAATGATTTGCCTTATCCTGCGATAAAAGCCGGCTTGATTTCATCTGAGACGCCTGTTGCTGCCACCCAATATCTCCTCACCCATCATTTGCCCGGCCCTGTTTTCAATGATCTCTCGTTTGGCAGCTACCTGATTTGGGCCGGGCAACCTGCATATAAGGTTTTCATCGATCCAAGGTTGGATTTGTTCCCCTGGAATGTATGGGTGGATTACATAACCATAAGCCAGGGTGAAAATGGCTGGCAGGAGCGTCTGGACCGCTATGGGGTCAAAACCCTGTTTTTAAGCCTTTCAGAAGAAACCAACCTTATCCGGCTGGCAGGCCAGTCGGAATTCTGGGCCAGGGTTTACCAGGATAGTCAAGCTATTATTTTTATAAAGGAATAGCCTATGACCGAGTTTCCTTAAGAATCACAGCGTCCGCGATAGACAATGCCACACACCGGGCAACAGGTGATGTAAAAAAACTCGACTCAATGTTGGCGTATAATCAAAATGATCAATCCAAATATTTTATTTCAGCTATCGGGAGGACAACATGGCTCAAGCTTCAAGGGCTAGAGGAAGGATACTTATTTATCTGGCGCTGATTATCATTCTCGCCTTGGTTTTAGTTTATTTTCTCTTCTTACGGGGTATCAACCCCACGGGCCAGAGCAACACACCGCCATTAGCGACCGCAACCCCGGCCGTAGAAATGGTGGACATCGTGATCACCCAACAATCCATCCCGCAAGGGACGACGATCACGGCGGATGTGTTGGCGACCATCAAGTACCCCAAAAAGGACATCGTTGCGGGAACCTTTTTTAACAAAATTGATGACGTGGTTGGGAAGGTTGCCCGGTTTGATCTGGACGCGCGGGTGCCCTTAACCAGGAGCCTGGTCGTTGATCCCAGCCAGGGGTCATTAAAATCTATTATGATTCCCAAGGGAATGGTCGCAATCTCTATCCCGATTAAGGATAGGGTTTCCTATGTGTCATTCCTCCCCCAGGCCGGTGACCATGTGAGCGTGATTGCATCATTGCTCTACACGGATCTGGATACGAATTACCAGACCAGGTTGCCCAATCTAACTGCGAATGTCACCGCCCCTGGGCCGGCTTCTCAAACCGCAGCCGCGGGGTTAACCGCCAACATGACGATGCTCCCTGCCCCTGTTCCCCAGGGAAGGGCAGAGCTGGATCCTACCCTGAACCAGCCGATTTATGTCATTCCTTCCGAGTCGGTGGCCAGGCCGAGATTGGTCAGCCAGACTCTCTTAGCGGACGCACGTATTTTGCAGGTGGGGGATTATCAAAAACCGGCTGCGGCTGCCCCGGCCAGCCCAACTCCAGCCCCAGGTGCCACGCCCGTAGTCGCGCCGACCCCCGTTCCGGTCCTGCCTGATATCATTACCCTGATCGTGACGCCGCAAGATGCCGTGACGCTTAATTACCTGATTTATTCTGGCGCACAGCTTTCTTTGGTTCTACGTTCCGCCGGGGATGACCAGCGCGTACAGACTGAGGCTGTGACCATGCAATATTTAATGGATCAGTACAATATCCCCTTACCGGCAAAGCTGCCCTATGGATTTGAGCCGCGGGTGGATGTGCTAAAGCTCCCCAATAACTATTTAATCAATGCGTCCAATACGCCCGTAGCAGGTAAATAAGATACCTTAGGAGTCAAGCATGCCAGAGAATGATAAAATTCGGGTCGTCATCGTTGATGACATCGCTGAAACCCGAGAGAACATACGGCGATTACTTCAATTTGAGGCAGACGTTGAAGTAATTGGCGTGGCGCGTACCGGCAAAGAGGCCATTGATGTCGCTCAAGAGAGCAAGCCCGACGTGGTCTTGATGGACATCAACATGCCAGACCTGGATGGAATCCAGGCGACGGAGGCGATTCATCGCAAGCAACCGTATGTGAAAATTATCATTCTGTCTGTTCAGGGCGATCCAAGCTACATGCGCCGGGCCATGTTAGCTGGCGCCGGAGATTTCCTGACCAAACCGCCGAACTTTGATGAGCTCAGTGCGGCCATCCGCAGGGCTGGCGCATTGGCGCATGAGGAGCGCGCCATGATGGCGGCTGCTTCTGCCCCCATGCAGACTGCCAGCTCTGTTGGAGCCGCCGGATCCGCGGCATCTGATGGCAAGATTATCATGTTCTATAGTCCCAAAGGGGGCACCGGCTGTACCACCCTGGCAGTGAACATGGCGATCAGCTTAAAAACCGAAGACGCCAAGGTGGCCTTGATCGATGGCAACCTCCAGTTTGGGGATGTCGCGGTATTTTTAAACGAACAGGGCAAATACACCATCCTTGATCTTGCACCACGGGCAGATGAATTGGATCCGGACGTCATTGCCGAAGTGATGGTGACTCACGCAGCCAGTGGGATTCACATGCTGGCTGCACCCTCTCGCCCTGAAATGGCTGAAAGAGTCACCGGTGAACAGTTTTCAAAAGTATTGGTATACTTAAAAAGGCTTTATAATTATATTATCGTGGATACGTCAACTTTTTTGACGGATATTGATTTATCCATTATCGATATCGCGGACCTGATTGTCCTGATTACCACGCAGGAAATTCCTTCAATCAAAAACACTAAAACCTTCCTGTCGGTGGTGGATGGAATGCGAGTTAACCGCAAACGCATTATGCACATCATGAACCGGTATGACAAGCGGATTGCCATTGCGCCTGAAAAAGTTGGGGAGAGCCTGCGCCAGGAAGTTGTAGGGCAGATCCCATTCGATGAGCGAACGGTGGCTTTATCGGTTAATCGGGGTATACCGTTCATGCTCGACAATAAAGCATTGCCTATCGGGAAGAGTGTATCTGCGATCTCAGACCTTATCAAGGATACCTTATCCCGCCAGGTTGTGGATGAGGTCGAACAGGTAGCCAGGAAATAATCGTTTAGGGAACCGGTGAGGAGGTTTTATGTCTTTGCTTAGAAGGCTTCAACAAGGGGAAGGTAACGAGCCATCTCCCGCACCTGCTGAGGGGGCTGAGAATGGGGGGCATACGCCTTCCTTGCAAGCCCGGCGAATTGCACCACCTACCACGACACCCCAACAAGACACCTACCAGGATCTGAAAACGCGTGTTCAAAACAAGCTCCTGGCAGGAATGGAACCGTCGATGGATGTGACCAAAACTAGCGACGTCCGTCGAACCATCCAGGAACTGTTCGAAGAGATCCTGAGTGAAGAAAACATCGTATTATCCCGGCCTGAAAGAGCGCGCTTATTTGAACAAATCGCTGCTGACATCCTGGGATTTGGGCCTCTCCAACCCCTTCTGGAAGACGATACCATTACAGAAATCATGGTGAATGGCGCCAAGAACCTCTATATCGAGCGCGATGGAAAGATTGTCCGCGTGCCGATCACTTTCGAAAGCAACGCCCATGTGATGCGGATTGTGGATCGCATCGTGGCGCCCTTGGGCCGTCGTGTGGATGAATCCAGCCCTTATGTCGATGCTCGCCTCCCGGATGGGTCGCGCGTCAATGCCGTTATCCCACCCATATCACTGGTAGGGCCTGTGTTGACCATCCGCAAGTTCGCCAAGAACCCTATCACAGTGGATCAGCTGGTCAAGCTGGGCACATCGACGCCGGAAGCCATCCAATTTATGAAGGCCTGTGTTGAGGCGCGCATCAATATTGTCATTTCAGGCGGCACCGGCTCCGGGAAAACTACCCTGCTCAATATATTATCAGGCTTTATTCCAGAGGATGAACGCATCATCACCATCGAAAACGCGGCAGAGTTGCAGCTTCGCCAGGAGCACGTGGTCACGCTGGAATCCCGCCCACCGAACATCGAAAATAAAGGCGAGATCACCATTCGCGAGCTGGTGATCAACGCCCTGCGCATGCGACCAGACCGTATCATCGTCGGCGAGATTCGCGATGCAGCTGCCCTGGATATGCTCCAGGCCATGAACACGGGCCATGATGGCTCCATGACCACGGCCCACTCCAACAGCCCCCGCGATACCATCGCCCGTATTGAGACCATGACCCTGATGGCCGGGATGGAATTGCCCATGCGGGCCATTCGAGAACAAATCGCGTCTGCCATTGACCTGGTCATTCACCAGACGCGCATGCGCGACGGCACACGAAAGATCGTTAATATGACGGAGGTCACCGGTATGGAAGGTGAAGTGATCACCATGACCGATGTCTTTGTTTTTGAACAGACAGGCTATGAAAATAACCGGGTGGTAGGTCGGTTAAGGCCGACGGGGTTGCGCCCCAAATTCATGGATAAGATTGAGGCCTCGGGTATTCACCTGCCGGCCACCATATTTGGTGTTGGCGATCGTCGCCGGTATTAGACAATCAGGGTGAAATCATGAACTACATGCTTTTTCTCGGCATTGGCGGAGCCCTGGCGCTGGTCCTTCTGATCGTCGGCATTGCGACGTCGATCACCAGTGAGCGGGCGATGGTCGAAGAGCGCCTGGGTCGGTATGTGAAAGAGGAGGAACGGCCGAAGCGGGGAAGTAAATCCACGCCAGCACCTGTGACGGAGTGGATCACCCGGCGGGTGGCAGGCTCATCCTACGGCGATCAGCTCTCACGCGAGCTGGCGCGGGCCGATCTCAAGTTAAAACCCGGCGAGTACATCGCCTTGATGATCATCGCCGCTTTTGGGGTTGGCCTGGTCGGTTATATCATTGGCGGCCAATCGATCCTCCTGACCATTGTTGGGGCGATCATCGGCCTGTTCTTGCCCAGGTTTTATGTTCAAAGTGAGCAGAAGAAACGGCTGGTTAAGTTCAACAACCAGCTTGCGGATATGCTTAACTTGATGGTGAATGGGTTAAGGGCCGGCTTCTCAACCATGCAAGCCATGGAAGCAGTCTCCAAGGAATTGCCGGCGCCCATTTGCGATGAGTTCAGGCGAGTGGTTCAGGAAATGCAGCTAGGCGTTCCCATGGAGCGCGCCCTGGAGAACCTGTTGCGGCGCATCCCCAGCGATGATTTGGACCTGGTCGTCACTGCCATGAATGTCCAACGGGAAGTGGGTGGTAACCTGGCCGAGATTTTGGACACCATTTCGTATACCATCCGTGAGCGCGTCCGGGTCAAAGGTGAAATACGCGTGCTGACGGCCCAGGTCATGTATTCTGGCCGCTTCCTGTCTCTATTGCCGATGATTGTGATTGGCATCCTGTACGTGATGAACCGGGCGTACATGATGGAATTCTTCCTGCCATCCAATGCCCCGTGCGGCATGATCGCGCTGGCTCTGGCAGGGCTGTTGATTGTTGCCGGTTATTTTGCGATGACCCGGCTGGCTGATATTGAAGTGTAACTCCCAAGGGTTGGCCAGGCAGATGGCAAATCATTGGAGGATTAAATGATGACGTGGCTTGTGATTATCTTTGTGGTGCTGGTGATTGGGGGAGCCGTGGCCCTGGTGGTCATCGGCTTACGTAACCCGGATGACATCGATGATATGGCATTACAGCGCCGGCTGGAAGAATTTGCCCAACGAGGGGAAACGGTCGACCTGGAAAAAATTGAGATGTCCCAACCCTTCACCGAGCGGATTATCTATCCCCTTGCTCGAAAAGTGGGCGATATTGCGACCAGGTTTACCCCGCAAAACGCATTAAACAATATTAATATGAAGCTGGAACTGGCTGGAAACCCAGGTAATATGGATCCCGCCATGTTCCTCACCCTCCAGTTTTTTGCTGCAATTGCCTTTGGCGGTTTAATGGTCCTGGTTTTTATATTTGCCAAAATCGGCTGGTCCGTGGGCCTCAGGCTGCTTCTGATTCTTCTGTTTACGATCCTGGGCTTCTATTTTCCACAACTCTGGTTGACCAGCAAGATTAACCGTCGCCAGCACGAAGTTCGGAAAGCCATGCCAGATGCACTGGATTTGTTGACCATTTGTGTGGAGGCTGGCCTGGGTTTTGACGCGGCGATGTCAAAGGTGAGCGAAAAATGGCAGAATGAGCTTTCCTTGTCCTTCGCTCGGGTTCTCCAGGAAATTCAATTGGGAAAGCTGCGCCGGGACGCCTTGCGAGATATGGCCGACCGCCTGGGCCTTCCGGAAATGACCAGTTTCGTTGCGGCTGTGATTCAGAGCGAGATGCTTGGTGTGAGCATGGCCAAAGTTTTGAGGATCCAATCAGAACAAATGCGGGTTCGTCGGCGCCAGCTGGCAGAAGAGATGGCTCACAAAGCGCCCATCAAGATGCTGATTCCAATGGGTTTGCTGATCTTCCCTTCCTTGATGATTGTGCTGCTTACCCCGGCGGGATTGCGGTTGATGCATTCCGCATTGGGGGCCATGTTCAGATAGGCTTCGGAGGCAATTTATGCCTGAGGCGGGCCGGTTAAAACGCCCGGCCTATTATTTACACCAATGGTTCTGGGGCAGTGTGGACTGGTTATTCCCAGCTACCTGCGCCGGCTGTGAAAAGCCGGGTCTGCGTTGGTGCGAAGATTGCCAGCGCCAGGTTGAGCTGCTCGGCGCCAACGTGTGCCGGCGCTGCGGCAGGCCTCAGCAGGACCACACGGTGTGCCAGACCTGTAAAGCAGAACCGCCTTTATACCAATCCTTAGCCTCATGGGCTGTTTATGGGGGCCCTTTACGCCAGGCGATTCACAAGCTGAAATATAACCACGACCTGGGCCTGGGGGATACATTTTCACAGTACCTGGTTGAATGCCTGGCGCAGCAGGCCTGGGCGGTCGATCTGGTCCTTCCTGTGCCCGCCAGCCCCAAACGCCTGAAAGAGCGAGGCTACAACCAGGCAGACTTATTGGCAAAGCCGTTGGCGCGGGCTTTTGGACTCCACTATGAACCGAAAGGATTGAGTAAAATAAAGGAAACCACCTCTCAGGTGGGATTGACCCGGCCGCAACGCCAGATGAATGTAACCGGTGCGTTCATATCGGAAGGCTCTATCGTTCATGGCGCCCGAGTCTTGGTGGTGGACGATGTCACAACTACCGGGGCGACGATGGAAGCTTGCGCCCAGGCTCTTTTGAAAGCTGGGGCTGAGCGTGTTTGGGGATTAACCCTCGCCAGAGCAGGAAGCCAAACGGCCGAGGGGTTTTCAGTGGCTTGAATCCATACTTTACCGAAGGAGGAACAATGGCTCTCAATGTAGGAATCTTTGCCAGGAATATGGAAGTAACCAAGCGTATCAATGATTACGTCACGAAGAAAATATCGAAACTGGATCGATTTTTAACCGATATTGATGAGGTAAAAGTTGATTTGGATTTTGTCAAATCGGCGCGCAGCTCAGCCGATCGCCAGGTGGCGCAGATTACACTGCATGGGAAGGGCTACACTTTACGCACGGAAGAACGCGCTGATGATATATTTGCCGCGATCGATGCTGCGGTAGAGAAGATGCAGCGCCAGATCGAACGCTTCAAAGGGAAACGAGCTCGTGGGAGAGGGGATGGGACGCCTGCTTCAGGGCTGGTCGACGAAACCGCGGAATCCGAAGAGGCAGAGGAAGCGCCGGTTATTGCACGGCATAAACAATTCACCCTGATCCCGATGGATGAAATGGAAGCCATTGAACAGATGAACATGCTCGGCCAGGAAAATTTCTTTGTTTTTTATAACGCCAATACCAACGCCATTAATGTGCTTTACCGCCGCCGGGATGGAACCTATGGCTTGATTGAACCCCTGATAGGGTAACCTTTCAGGCGGATGTCATTGGGCATGGCAAATGCGCTTCGGTGCAAGAGCGTTTGCCATGCTTTTCTTTAAAAAGAGTAATAATCCAACGAAGAATGCATGGAAGCCTGGTATTGGTTAACGGCCAGAATGGACTGGTGTTCGGTGATCTTCCTGGCATTGTGAGCTGGTTTAAAAAGCTTTTATGATGACAGTAGGCTGGAGGAGGGCTGGATCATTCGACCTGACCCCGTTCTATCTCGACGCCCACCGAGAGCGCGTATCGAACAGCGCCAGGCTTTTCTACTCGCACGCGCACGCCGTTTACCCCGTTTTGAGTGAGGCATAGCCTGGCGATGTCGCCGGCCAGGGCTTCAACGGTAAACCGGTGCGCTTCGCGCGCCAGCGCTGCGACTTTCTTAGAAAGCGTGCTGTAATTGACGCAATCGATGATTTTATCGCTGGCGCCGGCTTTTTCCATGTTGGTGAACACCGTCAGGTTAATCAATATTTCCTGAGGGTTGGTTCTCTCTTCCGGGTTGATGCCAATGATCCCCTGGACTCGTAAATCGCTGATGAGCACTTTATCCATATAACCGTTATCCTATGTAACTTAATTGATTTTCACAGCATCTAATAATGAGTACAAAAATTACAGGAGCGAACCATGACCACCGTAACCTATCAAATTCCCAACATTAGTTGCCATCATTGTATCCATACCATCAAGAGTGAAGTCGGCGAAATGAATGGCGTTTTGACTGTGGATGGAGATGTCGATACTAAGAAAGTGACCATCACCTATGATGCGCCGGCTACCGCTGAAAAAATCGAAGACCTGCTGGCAGAGATCAATTACCCCGTCGCAAAGTAACCCCATTATCACCCTTGCAGCATATTCTCTCAGAGCCCTGAAAGCGCTTAAAGCTTCCAGGGCTCTGAAATTTATCCTAACAGCGGGAAGGTGGGTTTTAGCGCCGGGTAAAGCGAGCGGTACAATGGATAGATGCGCTGGTAACGTTCGACCACCCCTGGCTGAGGGAGGGTGGTGGTTAACACCCGAACGGTGGCATCGCAGGCCTCCTGGACGGAGGCCCACACCCCTGAACCCACCCCGGCCAGCAAGGCGGCGCCATAACTCGCGCCTTCGGTGATGTTCACCGTGACCAGTTCGCAGTCCAGCGTATCCGCCAGTATCTGGCGCCAGAGGGGACTCCGTGATCCCCCGCCTGACACCCTCACCTGGGTGATTTGCCCCAGGCCGCAGCCTTTGACCAGCTCCATGCTGTCACGCAGGCCGAAAGCGACGCCTTCCAGGACAGAGCGGGCCATGGCCGCTAGGTTGTGGCGCAGCGTCAGCCCGATGAAAGCGCCTCGGGCCAGGGGGTCCGGGTAAGGTGTGCGTTCGCCGGTCAGGTAAGGCAGAAATAATAAACCTTCCGAACCGGGTTCCACAGCGCTGGCGGGAGCCAGCAGGTCGTCATAAGAAGAACCGGGCGAAAAGGTGTCCCTGAACCAGCGCAGCGAGCCGGCAGCCGAAAGCATGACGCCCATCAGGTGCCAGTTGCCGGGTACGGAATGGGCCATGGCGTGCAGGCGGCCTTCCGGCTCGATAAAAGGCTCTCCGGTGGGGGCAAAAACGACTCCTGATGTGCCCAGGGTCAGCGCAATGATCCCCGGCGTAATTGCCCCAACGCCCACGGCCTGGGCGGCCTGGTCGCCGCCGCCGCCTACGATCGGCGTTCCGGCGCGTAAACCGGTGGCCTCAGCCGCTTCAGAATGGATCGTTCCGGTGACCTGGGGCCCTTCCACCACCCGGGGGAGCCAATCCGGGTTGATCCCGAGCAGGCTGAGCAACTCCATCGACCAGGCGCGTTTTTTGACATCTAAAAGCGAAGTGCCGGAAGCCTCGGCGCAATCGATCGCATAGTCTCCGGATAATTTGAAACGAATGTAATCTTTAGGCAGCAACACATGGGTGACCCGGGCAAAAATATCCGGCTCGTTGTCGCGCACCCACAAAATCTTAGGGGCGGTAAAACCGGTTAAGGCCGGGCTGCCGGTGATCTCCAGCAGGCGTTTTGCCCCAACTACCCGGGTCATTTCTGCGCATTGACTGGCCGTCCGCTGGTCATTCCACAGGATTGCCGGGCGGAGCACCTGGTTGTGAGCATCCAACAGAACCAGGCCGTGCATCTGTCCAGTCAGCCCGACGCCTTTAATGTCCTCAGGCCGGATCGATGCGTTCGCAATGACCTCGCGGATGCTGTGAGACGCCCCACGCCACCAATCCTGCGGAGATTGTTCAGACCATAGAGGATGCGGCGTGCTGAGAGGATATTCGGAAGTTGCGCTGGCGATCACCTGGCCGCGGTCGTCGATTAAAATGGCTTTTGCACCGGTCGTGCTGAGATCAATTCCAAGTAAATAGGTCATGTTGGTAAAGTCAGCTTTCTTGTACAGGCACAAATAGAAGAGGGATATGAACCAGCCGGGAGACCTTGGGCGCCACGCTTTCAGACCATAGAGCATTTTGCCCGCTTTTACCGTGGGTAGCCAGCACGATCAAATCGCTTTGATGCGCCTGGGCTTCACTGGCGATTATTTTAGCCGGGTCGCCGCGGTGAACATCCGAGGTGACGGGCACATTGACGGAATGAAGGTAAGCCGCCTGGTTCGCCAGGGCATCCTGGGCTTCATCTTCAGCAAGCTCAAGCACAGCAGACATGGTCGCTGGAAGCATTTTTCCGGCGGCTGCCCGGTTGCTTTTTAACGTGCCCAGCGTTGGGATGACGATCACCAGGTGGATGCCAGCGCCGCTGATTTTAGCCAGCTCCACGGCCAGGGTTAAGCCCTGGCTGTGCTTGCTAGAATTATCCAGGGGAACCAGGATATGCTGGCAAGAGAAGGCCGGTTTTTCCTCTGCCGAAGGCGGGGTGATTAACAGGACCGGCTTGCGGCTGAGGGAGATCACCCGTTGGGGAATAGAGCCAACCAGGAAATCGCGTAAGCCGCCATGTCCATGCGCGCACATGACGATCAAGTCCGGGGTGAATTCACCGGCGTGATCGGCGATGCTATGCGCCACGTTGCTCTGCTCTTCGGAGTGAACGTGGTAATCCACCTGGATGCCGGGGGGGAAGCTCTTTTCCGCGATATCTCTTAAGTATTGTTTAGCCTGCTCTGCTTCGGAGAGGTGCCGTTCGCCGTGGATGGCCTGCGGTGGATTCTTTTCAATCACGTGAAAGAGCATCACCGAAGCACCGGATAATTGAGCCAGGTAAGCGGCCGCGGGTAAAGCCGATTCGGCCAGGACAGAGCCGTCCAGGGGCACAAGGAGATGCTTAAACACCATATTATCCTCCCAAAAAAGTCTGGTAAAGGAGGTAGACGTTCAGGAAGACGACCACCCCAGCCGAAATGGCAGCCAGGATGTTGGTCAAGCGGCCATTGGTCAAAACGCCCATCAAATCCCTGCGCCGGGTGAACATGACCAGGGGGATGATGGCGAAGGGCAGCCCAAAGCTGAGCAGCACCTGGCTGATCACCAGGGTACGGGTGGGGTCAAGGCCGATAAAAATAACAATCAATGATGGCACCATGGTGACCAGCCGCCTGACCCAGGCAGGTATTTCTCGCTGGAGAAACCCTTGCATGATGACCTGGCCGGCCATGGTCCCAACCGAAGAAGAGGATAGCCCAGATGCGAGCAAGGAAAGGGCAAAAAAAGTGCTGGCTGCCTGCCCCAACAATGGCTGCAAGGTCAGGTGGGCCTGCTGGAGTGTGACGATGGAGGTCAGCCCTTGTTTGTAAAAGGTAGCGGCGGCCATAATCAGCATGGCGGAATTGATCAGGCTGGCCATCCCCATGGCGATGAGCACATCAAAAATTTCGAAGCGGAACAAGCGCCGGAGCTGGTTGTCCTCCTTGACCCGGATACGCCCCTGGGTCAAAGCCGAATGGAGAAAGATCGCATGGGGCATGACGGTGGCGCCCAGAATGCCCACCGCCAGCAGGATACTTTCCTGGCTGGTTAATTGAGGCACAAAGCTATGGTAGATGACGCTGGCGTAATCCGGCTTTACCAGGATCAATTCAACCAGGTAACTCACCGAGATGATGCCGATCATCGCCGTGATGACGGCTTCCAGCGGGCGGAAACCGTACCTTTCCAGGCCAAGAATGAGGAAGGTGGCGATAGCCGTCAGGATGCCAGCTAACCACAAGGGGATGCCTAATAGAAGGTTGAACCCCAAAGCAGCGCCCAGGAACTCCGCCAGGTCGGTAGCCATGGCGACAATTTCCATCAGCACCCACATGCCAATGACCACCGGCCGTGGAAAATGGCTGCGGCACAGCTCGGCCAGGTTTTTGCCCGTGGCAATCCCCAGCTTGGCAGACAGCGCCTGGATCAGCATGGCCATTAAATTGCTGCCCAGGATGACCCACAGGAGGAGATATCCGAATTCCGCTCCGCCCTGGATGTTCGTGGCGAAGTTGCCGGGATCCATATAGGCGACCGAGGCGATAAACGCCGGGCCTAAAAATGGCAGCAGGCGGGCAAAGCCACTTTTTTTGCTCTTTCCGGATAACACCTCGTTGGCAGCGGCCAGGGTGCCGGCGTCGCCTGATTTTGTTCCGGTCTGCCTATTCATCTCTTTCATAGATCTCCTGACCGCAAGCCAGCCGGATGGCTCAATGGAGGGTTGGGGTTGCGATCCGGCAGCGGAAGTGGGTCATTTTATCAAATGACCAGTTCATAGTATACTTCATTGTATCATTGGTACTGGCCGGGTGAAAGTCAGGCGCGAGGCATGACCGTTGGATGAAATTACAAATAATCTCCCTTGATCAACACGATGATCTGCTCTCTGTCCGGGACAAAATCACCTGGGCCAAGTCGCCGCGCATCTTGTTGGTGTGGCCTGATACCGGGCGGGTGTTAACCCGCCGCCTCGACCTGGTGATTCTACAGCGCAGCAGCCAGCAAATGGGCGCCCAGCTCGGCCTGGTCACCCAGGATATCGAGATTATCCGCAACGCCAGTGAGACGGGGATTCCCGTTTTTACATCCGTTGCGAGCGCACAGAAATCCTATTGGAAGTATCACCACAAGCCAGGCCGGCTGTTGCCCGACCGGCGTCCGCCGCAGGCGTTGCGAGAAGCCCAGGCCTCCAGCCGCGTCTCTGATTTGCCCGGTTGGGTGGAGAACCGCTGGGCGCGATACGCCGGTTTTATCCTTGCCATCCTGTGCGTGGTAGCCTTGATCGCATCGTTTGTCCCCAGCGCGACGATCGTCCTCGCGCCGCAAACCTCATCCCAATCCCTCACCATCCCGGTGATAGCCAGCAGCCAGACCAGGGCGGTCAACCTGACCGGTAACCTGCCCGCGCACCTCCTCACGGTGATCGTGGAGGGGCAAGACCAGACCCCTGCGACAGGCCAGGTGTCCGTTCCGGACCAAAAAGCAACCGGTATGGTGCGCTTTACCAACCTGACCGCCCAGGCGGTAGATGTACCGGTGGGGACCGTGGTCAGCGATGCCGGTTCGCCAGCTATCCGCTTTGCTACCACCAGCGATGGATGGGTTGCCGCTGGCCCAGGAACCAGCACCGATCTACCGGTCGAAGCGATCAACCCGGGCGAGGATGGAAACCTGGCTGACCATGCTATCAAAGCCATCGAAAGCTCGCTTGGGCTGGTGTTGACTGCCACCAACCCCTATGCGATGAGAGGCGGTTCGTCTAACCTCAGCCTGGCAGCCAGGCAGGCTGATTATGACCAGCTTTATGCCCGGCTGGTGAAACAATTGCAGAGTTCGGCCCTGGCTCAATTGTCAAAAATGCTGTCAACCGGCGATCAGCTAATCCAGGAGAGCGTCCAGGTAAAACAGGTTCTCGATAAAAAAACCTCTCCTCCCCCCGGGGAACCGGCGGAGAATGCCAGCCTGACCTTACGCCTGGAGTTTTCGGGATGGGTCATCTCTGGCTCGGATTTACACACCCTGGCGCTGGAGGCGCTGAACGCCACCCTGCCCCACGGTGTTATCCCGATCGATTCGACTCTGGTCGTCAGCCCCTCGGGACAGCCGCGGGTCGATGATTCCGGGATTCACCTGGCCCTGAAGGTTCAGCGCCAGGTGATGGCGAGCCTGCCGGCTGACCAGGTGGTGGCGAATGCGAAAGGCTTATCGCCGGCCGATGCGGCGGTGAGACTTGCCCATCTCTACCCATTGAAAAATCAGCCGACCGTCCAGTTGAACCCTGCCTGGTGGCCCAGGCTGCCGATTTTCCCCTTTCGCATAGGGGTTGAGTTATCGGGATTATCCTGAGATGCGTATCCTGGCGGTTGATCCTGGCGATAAGCGGATTGGGATTGCTATCAGCGATCCGGGCGGGGTCATTGCTAACCCGTGGGGCGTGATTCACCATGTATCCAGGGTAATCGATGCCGCGTCGATTGCGACGCTGGCGCTATCGGAGGGTGTACAATTGATTGTGGTTGGCCAGGCGTTGGATGACAACAATGAAGTCGGGCCGGCAGGTCGAAAAGCCGAGCGTCTGGCGCAGGCCATACGGGAACAATGCTCCATGCCGGTGGTCTTGTGGGATGAAAGCGGCAGCACCCAACAGGCCCGCCAGGCCGGGATCATCCTGGATGTCCGCCGTTCGCACCGGCGCGGCCACCTGGATCACCTGGCTGCTACCGTGATCCTGCAATCATACCTGGATGCCCAAAACTCTTCGGCGCCTGCCTGACCGATTAGCTATGACGAGACGCAACCGCCATACACGCTCCCATTCATTAATGACCCTCGCCGAGGGATTGATCCTGGTGCTATTTTGCCTGGCCCTGGCTGTTGTGCTCTACGGGTGGAACGCCATTCCCAGCCAGGCTGGAGCGCGCTTTGGCCCACCTTCACCCAAATTGAGCGCATGGCAGCGCGTAGAGTACTCTGCGCAATTGCTGTGGAATCAAGATAACCTGGTTCATGCGGTCGATCCAACCGGATCAGAACGCCAATTCAAAGTGGAATTAGGCGAGCCGGCTGGAACGGTGGCCGTTCAGCTCCAGGATCAGGGGCTGATTCCTTCGGCGGATGCTTTCCGGAACTACCTGGTGTATGCCGGCATCGATACGGGGCTGCAGGCGGGCACGTACACGCTGAGCCCGGCCTGGACCCCGATTCAAATCGCCCACAAGCTGCAGGATGCCACGCCGAAGGATGTGAGCTTCCAGATCCTGGCCGGGTGGCGGATCGAAGAGATCGCCGCCTCTCTGCCCACTTCAGGCCTGTCCGTTTCTCCCGGCGATTTCATCCAGGCAGCTACCCACGCTTCCGGCGCCCTGGGCATTGATGGCATGCCGGCCCAGGTTCAATCTTTAGAAGGGTTTTTATTGCCGGGTCACTACACCATCCGGCGGGATATCACCACGGCCGGCCTGGTAGCGATTTTTCGGCAGGCGTTCGACCAGAACGTCACCCAGGACATGCTCAATGGGATAAAGCAGCAGAACTTGAGCTTGTATGAAGCAGTCACCCTGGCATCGATCGTTCAAAAAGAATCGGTGGTGGCCGATGAGGAGCCGGTCATTGCTTCCGTGTTCTTGAACCGGCTGGCAGCAGGGATGAAACTTGAAAGCGATCCGACCGTCCAGTATGCCTTGGGCTACAATACCGCTCAACAGACCTGGTGGACCAACCCCCTTACCGCCGACGATTTGAAAGTCCAGTCACCCTATAATACATACCTGGTCGATGGCTTGCCCCCTGGCCCGATCGCCAATCCATCCATTTTGGCGCTCAAAGCGGTTGCATTTCCAGAGCAAACATCTTATTATTATTTTCGAGCGCGTTGTGATGGATCGGGCCGGCACGCGTTTGCAAAGACGCTGGAAGAACAAGTTAATAACGCCTGCCCTTAATCGGATAAGCGTGACCGCTCAGGCGGAGTGTGCAGCATTTTGACTCATGGCTGGGGCGTGAGAGAAAGGATAAACACGATGGACACATTTGGGATCGATATTGGCGGATCAGGGATCAAAGCGGCGCCGGTGAATCTCACGACAGGTGAGCTGGCATCTCCCAGGTATCGCTTGCCGACGCCCGATCAGGCCAAGCCTAAGGACGTTGCCAGGGTGGTGGAGCAGGTGGTGAAGCACTTTGATTGGAAGGGGTCGATCGGCTGTGGTTTTCCCGCGGCGATCCGCAATGGGGTTGCGCTTACCGCTGCCAACGTGGATCATAGCTGGATCAATACCAATATCGACCAGCTATTCGGCGAGGTTACCCATTGTCCGGTCCATGTGATCAATGACGCGGATGCCGCCGGCCTGGCAGAGATGGCCTTTGGCGTGGGAAAGGGCAAAGAAAAAGGGGTGGTCTTTATGGTCACCGTGGGAACTGGCCTGGGAACCGCTCTGTTCGTGGATGGGCATCTGGTCCCCAACACCGAGCTGGGCCACATTGAGATCCGCGGAAAAGACGCCGAAAGGCGCGCCTCAGATGCCGCTCGCCAGCGCAAAAACCTGACCTGGGAGGCCTGGGCAGATAAGTTCAACGAATACTTGCAGCATATTGAGCGCCTGTTTTACCCCGACCTGGTCATCATCGGTGGAGGGGCCAGTAAGGAATTCAGCCGTTATGCTTCGGCGATAAACATCCGCGCCCAGGTCGTCCCGGCGCAGTTGTTAAACAACGCCGGGATCGTGGGCGCGGCTCTTGCGGCTGAAAAAGGGGAATAGGTTTATCCGCCGCCCCCTCCGCCGCCGGAAATACCGCCTTCGGTCAGGCGGCGCAGGTCGCCCAATATCGCTTTGATTTCATCCGCCGTGACCGGCTGGGCTGAATCGCGCTTGTGCAGCTCGCCCCGGTTGGCTTTCTCAACGGCAACTTCCTGGATAGTCAGGTCCCTGGCCAGGGCTTCCTTCACCAGGGCCGCCCCGGCGGCATAACCGATCACCGGGTTGAGAGCGGTGACAATGATGGTGTTCTTCGCCAGCCAGCCTTCCGCCTTGGGCCGGTTAGCCTTTAAGCCCACCACGCATTTTTGAGTAAATGCGTTCACGGCCCCGATCATCACGGCCATGCTGTCGAATAGCTCATGGGCGATGATGGGCATCATCACGTTGAGCTCAAGCTGGCCGGCCTGAGAGGCCAGGACGACGGCCGTATCATTTCCAACGATGTGGAACATGGCCATATCCAGCATTTCCGCCAGCACCGGGTTGACTTTGCCGGGCATAATGCTCGAGCCGGGCTGGACCGACGGCAAACGGAGCTCGTCTAAGCCGGTGGAAGGCCCAGAAGACAGCAGGCGGAAATCGTTGGCCACGCGGATGAGGGTGACCGCCAGGGTACGCAGCGAGGCGGAGAAATCTACCATATCCGCCATGGACTGCATCGACTCAAACAAATTGTCGGATTCCTCCATCCGTATCCCGGTGATGGCTGACAGGCGAGCCACCATGCGCTTGTGGTATTCGGGATGGGCGTTTAGGCCGCTGCCGACGGCAGTGCCGCCGATCCCAAGCCGGCGCAAATTATCGCCGCTGCGCCGGATGCGTTCCCCATCGCGTTCCACCGCTTTAGCATACGCGGAAAACTCCTGCCCCAGGCGGACGGGCACTGCATCTTGCAGGTGGGTGCGGCCCGATTTGACGATGGGATCAAATTCCACGCTCTTGACCTTCAGGGCGTCCGCCAGGCCCTGGACGGAAGCCAATAACTCATCCAGCCGCCACAGGCAGCCCAGGCGGATCGCGGTTGGGATGGTATCGTTGGTGGATTGTGACATGTTGACATGGTCGTTTGGATTGACCTTATATTCCCCCAATTTTCCTCCCAGGAGGATGGTGGCCCGGTTGGCGATCACTTCATTGGAGTTCATGTTGTGGCTGGTGCCGGCCCCGGCCTGGAAGGGGTCAACCACGAACTGAGCATCCCATTGACCATCCATCACTTCTTGAGAAGCCTGGACAATCACCGCAGCGAGCTGGGGATCCAGGACGCCTAAAGCGGAATTCACCTCGGCAGCGGCGCGTTTGATCGTCGCCAATGACCAGATGAAAGCCCGCCAGGGGCGCAGTCCGGATATTGGGAAATTTTCTACCGCTCGTTGGGTTTGTGCCCCATAAAGTGCACCATCGGGCACGTTGACGGGTCCTAATGAATCACGCTCTTGTCTTGACATGATCGATTTCTCCCTGTTCAACTAAAAAAAATACGTAAAGGGAGCCGGTACACTCCCTTTACGTATTATACACCTTTGAATGTCTAATATATGCTTATAAGTTAATTAAATCACGGGTGGAAAGCCGGTAAATCATTTTGCGGCGTTGTAGCCCGGCCCGTTCTTGAAAAATTCCGCGTTGACGGCGGTATCAGGGGTCAAATCGACCACCTCACCAGCCTGCATTGTGCGGGTGGCCGTAAGGTGGACGGCCTCGCCATCGTGATCGGTGCCATCGTAAACTTCGGTGAACCCGGCGGTGCCCACCGGCATCGACAATTTCTGGCCGGCTTTAGCTTTAAATGCCGTTGGCACATCATCTTCTGGGAAGATGGCTTCCCACGGGCATTCCGGGATGCAGGCGCCGCAATCAATGCAAGTATCGGGATCAATGTAAAAGAGCGGCCATTCATCCGTGGGTTTACCGGGAATAATACATTCGACCGGGCAAACCGTGACACATCCGCCATCTCGCAGGCACAAGCTGGTGATTACGTGAGTCATTCTTTCCTCCTGTCTTCATCCTTTAGGTCTGAGCTCAATCTCATTCCCCTTAATTATGCACCCAAACGTTGAGCGACTACACTCCAATTAACAAGGTTCCACCAACTTGCCAGGTAATCCGCCCGGCGATTCTGGTATTTCAGGTAATAAGCATGCTCCCAAACATCTACCACCAGCAGCGGGGTCAACCCTTCTGACACGGCTGAATCCTGGTTCAACGTGGAGTGAATGATAAAGGTGCCGTCCGGTTTCCGGCTGAACCAGGCGTAACCACTGCCCAGGCGGGCCAGGCCAGTTTTTTCCATCTCTGCCTTGAACGCCGTAAAACCGCCGAAGGCCTTATCGATGACTTTTGCTACCTCACCCTTGGGCTCCCCGCCGCAATGGGGCCCCATGTTTTCCCAGTACAGGTTGTGGTTGAGGTAACCGCCGCCGTTTGAGCGCACGGTCGTACGGATATCTTCCGGGACATCATCCAGGTGGCTCAATAGCTCTAACGTCGTTTTTGCATTGAGCTCAGGGTGTTTCTCTAAAGCGGCGTTGAAATTTTTCAGGTAGGTGGCGTGGTGCTTGGTATAATGAATCTCTACCGTGCGCGCGTCAATGTGAGGCTCGAGCGCATCATACGCATAAGGGAGAGCAGGCAGTTCAAAAGACATGGTCAATACCTCCTTCCACAGGTTTCAAAAAAGGTTAACTTTTGGAATCAGGCGGACTGCAACGTTAAATGCAGGCCTCTAAGCCGGTAAATTGATTGTAGTCAACGTCCAGGGCTTTGTCAAGCAAAGCTTGTTAGGCGAAGGCTGTTCGCCCATCCCGTCAAAATGGCATTGAGCGCCATCCATGAGGATCCATGAGTCATCACCCCCCATCCCCCACACCCCGCCCCGCCGTCCGCCCCCTGCTGGCGATCGGGGTGGCCATCCTGGCCGTTTCAACGGCTTCTATTTTTATCCGTTTTGCCCAGGAGCAAGCGCCCTCGCTGGTCATTGCCGCTTACCGCCTGAGCCTGGCCACGTTGATCCTGGCGCCGTTCAGCCTGGCGCACCACCGGCCGGAGATCAGGCAGCTCCTTTCCCGGCGCACTACCCTGTGGCTGGTAGTGGGCTCGGGAGTGCTGCTGGCCTTCCATTTTGCCACCTGGATCACCTCGCTGCAGTACACCACGGTCGCCAGCTCGGTTGTGCTGGTGTCCACCTCGCCGCTGTGGGTGGCCCTGGCTTCCCCCTTGTTACTGCGAGAGCCCCTGCCTGCGCCCGTGCGCCTGGGCATGGCTATTACCCTGATCGGGGGCGCCGTGGTCGGGCTGAGCGACTCGTGCCAATGGGTATCCACGGGCTTGAGCTGCCCCTCCTTGTCCAGTTTCCTGGCGGGTAAAGCCTTTATCGGCGACCTGTTGGCCCTGTCCGGCGCGCTGTTTGCCAGCGGGTATCTCCTCATCGGGCGCCGCCTCAGGCCGTCGGTGTCGCTACCGGCCTACACATTCCTGGTCTACGGCATAGCGGCGGCTGTCTTGCTGGGGATCGTGGCCATCGCCGGCCAGAGCCTGGTGGGTTATCCCTGGTTGACCTACCTGTTATTTTTAGCCCTGGCGCTGATCCCGCAACTGGTGGGGCATTCCACGTTCAACTGGGCTTTGCGTTACCTCTCCGCGGCCTATGTCTCCATCACCTTGCTGGGCGAACCGGTGGGATCGACGGCGCTGGCCTATGCCATCCTCGGCGAAATCCCCTCGGCCTTCAAGCTGGTGGGACTGGCGCTTATCCTGGCTGGCATCGTGGTGGCATCGAAATCAGGCGAGCAAAAGAAGCCTGTTACAGGTGTCGCCGGATGACCTTTGGCCCGGTGACGGGCAGGCGGCCGTACAGGGTGTTGGCTTCCAGGCAGCGAGCCGATAGGGCTTCGGACATGGCCTCCTCGGGCAGGCGCCAGGTCCAATTGCCGCTGGCTTTGCCGGGGAAATTCATCCGCCCGCGCGTGTCCAGGCTCATAAAGTCCTGCACCGGCGCCAGGGCCATCACCGCTACGGAGCTCCAGATAACGCGGATGAAGTCCCAGGCGATGTCCTCGCCAGAGCGCGCCAGGTAGCGCCGGGCGTAATCGCGCTCGCTCTCCGGCGCGGTGTCATACCAGCCGCGGGTGGTATCGTTGTCGTGCGTCCCGGTATAAGCCACGCAGTTCACCGGGTAATTGTGCGGCATGAAAGGGTCATCCGCATCGGTGGAGAAGGCGAACTGGAGCAGCTTCATCCCGGGTAAATCAAAGGCCTCGCGCAGCGCATTGACGTCGTCGGTGATCACCCCCAGGTCTTCCGCGATGATGGGCAGGCTGCCAAAGGCAGCTTTCAGCGCTGCAAACAGGCCGGCCCCCGGGCCAGGGACCCACCGGCCGTTCACCGCCGTGGTGCTACCCGCCGGGATTTCCCAATAGCCGGCAAAGCCGCGGAAATGATCCAGGCGGACAATATCGACCACCTGGAAGATAGCTTTCATCCGGTCGATCCACCAGGCGTACCCGGTTCCGGCGTGCTTGTCCCAGCGATAGAGCGGGTTGCCCCATAACTGCCCCGTGGCGGAGAAGTAATCCGGGGGCACTCCCGCCACGACCGTCGGCTTGCCTTCAGCGTCGAGGTAGAACAACTCGGTATGCGCCCAGGCATCGGCGCTGTCGTAGGCCACGAAGATGG
>JAJYIW010000161.1 GCA_021789855.1 Chloroflexota bacterium | reverse complement strand
GGCCGCCGGCTTGAAGCCTGGCACGCCGGTGGTGTTCGGCGGCAGCGACCAGGCGCTCCAGGCGTTGGCCCACGGCGTGATTGCCCCCGGGCTGGTCTCGTGCACCATCGGCACAGGCGGGCAGCTTTTCACCCCTTGCCTGTCGCCCCGCCCCGATCCTGGCCTGCGGCTGCACCTGTTTTGTCATGTCCTGCCCGGCGTGTGGCACCTTGAGGCGGCCATTTTGGCGGCTGGCCTTTCGCTGCGCTGGCTGCGGGACGGGGTTTTTATGGGGATGGGATATTCCGAGCTGGCAGACCTGGCCAGCCAGGCGCCTCCGGGGTCAGAAGGCCTGTTCTTTTTGCCTTACCTGGCCGGTGAGCGCACGCCGTGGATGGATCCGCAGGCCAGGGGCGCCTGGATTGGCCTGACCGTGCGCCATGACCAGAGACATGTGATCCGGGCGGTGATGGAGGGGGTCGTGTTTGCTTTGCGCCAGGGCCTGGAGCTCATGGAGGGCCTGGGCGTGCCGGTTGAGCGGGTGTTGGCCAGTGGGGGCGCCACCCGCCATCCATTATGGCTGCAGTTGCAGGCCGATATCTTTAACCGCCCTGTTTACCCGGGGGCAGTCGAAGAAGCGACCGCCAGGGGCGCCGCGCTGCTGGCCGGGATTGGGGCCGGCTTTTACCTGGATGGGGCGGATGCCTGCCGGCAAGCGGTGCACCTGCCGGATGAGAGCGTCAGGCCGCAAGCAGCGCAGGTCGACCGGTACGAGCGGGCTTTTCAAGTCTACGCCGGGCTCTACCCGGCTTTGGCCGGCCCGTTGGCGGCATCCAGAGAAGATGGCGGTGATAACCGGTGATAAGCGTTGACCCGCGCCAGGCGGGAGCGTATGTCGGGCTCAGGGTAAGGGGAGGGCTGGCCTGGCCAGGCGGGCTGATCCAGGCTTGCCAGGGCTGCCAGGGTGGCAGCCACGCATTCGGCCAGGATGGGCGGGCTGTAACCGCCTTCCAGGATGAAAAGGATGCGCCCCTGGCACCAGCGGTCGGCCATAGCGATGAGCTCGCGGGCCAGCTCAAAAAAACCCTGGCTGGTGAATCCCAGGGATAACAAGGGGTCGGCCCAGTGCCCGTCAAAGCCAGCCGAAATGAACAGCATCTCCGGCTGGAACCGCTCCAGCCAGGGGTGGAGCAGGTCGCCAGCCATCCGGCTCAGGGCCTGATCGCCGGCCCGGGGCGGGAGCGGGCAATGGATGATACGCTGGCGAGCGTGAGGGGCTTCTTCGATCGAGCCGCTGCCCGGGTAGGCGCCTTCCTGGTGGCTGGAAAAATACCCCACCCGTTCGTCCTTCCAGAAGAGCTCTTCGGTTCCGTTGCCATGGTGGCCATCAAAATCGATGATGGCAGCCCGGCTCAGGCCCTGGCTGAGCGCCTCGTTAACGGCGATGGCCAGGTTGTTCAGCAGGCAAAACCCCATCGGGCGGGCGCGACCGGCGTGATGGCCGGGCGGGCGGATCAGGGCGAAGCCGCGGGTCGCAGGACTTTCCCCGCCAGGCCGGGGGGGCGTCTCGGTAAGCGGAGATGGGGTGTGACGAATCGCGCGGGTGAGGGTCAGCGCGGCGCCGGCTGCGTCGAGGGCGGCTTCCCAGGAGCCGGGAACCAGGTAGGTGGGAGCCGGGTCGATCTCGACCGGCCCGGCCTGGCTGGCTTCACGCAGGCTTTCCAGCATGGCCGGCGCGTGGGTGCGGGACACTTCGGCCGGCGTGGCGGGCGTAACCGGCAACCAGGTGAGCTGGGAATAAAACGGCAGCTCCTCCAGCCGGCCCATCCGTGAAAACCGGCCGGCGTTTTCCGGGTGCCCCTGGAGGGTATGGCGAATGGCTGGTGCGAGCGTCATCAGCACCGGCATGGCTTTTTCCAGCGTTTCATCTATTTATTATAGCCTGGGAGTTAAAAAGAAGACCACCTCGCATGGGGGGGACATGCCAGGTGGCCTTCAGGGAGGGAACACCACCAACTTCAAGGTCAACATGGGGGGGACATGCTGATTTGTCGTCAGTGGAGGACACCCACGCTACCAATAAAATAACGGTGTCTTAGGAGATAATATACACCCAATTTCTCTCGAATGTATTAAAAGGGTATTAGAAAAGGTTAAGTAAAAGACGACTTTTTCCCGGGGCTGCGTGGCGCTTTGGCCGGGCGCTGGCGGAAAAATTCTTCCCACTCGGCAACTTCTTGTTCGGAAAGCGGCTGATCCGGAGGCGGGTTACTCCCCCTGTTTTCTCCGGCCAGGCTGATCAGCTCCCTGGCAAATACTTCGGATGGAACGACCTGGGCGTGGACGCTGCGGGCAAAGGCCTGCACCTGGTGATCGGAGCTGACCACAATATAATTCTTTGCGGCTTTGCCTAGCTGCTTTAAACGCGCCTGGATGGCCTGGTCGGCGGTGATGCCCTGGCGGACAAAATGGGCTTTGACCTGGCCAAAGGCTCGCTGGCCATGAAATCCGACGGGCGCACGGTCAAAATAGACTTCAACCTGTTTTCGGCGCAGGCGGCTGAATTGCTGGAGCTGCCCGACTAACTGTTCTTCATCATCCAAATCTTGCAGGCTGAGGCCAGGGATTTTGGGGATCAGGTTGTGCCCGTCAATCAGATATGCCATGCATTGATTTTACCGCGTGGTTAAGAATGCATGGCTCCCATTTGGGTTTTCCACCTGGTCCATGCGGCGACCTCTAATTGCCGTTTGTTTAACATGTCGAGGGCTTTCTTTTTCCCCTGGCTGGTGATAAAGTAGCCATTCAGATCGTGTAACAGATTCTGTGCGTATTGCTCTGGAGCGACCATTTTCCGGATGGTATCCTGCCAGAAGTTTTCATGGGTGAAGGTCCATAAATGGTCGACGTCGCAAACGATTTTGATGGAGGTGGGGATGCGGCCATCCCTGGCCAGCTCTTCAGGCCGGTCGTGATATAAAATAGCCTGATCCACCAGTTCTTTTTGTGCATCGGTTAATTCCGGTTGGAATGAATAGGTGGATAGAATGCTCTGGGCGATTTCCTGGCCTAGCAGGGCATGCTTAACCTTGGGGGTGACGGCTTTGCCCGATAAAGCGACGCCGGTGACGCCCAGGCTATCGGCAATCTCCGCATCGCTTAACTGGCTCCAGCCCGCATCATGCAGGATGAAGGCGACATAAATCACCCTGGCATCGACAGGCTCACCGATGTCCTCCATCATGGGCTTGATGAGGGGCAGGCAAATGGCCACATGGACATCCGTGGTGCGGACATGGAGGTAGGGCAGCACCGTCGAAAAGAAATCGCGGTAAGCGCTATCCACTAAATTTAAATACGTCTCTCTCCAGGGGATATAAACGAGAGCGCATCGTTGCCTGAGATCGGCCGTTTTCCCTTCTGGAACTGCCAGCTCAAGGTCCGAGGGAATCCAGAAATCATTCCCATTAATGGGGATGGCCTTAAAGGGGGTCGGGTTCAACGGGTGTGTCCGGTAGCGGATTCGTTAACGATAATTGACATGGCATCAGGTTCATGTTAAACTGTTTATGCAAAGGTTTGCACAAGGGCTTTTCTTGACTCACCTGGTAAAGAAATTATATAACACAACGCTTTACCGGTGTCAAAGCGCCCGTCATTTGAAACCACACCCCTATCTTCGGCTGGAGAGGCGAATGACGTTCGCCCCTCAAACAAATTGGCGTCTAACAAGGAGGCTGTATGAATCAGATCAAAGTGGGTAATGCTCCCTGCTCGTGGGGAACCCTGGAATTTGAAGGCCTGGAAAGCAACCCGATTGGTTACCCGCAGATGTTGGATGAGCTGGTCGAAACTGGCTATACCGCTACGGAATTAGGCGATTGGGGTTTTATGCCGACTGAGCCATCCGCTTTGCGATTGGAGATCGAAAAAAGGCGCCTGGCGATGTTGGGCGCGTACGTGCAGGTGGCTTTCAAGTACCCGGAGGCGCATGCGGCGGGTAAGGCCGATGTGCTCAAGGTGGCCCGCCTGTTGCGGGATTCAACGCCCCAGGGCAAGCCCTACCTGATTCTGGCCGATAATAACGCTGAGGAGCCCATCCGGCGCCAGTATGCCGGCCGGGCTACCCATGACATTGCGCTGACTCCCGGTGAATTGCAGGTATTTACCCGTGGCGTGCGGGAGATCGCTACGGCGGTGCGCGATGAAACAGGCTTGCCGGTGCTGTTTCACCATCACTGCGCTGGCTATGTCGAAACGCCAACGGAAATTGACCATCTCCTCGAAAAAACGGATCCGGCTTTGATTAACCTGGTGTTCGACACCGGTCATTTTGTCTTCGGTTCTGGGCCAGATAGCCCGTATGCCAATGGGCAGATTGTCCCGGCGCTGGAGCATTATGCGGATCGAATTTCCTATATCCATTTCAAAGATTGCGACCCGGCCATCGCTGCCCGCTCACGAGCAGAGCATTGGGATTATATGAAGTCCCTGTATAACGGGGTGTTCTGCGAGCTGGGCAAAGGGTGCGTGGATTTCCCTGGCGTCGTCGATTGGTTAAACAAGCGCGCTTACACCGGCTGGGTGCTGGTCGAACAGGATGTGCTTCCTGGAATGGGCACCCCCAAGAGCAGCGCTCAGCGCAATCGCGATTATCTTAAGTCGATTGGGCTGTAGCCCTTGAGCTAAATCATGAAGGCCTCCTGATTTAATAATCTCATGGCGCGGGTTTCGATTAAAGATATTGCCAAAGCCGCTGGGGTTTCCTATTCCACGGTGTCGCGGGCGCTGAACAATCAGCCCACGATTAGCCAGGAGGTGCGCACCCGCGTCCAGGCCCTGGCGCAATCCATGGGCTACTCCCCCAATGCGCTGGCCCAGGGGTTGTTGTCCCATCGCACCCATACCATCGGGGTGATTATTACCACCATCTCGGATCGTTTTTTCGTGGATATCTTCAAAGGAATTGAAGAAGAAGCGAAAGCCACCGACATCAGCGTTTTTCTGGCTATCTCAAACAACGATCCAGAACATGAAATAAAAATCATCGAAAACTTCAACCGGCGGCGAGTCGATGGCGTCATCGTGGCTGCATCTCGCTTAAGCCATGATTACGCCAACCGGCTTGAGCAGATATTGATCCCGATTGTGGTGGTGAATCACCAGGTAGAGGGTGAGTTTCACAATCTCTACTCGATCTGTGTGGATGACTATGCCGGCGGCCAACAGGCTATGCAGCATTTGCTGGGTTTAGGCCACCGGCGGATCGGTTATATTGGCATGAGCAACAGGCCGGCTTCTAACCAGCATCGTTTAAATGCTTACCTGGATGCATTGAAAGCGCATGGCATTACCCCAAAAGCCTCATGGGTAAGCATCGATCAGACCGCTGACGAAGGCGATTTGCAGGGGGATATGAAAGCCGGCCAATCGCTTGCTCCCCGGCTGATCCGGGCTGGCGTGACCGCCCTGTTTTGTTATTGTGACACAGTGGCTATTGGAGCGATGATGGCCTGCCGGCAAATGGGGCTTGAAATCCCCAAAGATATCAGCATCATCGGATTTGATGATAACGACCTCTGCGAAATCGTTTATCCTCCGCTGGCCACTATTCGGCAGCCTAAGTATGAAATGGGAAAGATGGCCATGGGTATGCTGCTCTCCGGCCTGGCTAAAAAGCCGGTTGAAAACCGCATGATCCAGCCAACCCTGGTGATACGCGACTCAACATCGGTTATTCTGTCAAAAAATTAATCCACTGCTTCGTCTATTCAATAAGTGAGGTTATATGGTCAAACAACGTTTGAATCTTGGCTTGATTGGCGCCGGGACGATCGGCAAAGTTCATGCCGAAAACCTGGCTTACCGCATCCCCACCGCTAACCTGATGGTGGTGGCGGATATCAACGAGTCTGAAGCCCACAAGGTCGCCGAACGCTGCCGGGTTCCCAAAGTGGTGCGCGATTACCACGATATCCTGGCCGATCCGCAGGTGGACGCTGTGGTCATCTGCTCGTCGACCCACACGCACGCGCAGATCATCGGCGAAGCGGCTGCAGCCGGTAAACATATCTTTTGCGAAAAACCTATCGATTTCTCCTTGCAGAAGATCGATCAGGCCTTGAAATTGGCCGAAGAGAAGGGCGTCAAGCTCCAGATCGGCTTTAACCGCCGTTTTGACCCCAGCTTCAACCGCGTGCGCCAGGCCGTCGCCAGCGGCGAGATCGGCGAGCCGCATCTCATCCACATCATCAGCCGCGACCCCGAACCCCCTACGCCGGAGTATGTGAAGACCTCTGGTGGCATTTTCATGGACATGACCATCCATGACTTCGACATGGCGCGTTACCTGATCGGTAAAGAGGTGGTGGAGATTTATACCGGTGGCGGAGTGCGGATCGATCCCGAGATCGGCAAAGCCGGCGACCTGGATACCGTCCTTTTACTTTTGAAGTATGAAGATGGCACCCTGGGCACGATTGATAATAGTGAGAAAGCTGCTTACGGTTATGACCAGCGCGTCGAAGTCTTTGGCAGTAAAGGCGCCATTCAGATCTCCAACAATTACCCCAATTCGGCCACCGTCAGCGCGGGCCAGGCCATTTACCGGGATAAACCGCTCTACTTTTTCACCGAGCGCTATTTGGAGAGTTATGCAGCCGAAATGCGCAGCTTCATTGACGCGGTATTGCTGGATCAGCCGGTTCTGGTGACCGGGAAGGATGCCCGCATGCCAGTCGTTATGGGCCTGGCGGCTCGCCGCTCGTATGATGAAAACCGGCCGGTCAGGCTATCTGAAATTTAATCCTATTGACATTTTTAAATAATGGTATACAATATATTCAATGATACAATAATACAATAGTTCTTTGATACAAAGGAGGGGCATGGTTTGAACCCGCTGCAAGGGAAATTATCGCTAGATTTTCGATCGCCTGAGCCCATCTATTTGCAGATAGCTCGCCAGATCGAGCAAATGGTAGTCAAAGGTGAGTTGAAATTGGGCGATCAGCTCCCCACCGTGCGAGAACTGGCCACCGAGCTGCGCATTAATTTCAATACGGTTGGGAGAGCCTACCGGGTTTTGGACGATTCCCGCCTGATTTCTACCCAGCGAGGGCGGGGCACCTATATATGGGAAGAGCCGACCGAAGGAATGATTCAGCAGCTCAAAAAGAAAAGCCTGGAAGAATTGACTGTTCAATATGCCGCAGAGGTCATCCGCCTGGGTTACAGCCTGGATGACGCACTCGAAGAATTAAAAACTATTCAACCGTCTAACCTGCCGGCCATTCGGGATTACCCGGGTGAGGCAGAAAACAAGGATTAGTGAGGAGAATATGATGTCTTTCTTGCGATCGATACAATCAAAAAAAGAGGATCAGAATCAACCGCAGAGCAAAGGCCAGCGGGAAAAGCAGGCGGATACTATTCACATCAGCCCCATCGCAAGTTTCATCAGTCTGCTGATCTATGCCATCGCGATCTTTGGGGCCATCAGGCTGGATAACGCCCATGTAAACAAGAATGTCGTGGCAGCCTGGGCGATCGGGGTGGTGCTTATCGGTCTTTACATCCTTTTTGCGCTCAAAGTAGCCGCGCAATGGGAAAAAGCGGTCGTGCTGCGCCTGGGTAATTTTCACCAACTGCGCGGGCCGGGCATGTTCTGGATCATCCCGATTATCGATTCGACGCCGGTCTGGATCGATCACCGCGTCATGGTGACCCCCTTCAATGCGGAAAAGACCCTCACCAAAGACACCGTCCCGGTGGATGTGGACGCGGTCCTGTTTTGGGTGATAT